>NZ_VPAU01000004.1:0-217391 GCF_013419095.1 Acinetobacter sp. YH12105
ACCTGTTTTAGCCCAACGACTAAAACGAGTATGCACGACTCTAAAATCACCAAAGCGTTGGGGTAAGTCTCGCCACGGGATACCTGAACGATACCGATACAATACCGCTTCAACAAATAGTCGGTTATCTTTGGCCGTTACTCCAACAGTACCCATTCGTCCAGGTAACAGATCTTTAATCTGTTCCCACTGCTCATCTTTTAATGCATAGCGTTTAGTCATAAAAGTATAATGGGGACAAGGCGGTTTTCCTCAAGCTAATTGATGACACGCCCTAATGAAAAAGACTTTACTTTGTATTGCTTTAGCGGGGTTACTTAGTGCCTGCGGCGGTTCGGATGATAATGCCAGTACACCTCCAGCAAACAATGTTGGCACCCAAACCGGCGTACTGACGGACGGAATCATTTCAGGGGTGACCTATATCACCAGTAGTGGTGCAACAGGAGTTACCAACGAAAAAGGAGAATTTAAATTTAATGATGATGAAAAAGTAAAATTCTTTATTGGGGGTGTACAACTCGGTGATGAAATTGAAGCAAAGGAGCGTATCACACCATTAGATTTAGTCGAAAGTGAAAATGCGCGTATCAACCTTATGGTTTTTTTACAATCCTTAGATGGAAAAGGTGATCATAGCGATGGCATTCAGATTAGTGATGACACTAAAACAGCCTTCACTGCTGTAAAGCTTAATTTTAACCAAAGTACCACCGACTTCGTAAATGAAGTTGTCACCAAAACAGCCATCACACCAGATCAGTTGATAACACCAGAAAAAGCTTCAGAAAACTTCCAAGCGACCTTCTACAAAGATATTGCCGGTACGTGGGAGATTAACCGTACCGATAACACTGCTGTGTTGATTCACATTCTGGAAGATGGACGCTATGCACTAGGTGAAGCAGAAGCAAAAGATGAGAGTGGTCAAGCAGGCATTGAAATGGGCCGCTTAAAATGGAATGCAACAACAACCGTGATTGAACCGGAAATCCTACATGACACCAATGGTGAATGGGGACTTTCACATCCTGCCGAGAATAAACCTTATTCTTTAAACTTTAATGGAACTCAATTAATTCTTACTGAACCCGGCGTTAGTACTGAATACCGTTTAAATCGAGTTAAGCAGTCTAATAGTCTCGTCGGCACGTGGCGACTCAATGAAACGCACCTATTTGCTTTCTTTGATAACAACTATTATTTCTTCCTAGACACTGAAGGTGGAGATGACTGTGGTTGGCCAGGAATTGAATATGGCAAATATACATTGTCAGCAAATACTCTCACCACAACCGAGGTATTATTCGATACCAACGAGTGTGGTGGATTACAAGATAGTTCAAATGGCAGCAAGACAATTGCAAGCATCAATATATCTAACAACAATCTTATCTTACATCCGCAAGGTGAAGATCCTGTAACTTTACAACGTGTTAAATAACCCATATAAACCGGCTTGAATATGAAATTCAGGCCGGTTTAATCAATATGTTCAAACTGAATCGTACATCCCATTAATAAGTGCATCAGCTCAATTTGTGAGGTGCAGTTGGTCTTTTCATAAATATTTTTAAAATAGGTTCGAACTGAGCTTAGGGTAATGCCACATTGCTCTGCAATATCTTCCAGCTTATAGCCATTAATTAACAATTCACATAAATCAAACTCTCGCTTTGACAGATGGTAGCACTGCTGTAGATAAGCTCTGGACAGTGAGTAATGCTGGTTCTTGTCGGTCATAAATAATGCAATCTGGTGCTGATCCGCTTGTAAAAGCTGCATATTTCTTAATTTTTTAAACGGCACGATTGTGAGCATTAATTGAGACCCTGTACTATCACTCAGTGCCAAGACTCCACCGACCTCAGCCTGAACCGTTGTAGCATCCAGTAAAGCACTTTCTAACAACTGATCAAGACGTGCCTGCTGAGAAGGATGGGTTTTTAGATGATTATGTCTATCCAGATCCAGACATGAACTTTGCTGAATCATCTGCTGTGCAACAGGATTGGAATAGCTTAAACACAAGTTTTGATCAAGCAGCACAATCCCTGTTTTTAAACCCTCCAATAGCGTATACAAGTTTAAATTATCTTGTTGAATCAAGCTGATTTGTCGGTGAATTTGTAAAGCCCGGCGTAAATGAATACTGATTCGTCGGAGAAAATCCAGCTCTGCCTGTTCAAAAGGCTGCACCTCAGGCGCACGATGGATACCGAGTACGGCCCAGCGATAATGACCTTGATCGAGCAACACGCCTGCCAGATAGCAGACACCTGTTGGCTTTAAACATTTTTCATAAAATACATAATGATCCGTACCGGGCCGCTCTGCATAATGCTGACAATTCTGATTTAGCGCATCCCCCATCTCAATATCATTCCATAAGGGCATATGGAGCTTCATATCAATCACTCTGATACGCTCATCCTGATAGGCAGCCAAACTTTCATTCGGGATATTATACGTGTGAACAAAATCATAGCCTGGATTAAGCTGATCCAGACCGGTAAAGATTGCACTCTTACTTTTAGTGTAGCTCACGATATCTTCGATCACCTCCAGCCACAAAGCTGGCAATAATGCAGCATCATAAATTTTTGCAATCAGATTATTTTCTTGTTCTAATTTCATTGCTGCCTCATTTTTTATAGTTCTTTCTTAATCATAGCGCCAAGCAGCCCTTGGTGAAACGACATAAAATACCTTTAATATTTTATGAAAATCCCTGAAGTCTATTGATTGATGAATAACTTTGATCTGATTCACCTAATGAATCAAACTTTAACAAGATTGCTCTATTTATCTATATAGACTGCTTTTAATGTAATTAGCTAACAAATAAATCCATAGGATCAAAACAATGAAGAAATTTATATTCACTGCTGCGATGGTAGTCGCTATTTCATCAACGTTGACAGCATGTTCAAAACAGAATGACAATGAGCCAATGAATCATAATGCACCATCCAGCCCAGCGATGACGGAGCAAAATAACTCCGGTACCAATCTGACTCGGGCTGATAGCGCAGAGACCTCATTAGATTGGGCAGGTGAATATGAAGGTGTATTTCCTTGTGCCGACTGTGAAGGCATTAAAGTCGAGTTACAGCTTAATTCAGATAAGACTTATGAACTGAGTGAAGAATATTTAGGGAAAGCTAATAATAATGAATTTGAGCTCAAAGGCAGTTTTAGTTTTGATCCTCAGGATCCGTCACTCATCACATTAGATAACAAAGCTGAAAACCGTAAATTCTTTGTTGGCGAAAATTTCATTGAAGCACGTGATGTGGAGTCAGGTAAGAAAATTGAGAGTAATTTAAATTACAAATTAGTTAAAAAGTCTTCATCATAATTTTGTAAAGACATAAAAAACCCCCGCATATTGCGGGGATTTTTTTATAGCTCAGTATAAGGAGTAATTACTTACCGCCAAATACGTATGATACACCTACACGGCCACCAACTTCGTTACCGCCAGCGAAACCAAGAGCAGCACTTACAGAAGTACGGCCATCAGCAAACACGCTTGCAACACCTAGAGCACCAGCAGACTCACCTTCATAGTGACCTACACCGCCAAATACAGCGAATTGACCAGCACCGATGTTAGGAATTTGTTGTTGAGCAGCTAATGCAATTGCCACACCACGGTAAGCAGTTTTTTCTACGTCATCAACACGTGAGTTTAATTGGTTCACACGTGAATTTACATTAACCACTTGTGTATCTGTATAAGCATTTGCAGAAGCTAAAGTTGCGGTGTCAGCTGCTGCAAATTCTGAACGAATCACTTGACGATCGGTTGCTGCTGCCGTCAAACCAGTTTCAACTTCACTACGAATCGCTTGGCGATCAGTTGCCGCTGCAGTCAAGCCAGTTTCAACGGTTGTTGCAACAGCTGCAACTTTTTCGTCAACATTAGCTTCAATTGCAGCTTTAGCTGTTTCAATAAATGAACCAACTGTAGTTTGCTTGTCTGAACCAGCAAAGATAGTGACGTCACCAGTAGTTTCAATACCATTAGCTGTAACAGTTGTATAAGCATCTGCTTTACCAGTTTCTGTTTGAGAAACAACTAAACCATAAGTATTTTTACCATCTTCAGAAGCGATAATACCGGTAGTTACTGACTGAGCAGTTTCAATGCGATTTGCATCAGTACCAGTAACTGCATACTGTTTACCAGCTTCTAAAACACTATTTACGTCAGCATTACCAACTGTAATACTATTAGCATTATCAAAAGATACAGTAGACTCGCCATAGGTTGTTTGTTGTGCACCAACGAATGCCTCAGTAGTTTTGATCTCAGTTTTTGAATCATTGAAACCATTCGCTGCACCAGCACCAATTAATTTTGAAGCTAACCCAGTTGTATCCCCAGTAAATTCTGTAAGATCAGTACCATTTTTACCTACTGAATAGAATTTACCACCAACTTCGATTACTTCAATTGTCGTACCAGTACCATAAGCTTTTACTTCTTGGTTTGAAGTTACAGTACCACCACTAATTGTAGTTTCTGTTACAAGACCTTTCTCAAAATCAATGACTACATTCGGATTCAAGTTATCAGCTTCATGAACCAAACCTAAGCCTTTTGAAGTTAATGCTGAACCTGATTCTACAGAAGAAAGTAGATTATTATTTTTATCGAATGTTGCAACACCATCAATGATACCAACACCTAGATTTTCACCAATATTTCCAGCCACAAAGTCCTGATACTCAGTTTTTTTAAGGTATGCATAAGCAGGAATAACAATATCAGCATCAATATTTTGACCTGTACCTGCTTCAGGAGCAGTAATTGTACCATCAAGTGATGTTACAGCACCAGGATTTGAAACAACTGTGTCTTTCCAGTTTGAAGCAAAAACTACGTCACCTACAGAACCATCAAAAGTATCTTCTTCGTCTTTACCAATAGCTGCAGTTGAATCAACCAGACCACCACGTAAAAGGTTAGTATACTGTGAAACATCTCCCTCAAACTTAACGAAACCCTCGGTAGCTGATAACGTATAAGCAACATCATTAATTTTATAAATTACATCAGTTGCACCTAAATCTGCTGTTTTACCATATTGGTAAACAGGAGTTTTACTAGTAACAGGATCTGCTGCATTTACTGCTACAGCCGAAATTGCAAGTGCTACTGCCAATAAAGTCTTTTGAAATTTCATATAAATTTCCTTCAATTTTTATAAAAAGACTGGTCTACCCTAGGATTGATGTAAACCAGCAAAACTGAGTTGAATGTCTGGTTGTTCTGGAGACTGCCATCCACTACCTGCCGCTGCTAGAGCGGACCTGAGGCAATAATATACAAAACGAAACAAAGATATCAATCAATATTTGATTTATTTTTAAATTTAAAATTGATTTTAAGGGTGAAAATAATATGAAATTAACTTAAGATTTTGTTTTAAATAGCAATTTAAGAAATAAAAAATGATAAAGTAACCTTGATTAATTAACAGATTGATTACCTGATATTTGTATTAAGCTAAACTAAACATAAAATATAGAAACAAATAATAATTACAAATAATTACAACAAGATAGGATAAACAACCTTGTTACAATTGAAATATGAGTCGAGTTTTCTTAAAATGATGCTCTTAAAATCATTGTAGTATTTTAAATACATTTTTAAGATAAAACTTATAAAGTGTATGATGAGATAGAAAGAGAGAACTTAATTTATGAGCAATCAGCAAGAAAAAAAATTATTTGCTGAACGATTGAAACAAGCTTTACTGGATGCTGCACACCCTATTAGCCCTACTTTTTTATCTAGGGAGTTCAATCACCGTTATGACGGCAGCCCAATTTCAGTACAATCTGCGAATAACTGGTTATTAGGTAAGGCCATCCCTAGCCAAGATAAACTCTCTATTTTAGCGATTTGGTTAAATGTATCTAATCAATGGCTAAGATTTGGAGACCAGGATATTAGTCCGAGTGCCCAGATTTCAGAACACGATGCTGGAGATCTAGACTATTATCTAAAGTTTCGCGCTTTAAAAAAGAATCATAAAGATATCATTAAAAGGTTGATTGATGAACTGAATCAATTGTAATTTTTATTCGTAAAATAAGCTAAAATTCTTTTATGTTCATGCTCGTATCCCCTTAAGCGATCTTCATACTCTTTTAATTTCCGGTATAAAGCTTTTAATTCGCTTTTACTAATTAATATCAGTTCAGAATGATCATCTGAACTTTTTCCCTCATTATTTATAACTGTACTGTTCATATAGCCGCATATCAATTATATTTTGATTAAATGATAAATCAAAAATTTATATATTCCAAGATCAAATGTTACAAAAATAAACATTAATCAATTTTTCAATAGAAAGTGATGCCCTGTTGGCATTTTCTAATCTAGATTAAACTTATGTCTCAAATTTTACTCTATTTTTTATTGAAATCATAATTTTTTATCAAGAAATAAAAAAAATCCCTACCTGAGGTAGGGATTTTTTAAGATCAAATGATCAACATGAATTACATCATGCCGCCCATACCACCCATGCCGCCCATATCAGGCATTGCAGGCTTGTCTTCTGGAATATCCGTGATCATACATTCAGTTGTCAACATTAATGCAGCAACAGAAGCAGCATGCTCAAGTGCAGAACGCGTTACTTTTGCTGGGTCAAGAATACCCATTTCGAGCATATCGCCATAAACACCCGTTGCCGCATTATAGCCGAAGTTGCCTTCGCCATTTTTCACAGCATTGATCACCACTGAAGGCTCATCACCCGCATTCGATACGATTTGACGAAGCGGCGCTTCAATCGCACGACGTAGAATGTTGATACCTACGTTTTGGTCATCATTCGCGCCAGTTACGTTATCCAATACTTTCGCTGCACGTACCAGTGCAACACCACCACCTGCAACCACACCTTCTTCAACCGCAGCACGCGTTGCATGAAGGGCATCGTCTACACGGTCTTTCTTCTCTTTCATTTCAACTTCAGTCGCAGCACCGATTTTGATCACTGCAACACCGCCTGCCAATTTAGCAACACGTTCTTGAAGTTTTTCTTTGTCATATTCAGACGTCGATTCTTCAATTTGCGCACGGATTTGCTGAACACGTTCAGAGATTTGACCTGCATTACCCGCACCATCCACAATCACTGTGTTTTCTTTAGATACAGTCACTTTATGTGCAGTACCTAAATGTTCAAGTGCAGTTTGATCTAGCTGCATGCCAATTTCTTCAGAAATCACCGTACCGCCAGTCAAGATCGCAATGTCTTGCAGCATCGCTTTACGACGATCACCAAAACCAGGTGCTTTAACTGCACATACTTTGATAATGCCGCGCATGTTGTTGACAACCAAAGTTGCCAACGCTTCGCCTTCAACATCTTCAGCAATGATCAGAAGCGGTTTACCAGTTTTCGCGACAGCTTCAAGTACAGTGATCAATTCACGAATGTTGCTGATTTTTTTGTCAACCAGAAGAATGAACGGATTTTCAAGCTCCGCAGTTAACGTGTCTTGCTTGTTTGCGAAGTATGGCGAGATGTAACCGCGGTCAAACTGCATACCCTCTACCACATCTAGAGAATCTTCAAAGCCTGAACCTTCTTCTACAGTGATGACGCCTTCTTTGCCCACTTTTTCCATTGCTTGCGCAATCAGTTTACCTACAGTGGTGTCAGAGTTTGCAGAGATCGAACCGACTTGTTCAATCGCTTTAGAATCAGACGCAGGTTGAGCAGTTGCTTTAATTTCAGCAACCAAAGATTTAACAGCGATATCGATACCGCGTTTCAAGTCCATTGGGTTCATACCCGCTGTAACTGACTTGATGCCTTCGTTCAAAATTGCTTGAGCCAATACAGTTGCAGTGGTTGTACCGTCACCTGCGATGTCATTAGTTTTAGAAGACACTTCACGAACCAGCTGAGCACCCATATTTTCGAATTTATCTTTTAGGGTGATTTCTTTGGCAACCGTTACACCATCTTTGGTGATGTGTGGCGCACCGAAAGAACGGTCGATCACAACGTTACGGCCTTTAGGACCTAGTGTTACTTTCACTGCATCTGCAAGGATATTCACACCAGCAATCATTTTGCTGCGCGCTGAATCACCAAATTTTACGTCTTTAGCTGACATTTTTGACTCCAAATACTTTTAATATCTTTTAAATTCTGATGAACATAAGACGACTTTAAACGGAAATTAAGCAAATACCGCTAAAATGTCAGATTCTTTCATAATAAGAAGTTCTTCGCCGTCAACTTTCACAGTTGTACCCGCATACGTACCGAACAATACTTTATCGCCAACTTTTACATCTAGTGCACGTACACCATTGTCAGTGATTTGACCATTACCTACAGCAATGATTTCACCTTGAGCTGGTTTTTCTGCAGCAGAACCAGGAAGTAAAATACCGCCAGCTGTTTTAGTTTCTTCTTCAACACGACGAATAACAACGCGGTCATGTAATGGACGAATGTTGCTCATATTTAACTCCATCAGACTAAGTCTTTTTAGGTCACTGATGACGACTTAATTATTCCATGGGTCATCATCAAAAATTTTTGATGTCACTTTTATGGAGATGGAATAAAACGCTTCAAGGGCAAAAATGAAAAAAAATTGCTTTTTTTTAACGAATACTGATTTTTCGTCTATTTATTCAACATATCAGGCTTTAACAGAAAGGACTGGGTCACGTCATCGAATAAATACTGGGAAATTTTTCCTGATGCATCAATCAGATTAAAACTATTTGGCTCTTTTTTATGTAGCCGATGCGAGGCTGAAGTACCTGCATGTACATCATAAACAGGATGATCTGCCCCCAAATCAAAGATCAGGTTCAAATCATAAACCGCAGGTTGATGCAGATGTCCATGCAAGACTGCAAACAGGCCATGTGCTGCCCAAGCTTCTAAAGCAATTTTGGCCATCAATGGACTATCCTTAAAACCGCGCTTATTTTGAAAAGGCACATAGAACGGTTGATGGCTGACAATAATTTTTAATTTGGAAGAAGGCGCTTGGCCTAATTTCCGATCAATACGCTGAATCTGCTCAAGCGATAAATGCCCTTTGGTGTGATAGCGGCGCCGGATTGAGTTCACCCCCACCAGATAAAAGTTGTCTGTTTCAAGTGTCGGTTCAAGTTCACCAAAAAAAAGCTGATAACGGGTAAATGGATTGAACAGCCGATTCCATAAATGATAGAGCGGAATATCATGATTACCCGGAATTACCAGATAAGGTGTCTCAAGCTGATCTAAAAACCGTTTACAGGCCAAAAACTGACTTAAACGTGCGCGTTGGGTCAGATCACCACTGACGACGACCGCTTCCAGAGGATGAGTCTGACAGAACTGTCGAATTGCCTCTAAACACTCGGGTTTTTCTGTCCCAAAATGCAGATCAGACAGATGCAGGATCATGCGACACCCTTACACTCAGGCTGTTTTTTAAAACAGAAATATTGAGGGGCGGTGCCATTTCTACGATTTCGCCATCAATCGCCACCATCAATTTCTTGGATCTAGATTCGATACGGACTTGATCGGCAGCAAAACTGTAAACATCCGAAGCCTGATCAATCTTGCCACGAACCAACTGATACACAAGCTTAAATAAAGTTAGCTTATCACTTTTAGAAACCACCACTCCTGCGACTTTACCCTGCTCTGCTGCTTTGGCAATCTGCATTTTCATATCTGCCAGTTGCAAGGGATTGTTGCCAAAAAAGATCAGCGGTGTTTTTACCGGATATTTCTTGTGATCTACCCAGATTTCCAGTTTCAGTTCCTTACGGTCGCGAATCAGCACATCCAGTGCGGAAGTATAGGCATGTAACGGCAATCGACCAAACCGCCGGTTATAATCTTCACGTTTTTTGATAAATAAGGGATACAGGCCCAAACTGGCATTATTCAGATAAATATCCTGATTAATTTGGGCTACATTGATACGTTTAGATTGTCCCGTGGCAATCACTTTAGCGGCTTCAATTAAATCCAAGGGAATATCTAATAATCTGGCTACATAATTAAAAGTACCCAAGGGTAAAATTCCAACAGAAATTTGCGTATTCAATAAATGTTTGGCGACTGTATTTAAAGTACCATCCCCACCTGCTGCCACCACGATACCTGCTTCATCCGACGCTAAATGTCGTGTCAACACCTCCGCCATAACGTGATCAAATTGCTGTGAATCATTGATTTCATAAGCTTTAGTCTGATAACCTTGCGCTGAAAATATTTCAGTCAGTTGTTCATAGATCCCTTCTGGCCCTTGTATGCGAAAACCAGCATTATGATTATAAATAAGCGATAAGGGTTTAGATTGATTAGACATTTTTCGCACAACTTTATGAAGCCTATTGGCATTTTGTCCAATTCATAGACAATTAACAGTAGCTTTATGTAAAATTCAAATGGCAACCATTTATTTAATCAATAACGAATATGAGACGTGCTATAAAATTAATAAATTGATTTTATTAATAATTTTTAAAATAAATACTATTCATAATTAAAATAAATAACCAAGACAATTCAAATATTTAGTTTTATCTTATTGTTTTCATTATATTTACAAATAAAATAGCATTATATGCCAAAAGAAATCTAGTGCTTCTTTGGTCTTATTTTTTTTATCATTTTATGCTTTAATACAGCCACTTTTTTTCATATATCATCCGGGCAACATTTTTATTGCTCGGATTGTACTTTGTACATCCTTTTTGTACACATTTGAGATAGGCCTCACCATGACCCAAGTGAACGCACCAGAATTCGTTCGTCACCCTAAGCTTATTGCTTGGGTGGAAGAGATTGCTAAATTAACAAAACCAGCAAAAATTGAATGGTGTGACGGTAGCGCAGAAGAATATCAACGTTATATCGACTTGATGATCGCTAACGGCACAATGCAAGCACTGAATCAAGAAACTCATCCTGGTTCTTATCTTGCGAATTCTGATCCTTCTGACGTTGCTCGTGTTGAAGGTCGTACTTACATTTGCTCTGAAAACAAAGAAGACGCTGGCGCAACCAACAACTGGGAAGCACCTGCTGAAATGCGTGCTCGCCTCAACGGTTTGTTTGATGGTTCTATGAAAGGTCGTACTTTGTACGTTGTGCCTTTCTCTATGGGTCCTTTAGGTTCTCATATTGCACACATCGGTATCGAATTAACAGATTCTCCTTACGTTGCTGTAAGCATGTCTAAAATGGCTCGCATGGGTAAAGCTGTTTATGACGTTCTAGGTACTGATGGTGAATACGTTCCATGCGTACATACTGTGGGCGCTCCGCTAGAACAAGGCGAAAAAGACGTTGCATGGCCTTGCAACCCTGAAAAATACATCGTGCATTATCCAGAAACTCGTGAGATCTGGTCTTACGGTTCTGGTTACGGCGGTAACGCATTGCTTGGTAAAAAATGCCTGGCTTTACGTATTGCATCATTTATGGGTCGTCAACAAGGCTGGTTAGCTGAACACATGCTGATCCTTGGCGTGACCAATCCACAAGGCGAAAAACACTATATCGCAGCGGCATTCCCATCTGCATGTGGTAAAACCAACTTCGCGATGTTGATTCCACCAGCGGGCTACGAAGGCTGGAAAATTGAAACTGTAGGTGACGATATTGCTTGGATCAAACCAGGTGAAGATGGTCGCTTATATGCCATCAACCCTGAAGCTGGTTTCTTCGGTGTAGCGCCGGGTACAAATACCAAGACCAACCCGAACTGTATGGCAACATTAACTAAAGATGTGATCTATACCAACGTTGCTGTAACTGACAACGGCGAAGTATGGTGGGAAGGTCTTTCTAAAGAAGTACCTGCTAACCTGACCAACTGGAAAGGTCAACCTCACACTGGCGAAGAAAAAGCTGCGCATCCAAATGCTCGCTTCACTGTTGCTGCTGGTCAATGCCCTTCGATTGACGCTGACTGGGAAAATCCAGCAGGTGTTCCAATTTCTGCGTTCATCTTCGGTGGTCGCCGCGCGGACACAGTGCCTCTAATTTCAGAAGCATTTGACTGGGTTGATGGTGTTTACAAAGCTGCAACCATGGGCTCTGAAACCACTGCTGCTGCTGTTGGTCAACAAGGTATTGTTCGTCGTGACCCGTTCGCGATGCTTCCTTTCGCTGGCTACAACATGGCGGATTACTTCACGCACTGGTTAGAAATGGGCGAGCAAGTTGCTGAGAAAGCTGAAGCTGCTGGCAACAAACTTCCTGGGATCTATAACGTGAACTGGTTCCGTCGTGACGCTGAAGGCAACTTCGTATGGCCTGGTTTCGGTCAAAACATGCGCGTTCTTGAGTGGATCATTGACCGCTGTGAAGGTCGTGCAACTGCTGTTGACACACCAATTGGCCGCGTTCCAACTTATGAACAGTTGAACTGGACTGGTTCTGACTTTACTAAAGAACAATTTGACCTTGTGACTGCTCAAGATAAAGATCAATGGATCAAAGAACTTGAAAGCCACACTGAATTGTTCGACAAACTTGGTGGTCGTTTGCCAGAGGCGTTAAAACAACGTCAAGCAGAATTAATTGCTGCGGTTAAATCTGCTTAATTGCTGATTGATCTAAAAGTTTGATTAAAAAAGGTCGCGTAAGCGGCCTTTTTTATTAAATGGATAAACAATTGATCACAATTGACCAGAGCAGCAGTTGAAGCAAACTATGGCATAATTAGCGCAAGACTTTAGGAAATATAAATATGAAAAGAACAACAGTCATTTTAGCTCTGGCTGCAAGCAGCTTCATGTTGAGTGCGTGTCAGACGGCACCACATCAGTTCAACGGAAAAAGTGGCTATGAAATTCTGGAACGTTCAGGCAATACAGCAACCTTGAGCTATACGCTTTCAGGACGGCCTAATCAGGATGAAAGAAGATTGCAGGCAGCCTGTCAACAGACTTTGGGCAGCTCAAAAACCTATAATATCCAGATTTTAAGCACCAATGAAATTTCTAATCCACTTGCGGAGCAGGAACAATATGGCCGCCAATTAGGTAATAGCCGCACGCAAATCAGCTTAAGCAATACCCCAGATCTATATAATAGCGAGAATCTCGGTGCACGCGAAGCCTTAGACGCCCGCCCAACCACGATGCGTGTCATTCGTTATACTTGTTCTTAATATCCGATATATTCAAAGCAATACAATAAAAAAGGGCTTATTGCCCTTTTTATTTTTCAAATTCAACGTGTTTTATAAAAACTGACATTACGAAATTCCGGTGATTCATCCAGGTCTGGCCAGGTCGTTGCACTACGTTCATCCAGCTTTATATACTTTGGATGACTAAAATTTTTGACTCGACTGTCTGCCACCCATACTTCAGGTGCGAATTTTAAAAATTCATCCAGGAAAAAACGGTTGCATTGATCATAGAGCACATCTGCGGCTAACAGAATATCTAGCTGCTCTGCCTTATACAGATCATCCAGATATTCCAGTTCAACATTATTCAGCTCTGCATTGGCACGACATGCATCCAGACTGATCTGGTCGATATCACAGCAAATCACCCGTTTTGCGCCTGCCATTTTCGCTGCGATCGCCACTACACCCGAACCCGCACCAAAATCCAGTACCACCTTGTCTTTGACATGCTGTGGTTCAGCCAATAGCCATTGAGCCATAGACAAGCCAGACGCCCAACAAAAGATCCAATACGGCGTATCATTCCAGATACGACGAATCACTTCATCATCGAGTTTATCTGTTGGAAATACCGGTGGAATGAGCCATAAAGAAATAGGCGTATCGGGAAGCTGCTGCGCCTGTAATTCACAATGTGGAATCACATCATGTAAGGCTTTTAGCAGATGCTGAGGGGCTTTAGGCAATTGAAAGGTACAGCTCATTGGGTTTTCTTTTAATTTATATCTATATATTCAAAAAATCTCCCCTAACCCCTCTTTAGGAAAGAGGGGAACTTCCATCTAAAAATTGATGATTAGCTTCCCTTCTTTGAAAAAGGAGGGTCAGGGAGGATTTAATTAACCAAGCGCTTTTTCAGCAGCTTCTACCGTTTGACGAATCAAAGTGGTGATGGTCATCGGGCCCACACCACCCGGAACCGGGGTATAAGCAGACGCAATGTCTTCAATGCCTTGCAACTGGATATCACCTACCCCACCGCCATCCCGTGGATGGAAACCTGCATCAACCACCACTGCACCTGGTTTGATCCAGTCTTTTTGAATCAATTCCGCTTTACCGACCGCACCAACAATAATATCGGCTTGTTTTACAAATTCAGGTAAGTTTTGAGTGCGTGAATGGCAAATGGTCACAGTTGCGTTGGCTTCAAGCAGCATTGCCGCCATTGGTTTGCCCAAAATTGCAGAACGACCGACAACCACCGCATGTTTACCCGCGATTTCAATGTTGTTTTCTTTCAGAATCGTCATGATCCCGGCAGGCGTCGCTGAACCATAGGCAGCTTCGCCCATCGCCATACGCCCGTAACCCAGGCAAGTGACGCCATCGACGTCTTTTTCAAGTGAGATTGCGTCGAAGCAAGCACGCTCATCGATTTGTGCAGGAACCGGATGCTGAAGCAGAATACCGTGTACATCTGGATTGGCATTTAACTTTTCAATTTCTGCAAGAAGTTGTTCAGTTGTGGTTTCGGTTGGAAGCTCAACTTTTAATGAATCCATACCAACACGGCGACAAGCATTGCCTTTCATACGCACATAAGTTGCAGATGCACCATCGTCACCTACCAAAATCGTCGCAAGAATTGGAGTACGACCTGATTTTGCTTTCAGCGCTTCTACGCGAGTAAACAAGTCAGCTTCAATTTGCTTCGCCAATGCACGACCGTCTAGAACTAATGCCACGGCATTTCTCCCAAGTGTTGATATGAATCAATTTTGCACATTCTACATGAATAATTTAAATATTTTCCGCCAGATGCTGTTTTTATGCGCATACAAATGAATATGCTATTGTTTTTTTTTCAGGGCTTGATAATATACGCATCAACAAGACGTGGCGGGGTGGCAGAGTGGTCATGCAGCGGACTGCAACTCCGTGGACGCCGGTTCGATTCCGACCTCCGCCTCCATCTTGTTAAAGCCCGAGTGGTGAAATCGGTAGACACAGGGGATTTAAAATCCCCCGCCCACAAAGCGTGCCAGTTCGAGTCTGGCCTCGGGCACCATTTTAATCCTTGTTAAAATGGTGCAATAAAATCTCCAGCATTAAGCTGGTTTTTTTATGTCTGAAATTTAGAAAATAAGTCAAACTATCAATCAAGCCATCTTATACAGACGTGCGATTTTATCCCGCAGAACGTAAATAACGTTCTAAATCTTGCTCCAGTTTCTGCTGAAAATGTACAGGCTCAGTAATCTTGATGTGGGGCATCCAGTAACGCACCAAAGGTAAAAGCTGCATTTCATGGCGAATCTGACAACTGATTAACAACTCTCCCGATGCTGACTCTTGCTCAATCTGTTGTTCCGGAAATAAACGACGCTCTTTAAAAAACATGGCGACTTCTGGCTGAATTTTTACCCAGACTTGTTGTTTCTGCTGCCCAAACCAGATCCCTTCTTCATCCTCCAGAATTTTTAATATTTCAGCCTCATGTTCAAAGGGCTTCAGATCAAGCAACAATTCAACTTGCTGAATCTGACTGAGACGGTAGGTGCCTAGTTTTCCCTGATCTATACCCGCCAGATACCAAATGCCATGATGATGGATTAAACGATAAGGCTGGATATTTCTGGATTCTTCACGATAACGTAAATGAATATAATAACGCTTATGAATAGCAGCGGCTAAAGTTTTAAAATGCTCAGCAAACTGTTTGGTGTCTTCAAAATGATAGCCTTTTGCAGAAAACACCAGATTGGCACGATCATCTAACAATTCACGTAAAAACGACATATCCAACGCCGGATAAAGCTCACTGATCCCGGAAAGTTGAGCAAAGTTTTGAATATCTTGTAGCTTAAACCGTCCCAAATAAGAGGTATCCAGATAATATCTTTTTTGTTCATCCTGAAGTAAAGGCAAGTAAGAGCTTAGCCGATCGAAATCACGCTCTATGGTGCGGGTGCTGACCTGGAATTCTGCAGCCAATTCGGTAGCCCGAAGTTGATATCCGACATTTAATTTGGTCAAAATTCTGGCTAAACGCTCTGCAAGACGTTCATGTGTTGAAGCTTGACGCTTCATAAATCCCCACTTAATACACTGTTATGTACTTACTTATAGCTAAATATTTGATTAATTATACTCAATCTCAATAAGTGAGTAATATTAGGACAAAGTCTAAGGCATTTATCTATATAAAGTCCTCGTTATCTATTGACTATAAAAATATCACTGCTTATTTAGATTTTCTGGATCGTTTTTGACCTGAATGACTATTCTGGGTGGTTAATCTTTCCACATAGCGCTCCAGATGCAACATCGCACCATATAATTCATGTAGTTTTGCCCAAGTGATTGTCCCGCGTATAATCATTTTATGAATACGCCCTAACGCTTTTGAACCATGTTTAGGACTATAAGGTGCTGAAATAATTTTCATATATTTTTCCATCTCATATTCATGTGAATGTTGAATCTTTTAGTCGGAATTATCTATGAGTGCAATTTACCTATCATTCTTGACAGGTTGTGTCGCATAGTTGTTGTTTTTTAACTTTTATTCAAAATTCTATACATTTTTTTGTTGTTAAATTTTTATTTAAAACCAAAAAAATACCAGTGAAATCACTGGTATTTTTTGACTCGATCACATTCGATCAAATTACTTCAACCACCACTTTACCGACATGTTCCCCAGTATCCATGGCTGCATGTGCATCTTGGATTTGATCAAACTTGAAAGTTTTATAAATCATAGGCAGACATTCACCTTTCGCCCATAACGGTGCCACTTGTTCTTTGAGACCTTGTGCAATTTCAGCTTTTTCAGCCCTAGTACGTGCACGCATGGTCGAACCCGTAATGGTCAGACGTTTCATCATGATAGGACCTAAATTAACCTCTTTGGCTTTACGACCGCCCAAAAAGGCGATATACACCAGACGTCCATCACGACGCAGCAAATTCAGGTTCCGCTCTAAATATGGCCCACCCACCATATCCAGAATGACATCGACTCCGCCATTGTCAGTTGCTTCATTAATCACTTGCTCAAAGTCTTGCGTTTTATAGTTAATCGCATAAGTTAACTCTGAAATAGCTGCAACCTTGTCATCCGTACCGACAGTCGCAAAGCTTTTGATTCCGAGTGCTTTACATAACATTAAAGCAGTAGTGCCAATGCCGCTGCTCCCGCCATGAATCAGCACGGTTTCCCCTGCTTTGGCCTGCCCCATCTGGAACACATTGGCCCACACGGTAAAAAAGGTTTCAGGAATGGCTGCCGCCTGTGTAAAGCTTACACCTTCCGGAATATTCAAGGTCTGGCTTTCTGGTACGACACAATATTCTGCATAACCACCACCATTGGTCAAGCCACAGACTTTATCACCAACTTTAAACTGGCTTACCTCAGCACCAACTGCAATCACTTCACCCGCGACTTCAAGGCCCGGGACTGGTGTTACGCCTTTTGGCATTGGATACAAACCTTGACGTTGCAAAATATCTGGACGGTTAATTCCGAAAGCATGGACTTTCACCAGAACTTCATCTGCTTTGGCTTCGGGGATTGCAACCGTTTCATAAGCCAATTTATCGATATCGCCCGGTTCTGTAATAATGATCTGTTGCATGCTTGCTTGTGACATATATTTCCCTGCTTATTGAATATTCAAGATACTTGGCTTTATTTGAACATAGTTAAGCTGAGGAATGAAGCCAAGTCGGACTTATGTATAATCAAGTCACTATTCAAAAAATTGATAGGAGATGGATATGAGCGAGATCATTGAGTATAACGAAAATAATTATAGTAATTTTGAATGGTTCGAAGGTTTTGCAGTCATTCGCTTTTATGCCGAATGGTGTAAGCCTTGTATTCAGAATTTTCCGGTCTTTAATGAACTGGCAGCGCAATATGCTGAAAGCAAGCCCGAAATCAAATTTGGCAAAGTAAATATCGACCAATCTCCAGTATTAACCTTGCGCTATCATGTTTATGGTCTACCTTCTACGCTGATTTTTAAAAATGGCACAATCATTAAAAGGATTGCTGGCGCAAAAAGTCTAACGGAGATAAAGACGATTCTATCTCAATCCCTAACTGATTTTTCTGAATAATTGAAGCATACATATCTGAAGATAAACTGTAGAGAAAATTTCGTTTTTACCCCTCGGTAAATCCGGACTTGGTAATTAACCACGGCTTTTATACTCTTTGACCATCCGATCACTGACATCTTCCGGATAACACAAAGGTGCATGCCCACCCGCCCGATTATATGCACTACGTTTACCACAGCGACTGCCATTACTGGCCGTATTGTAAGGACATGGACAATTCCCCGGATAACGATCAATCGACTGCTGGATAATTTTTTGCTTAATTGCATCTGTACTGGTCGCCTGTTTAGCGTCCACCCCAAAAGCCAAACACAACCCGATTAAAATAAATATTTTTTTCATAAACACCCCTCAATATTTGTATTATATCGAGAAGAAATTTAAGTGAAAGTTCAACATTCACACGGCTGCACATTATTTACATACTTAAAAGCATCCAAATAAAAAACCCGCTTTACAGCGGGTTTTTTAAATCGACTCAGTCTTATAATCGAACCAATTCTACAATTTTATCAGCAAGCTCTTCGACTGCTTCCATAATTAAAGTGGTGTCCGTACCTTCAGCAGTATCGGTAATCACCACCACACCTGTTTCACGAAGCAATGCAACTTGTGTAACATCAAGACCCGCTCTGGCAATTGCCACGATGCCTTGCTGAATCAATAAACTTTCAAGTGCCTGAGCATTTTCCAAAGCTTTTGCCGAGACAGTCAGCGCAGCAGGTTTTTGCCCCAAACGCGCAGCACGCACTTCAGCAGTCACGGGCTCATCATGTGCAGACCATTCAACTGATTCTTCCACCATACCTGCACCAATCGTCACGTTATTTAAACGATCAATAAAGATAAATGAACCGGTATAACGGCTGTCTTGATAACGGTCAAAGACCACGGGCGCATCAAATTCAACAGTCACATTGGCAATCGCATTCAGCTCAAGATTTTCGACCTGAACTTTCTCCAGTGTGTTGACGTTGGTACGGTAATGAATCGCTGTCACTTTTGCAGGAACAGTCTGTGTACCAATCTTAATGTTGTACAGCTTGCCAATCACCAGCGCTTGATCTGCCATCCACACCACAGTCGCTTGAACTGAACGAGAAATATTTGGAACCGCTTGATCGGCACGAATTAATACGTTACCACGTGAAATATCAATTTCATCGTTGAGCGTTAAAGTCACCGCTTGACCTGCAACAGCATGCTCAAGATTGCCATCAAAAGTAACGATTTCTTTTACTGTTGATGATTTACCTGATGGTAAAGCCGTTACGGTATCGCCAACGTTGATATCACCAAGTGCAATCGTGCCGCAGAAACCACGGAAATCGAGGTTTGGACGGTTGACATATTGCACAGGAAAACGAAAATCTGCTTTTGCCGAAGTACGGTTAATTTCTACCGACTCAAGCGTACCCATCAATGTTTCACCGGTGTACCACGGTGTATTGGCGGACTTGTTCACCACGTTATCGCCATTCAATGCAGAAATTGGCGTAAAGATGATGTTCGATGGTTTGCGATCACCCAACTGCGCAACGAATGCTGCATATTCTGCCTGAATTTCATTGAAGCGGGCTTCAGAGAAGTCCACCAGGTCCATCTTGTTGATCGCAACAACAATATTTTTAATACCAAGTAAGCTTGCAATAAAGGTATGACGACGGGTTTGAGTTTGCACACCATAACGCGCATCAATCAAGATAATCGCAAGGTCGCAGGTCGATGCACCTGTTGCCATGTTACGGGTGTACTGCTCATGTCCCGGAGTATCGGCAATGATGAACTTACGCTTTTCAGTCGAGAAATAACGATAGGCGACATCAATGGTAATGCCCTGCTCACGTTCTGCCTGCAGACCATCTACCAGAAGTGCCAAGTCAGGTGCATCGCCTGTGGTACCGACTTTTTTCGAGTCACGGGTGACGGCTTGCAATTGATCTTCATAAATCAATTTTGAATCGTAAAGCAGTCGACCAATTAGAGTCGATTTACCATCATCTACGTTACCGCAAGTCAGGAAACGCAACAGGTCTTTATTTTCATGTTGTTTCAAATAGCCCAAAATATCTTGGCTAATCAGTTCTGATTGATGAGACATTGCCCAAAGCTCCACATATTCTTTAGAAATCGGTTTTTAATCCCTCTAAATCTCCCTGTATAAAAGGGAGACTTCCTCCACTTTTAAGCCCCTCTTTCTCAAAGAGGGGTTTGGGGAGATTTTTAGGGGGAGATTAAATTAGAAGTAGCCTTCCTGCTTCTTCTTCTCCATCGAGCCTGCTTCATCATGGTCAATCATACGACCCTGACGCTCAGAGCTGGTTGCCAAGAGCATTTCTTGGATAATTTCCGGCAAGGTATCTGCAGTTGATTCAACTGCACCTGTTAATGGATAACAACCTAAAGTACGGAAACGTACCGATTTCATTTGTGGAACTTCACCTTCTTTTAAAGGCATACGTTCGTCATCAACCATAATAAGTGTACCGCTACGCTCAACCACAGGACGTTCTGCAGCCAGGTAAAGTGGCACAAGTGGAATACTTTCCAAATAGATGTATTGCCAGATATCCAACTCGGTCCAGTTTGATAACGGGAATACACGAATACTTTCACCTTGATTTACTTTACCGTTGTAAAGGTTCCAAAGTTCAGGGCGTTGGTTTTTGGGATCCCAACGATGTTTATCATCACGGAATGAATAGACACGCTCTTTGGCACGAGATTTTTCTTCATCACGGCGCGCACCACCAAAAGCAGCATCAAACTTGTATTTATTTAAGGCTTGTTTTAAACCTTGGGTCTTCATGATGTCAGTATATTTTGAACTACCATGATCGAAAGGATTGATGCCTGCCTCGACTCCTTCTTTGTTTTGATGCACGATCAAATCAAAACCATGTTTTTTTGCCATGTTGTCACGGAAAGCAATCATGTCTTTAAATTTCCAACCCGTGTCTACATGCAGTAGCGGGAATGGAAGTTTGGCTGGATAAAACGCTTTCAGTGCAAGATGCAGCATGACTGCTGAATCTTTACCAATGGAATAAAGCATGACTGGATTTTCAAATTCAGCTGCTACTTCACGGATAATATGAATACTCTCAGCTTCAAGCTGTTTGAGATGAGTAAGTCTTTCCTCATTTAACGACATGGACAACACCAGCTTAGAAAAACGTGTACTTATGACACTTTTGAAAATTTATATTCATTATAGTGATTTACTTATCTTAGCCATTGCTTGTTTTATGATATTGATATATCAAAAGCTCATATAAAAATTCACTAATAACAAATATCAGTTTTTATGAATCAATAATGAACGTCACCACATCTGACTATTTTTGCTGTATTAATTTTTAAAATCACCCATAAAAGTATAGATAAATAATCTAAAGTAGTGGTTTCCAAGATGCTGAAAAATTAATAGAGTAGGCTAAATTCTCCCTTTGATATATTTTGCTTATGGCTTATAGCGCTTTTGATCTCTCCACTCTAAAAACTCGCCTGGAACAAGCAGAGCTTGCAGGTTACATTTATCAGCATCAGCAACACATTTTAGTCTTACAAGAACCTTTCAGTGAAGACGGCAAGCCTTTAAATATCTATTTGCAACATGAATTGACTGCCGACCAGATCGGATTACAGTTTGGTCTGCGTTTGCAAGAAGGTCATTGGGAATTCTTATTGGGTGTGACGTATAGCAACCAGAATGCAGCTTATGAAATCGGTGCGGGTAATCTTAAAGGTGATCAAAAAGCCTTTAACTTACTCTATGCATTTTACAATTACCCTAAAGCATTCTATCTGGTGGCATTGCCTTTAACCAGCAATAGCCAGATGCTGGAGCAGACTTTGGAACAGCAACTTTTCAGTCAGCCGGATCTGCATTTTCTGGATACTGCGATCAAGGTGAACCCGATGGGTGAACAGATCACATGGATAAAAAACTATATTCTGCAACAGACTCTGGATATGAAAGTCCGGATTCAGACTGCCTTACTCTAAGTCTTTAAGAAAGAAATATAGAGATACTAAGGCACAGTATTTCTATATTTCTCAGAAAAACCAATCCACACAACCTTAAAATTCACACAACATATTGAAAATAATTAATTTTTTAGCAGATCCTAAATAAACTTATAGTTTACTATTAACTTTAATAGTTCAATAATTATTAAATACATAATATATTCAATCCTTGTTTATAAGGTTTTTTGTTATTTTTTTGCATACAAAATTAACAATTACTGCTATCGTTATAGCATCAGAGGCTTCCTTACACTTTTCCTAAAACATAATTATAGAGATAAAAAATGTGGGAACTGTTTACTCATCCGTCAAATATCGTATTTAGTATCAGCCTGAGTCTGATGCTGATGTTTGCTGCACTGGAATGCATATTACTGCTGCTCGGTGGCGGCTCGCAGAATATGTTAGAACAGTTTTTGCCTGAAGACCCCCTGCAACCAGAAATTAATCCAGATCAACATCCCGGCTTTTTCACCAAAGTATTTGACTGGTTATATCTGGGACGTCTGCCTTTATTTATCTGGCTCATCATTTTTCTGACCAGTTATGGCCTGAGTGGCTTATTGATTCAGGGAATATTTGAACGCCTGACCAGCCAGCTCTTCAATGTATGGCTAATTTCCCCAGCCTGTCTGTTTCTGTGTATGCCGATAGTGCGCTGGCTTGCCATGGCTGCCAGCAAGCTTATGCCTCAAGATGAAACTTCTGCCATTTATAGTGACGAGCTTATTGGGCGTACCGCAATCATTATTCTGGGTGATGCCAAAGTCAACTCTCCTGCACAAGCCAAAGTCCGGGATCAGCATGGCCAGACCCATTATGTTTTAGTCGAACCAGAAACCAATCAAATTTTAAATCAAGGTCAGAATGTCGTACTGACCCATAAAACCAAAAATGGCTTTCAAGCCACTGCACTCTAATTTTATTCAGCCAGAACCAAACTGAGACTTTATAACAATGTTAACTTTTGATTTATATAATATTTTAATTATTTCTGGAATTATTTTTGCAGCACTGGTGACCTTCGGTCTCATCATTGCGCGCCTATACCGCCGGTCCAGTAAAGAAATCTCCTTTGTGCGTACCGGTTGGGGTGGTGAAAAAGTGATTTTGGGCGGAGGCGCAATCGTGCTCCCAGTCTTGCATGAAATTATTCAAGTCAATATGAACACCCTGCGTCTTGAAGTGCGCCGTGCAGATGATCAGGCACTGATTACCCGTGACCGTATGCGCGTGGATGTCATGGCCGAATTCTATGTGCGGGTCAAACCTACTGCTGATTCAATTGCAACAGCTGCACAAACGCTCGGGCAAAAGACCATGTCACCGAATGAATTAAAAAATCTGGTCGAAGGAAAATTTGTCGATTCACTGCGTGCAGTAGCAGCAGAAATGGCCATGGAAGAACTGCATGAAAAACGGGTCGACTTTGTACAAAAAGTACAGCAAGTGGTTTCAGAAGATTTGCATAAAAATGGTCTGGAACTGGAAACCGTTTCCCTGACTGGCCTGGATCAAACTGGATTTAAATATTTCAATCCACAAAATGCCTTTGATGCTGAAGGCCTGACCAAGCTCACTGAAACCATTGAAGATCGTCGTCGCAAGCGAAATCATATCGAGCAGGATACCGACCTGGCGATCAAAACTAAAAATCTGGAAGCAGAACAGGCGCGCCTGCAAATCATTCGTGAAGAAGAATATGCCAAGCTGCAACAGGAACGCGAAATTGCCATTCGCCGTGCCGAGCAACTGGCTGAAATTTCTGCTCAGGAAGCCGGTAAAAAACGTGAAGCAGAAGAAGCACAAATTGCTGCTGAACGAGAAGTCGACCTCAAGCGTATTTTAGCGGCCCGTGATGTAGAAAATGAGAATATCCAAAAAGCGCAGCTGATTCAAAAAGCCCAAGTCGAACAAAAGAAAACTATTGAGCTGGCCGAACAGGATCGTGCCATTGCCATTGCAGAAAAATCTCGCGCCGAATCTGAAGCCAAAGCGCAAGCCGATCAGGCACGTGCTCAAGCGGTAAAAGCGGAAGAAGAAGTCATTACCGTACGCCAAATCCAGCAGGCAGAGCGTCAAAAAGCGGTTGAGCTGGTCGCAGCCAAAGAACACGCGGAAAAAGATGCAATTGCGATTACGGTTGCCGCTGAAGCCGGAAAACAAGCCGCAGCAGATGATGCCGAAGCAGTACGTATTGCTGCTGAAGCTGAAGCCGAAAAGGTTCGTCTTAAGGCCAAAGGTGAAGCGGACGCAAAAATTCTACTGGCTCAGGCGATGGAAAAACAGTATCAGGTCGATGCAGAAGGTACCCGTGCAGTCAACGAAGCCAATAATGTGCTGTCACCTGAACAGGTCGAAATGCAGATTCGCCTAGCCATGTTGAAATACTTGCCTGAAATTATCCGGGAAAGTGTTAAACCGATGGAAAATATTGATGACATCAAGATTCTTCAGGTCAATGGCCTGCATGGCAGTCATGCCGGTTCCTGTCAGACAGATGCACATCATGAAAATGGCAATGTTGCCCTGTCAGATCAGGTGGTAAATAGCGCCCTGCGTTATCGCAGCCAAGCACCCTTAATTGACAGCCTAATGAATGAACTTGGTATTCAGGGTGGTGATATTAATGGCATGACCCAGAGTCTGAAGGCTAAAACTTAAAAATAGAATGAGATATAAAAAAGCTCCCAACTGGGAGCTTTTTAGTGCATGTTTAATCTATAAATCAAACCAAACCTTTATCTTTCAATACTTGCAACATGGTTGAACCAAGTTCCGCAGGACTGCGGGTATATGCCATACCCGCACGCTCAAAGGCAGCAAATTTTTCTTCAGCAGTTCCTTTACCACCTGAAATAATTGCACCCGCATGCCCCATACGCTTGCCTTTAGGTGCGGTAACACCTGCAATATAACCGACCACAGGCTTGGTGACATGAGCCTGAATATATTCCGCTGCCTCTTCTTCTGCGGTACCACCAATTTCACCAATCATAATAATGGCTTCAGTCTGAGGATCGTCCTGGAACAGTTTCAAGCAGTCAATCTGGTTCATGCCCGGAATCGGATCTCCCCCGATCCCGATACAAGTCGACTGACCCAGTCCAAGCTTGGTGGTCTGCGCTACGGCTTCATAGGTCAAAGTCCCTGAGCGCGAGATAATTCCAATTTTACCCGGCTGATGAATATGACCCGGCATGATCCCGATCTTACATTCACCCGGCGTAATAATGCCCGGACAGTTTGGCCCGATTAAACGCGTGCCATTACCATTGGTTTCCAGATAACGCTTGGCTTTAAGCATGTCGATGGTCGGTACACCTTCAGTGATCACCACAATTAACTCAATGCCCGAATCAACCGCTTCAACAATAGAATCCAGCACAAATGGTGCAGGAACATAAATCACCGAAGCATCTGCGCCAGTTTCTTTCACCGCTTCGCGCATGGTATTGAATACTGGTAATTCCAGATGGGTTTGACCACCCTTACCCGGTGTTACACCACCGACAACTTTGGTGCCGTAAGCCAAAGCCTGCTCAGAATGAAATGTACCGTTTTTTCCTGTAAAGCCCTGTACCAATACTTTGGTGTCTTTATTCACTAATACGCTCATGATTGATACTCCTTAAGCTTTTACAGCAGCAACGATTTTTTCTGCAGCGTCAGCAAGACCATTTGCAGAAATCAATTTCAAACCTGATTCATCCAGTAATTTTGCACCCAGTTCCGCATTGTTGCCTTCGAGGCGAACAACCACAGGAACGGTCACATTTACTTCCTGAACCGCCGCAATAATTGCTTCTGCAATCATGTCACAACGTACAATTCCACCAAAAATATTAATCAACACACCCTGCACAGAGTGATCTGCCAGAATAATTTTAAAAGCTTCAATCACGCGCTCTTTGGTCGCACCACCACCGACATCGAGGAAGTTGGCAGGTTGACCACCATAAAGCTTGATAATATCCATGGTTGCCATCGCAAGACCGGCACCATTCACCATACAGCCAATGTTCCCTTCCAATGCCACATAGTTCAGATCGAATTCAGATGCTTTGAGTTCACGTTCATTTTCCTGAGACTTATCACGTAGCGCAGCCACTTCAGGCAAACGGTACAGTGCATTCGAATCAATCCCGATTTTGGCATCCACACACAGAATATCGCCATTTTCACGTACCGACAGCGGATTGATTTCAAAAAGTGCAAAATCATTGTCTACAAATGCCTGATAAGCAGCAGTCATGACTTTAACAAATTGATTAATTTGGCCATCTTTGAGTTTTAGGGCAAAAGCCACTTCGCGAGCCTGAAATGGCATGAGCCCCACTAAAGGATCAACTTCAACTTTAATAATTTTTTCAGGGGTTTCTTCGGCCACTTTCTCAATTTCAACACCGCCTTCAGTCGATGCCATAAAAGTAATGCGGCGGGTTGAACGATCGACCACCGCACCCAAATAAAGTTCGCGCTCAACAGGATAAACATCCTCAGAGACTAAAATGCTATTTACCGGCTGACCATTGGCATCGGTCTGATAAGTTACCAGGTTTGAACCGATGATCTGGTTGGCATATTCAGCAGCCTCGGTAGCCGATTTAACGACTTTTACACCACCGGCCTTCCCACGACCACCCGCATGCACCTGAGCTTTCAGTACTGCGAACTTTCCACCTAACTGCTCGAAAGCATGTACCGTTTCATCGGCATTGGTGGCAAGTATCCCTTCCTGTACCGGCATACCATATTTTTTTAATAGCGCTTTTGCTTGATACTCATGTAAATTCATTCAATAACCTTTTATTACTTCTTTGCCTTGTTATAAACCCACCAGTACCCAGACGTCCGTCAAAGCAGTACCAGCATTTCTTAAAATCGTTATCTTTATTTTTAGATGATTGTTCCCATAAAAACAACCATGAAATGTAAAAAGAGCGACCTAAGCCGCTCTTTTTTTAATTTTATTTACGTTTGCGTTGAATCGCATGAATCGCACGACCATCGACCGCAAGTGCAGCTTCGTGTACCACTTCAGAGAAAGTTGGATGACCAAAAGTCATCAACTGTAGATCTTCAACTGAAGATACAAACTCAAGTGCAATCATACCTTGGTGTACGATGTCAGACGCAGCAGGTCCAATCACGTGCATACCCAATAGACGATCTGTTTTCGCATCAGCAACAAACTTCACAAAACCAGCATTTTCGCCGGCAGCCATTGCACGGCCGTTTGCAGCAAAACCGAATTGACCGGTTTTCACTTCGTGACCTTTGTCTTTGGCTTGCTGTTCTGTTAAACCAACCCACGCCGCTTCCGGATGGGTATAGATGACAGAAATAATCGTGTCGTAGTTGACTTGAGCGGCATGACCGTGAATACGTTCAACGGCCATTACGCCTTCTTCCATGGCTTTATGCGCAAGCATAGGACCACGAACCAAGTCACCAATTGCGTATACGCCGTCCACAGACGTTGCACACCAATCGTTCACTTCAACCAGACCACGCTCAGTCAGTTTAATGCCGCAATCATCCGCCAATAAACCTTCAGCATAAGCACGACGGCCTACACATACGATTAACTTGTCGAAAGTTTGAGTCTTGTCTTCACCGCCCTGAGTGTACTTCACAGTCACTTCAGAACCGTTCACTTCAGTACCAGAAACTTTCGCACCAACGCGAATATCAAGACCTTGCTTAGTCAACAGTTTTTGGTAGTCTTTTGCCAAGGCTTTATCAGCCATTGGTAAGAATGCATCCATTGCTTCAAATACAACAACTTCAGCACCCAGACGACGCCAAACTGAACCTAATTCAAGACCGATAACGCCCGCACCAATTACGCCTAATCGTTTAGGTACTTCTTGGAATTCAAGTGCGCCAGTTGAGTCAACAATAATGTTTTGATCAACAGGTGCAGATGGGATATTGATTGGCACAGAACCAGTCGCAAGAATCACGTATTTTGGTTCTAAAATTTGAGTTTCGCCTTCATGAGAAACGAACTCAACTTTTTTACCGGCAAGTAATTTACCTGTACCTTTTAACCATTCGATGCCGTTGCCTTTCAGCAAGCCATCAATACCCATGGTCAATTGGTCAACGATTTTGTCTTTACGCGCTAAAAGTTTAGCAAGATCAAATTTCACTTCACCCGTGGTAATACCGTGATCATCTAGATGCTGCACTGTATCTTCGTAACGGTGAGAAGAATCAAGCAAAGCTTTAGACGGGATACAACCCACGTTTAAGCAGGTGCCACCTAAAGATGGCTTGCCTTTATGAATACGTTTTTCGATACACGCAACTTTGAAACCAAGTTGAGCTGCACGAATTGCTGCTTCGTAGCCGCCCGGGCCACCACCAATTACGACTAAATCGAATTGAGACATGTTTATCTCCAAATAATCCCCTTTAATCTCCCTTCAAAAGGGAGACCTAAGCCCTCTTTTTAAAAAGGGATTAGGGAAGATTCTTAATAAATAAATTACAGATCAAGGATAAGACGCGCTGGCTCTTCTAACAATTCTTTGATTGTTACAAGGAAACCGACTGCTTCTTTACCATCGATTAGACGGTGGTCATAAGACAATGCAAGGTACATCATAGGCAAGATTTCTACTTGACCATTCACTGCCATCGGACGTTCCTGGATTTTATGCATACCCAGAATCGCAGTTTGTGGCGTGTTCAAGATCGGAGTAGATAACAATGAACCGAAAGTACCACCATTGGTAATCGTGAATGTACCGCCAGTCATGTCTTCGATGCCTAATTTGCCATCACGCGCTTTCGCAGCGTATGCACGAATACCGTTTTCAACTTCGGCATAGTTCATGCGGTCTGTATCACGAAGTACAGGAACCACCAGACCACGCTCAGATGAAACTGCAACACCAATGTCATAGTAACCGTGATAAACAATGTCATCGCCATCGATTGATGCGTTCACTGCCGGATAGCGTTTTAGCGCTTCAGTTGCTGCTTTAACAAAGAATGACATGAAGCCAAGACGTGCACCATGACGTTTTTCAAACGCATCTTTGTATTGAGCACGCATTTCCATGATTGGTTTCATGTTCACTTCGTTGAACGTGGTCAACATTGCAGTTTCTTGAGTCGCTGCAAGTAAACGTTCAGCAACACGCTTACGAAGACGTGTCATTGGAACACGTTTTTCGATACGTTCGCCCACAGCAACGCTTAATGGCGCAGCAGCAGGAGCAGCTGGTTTCGCTTGGTGGTTTGCCACATCTTCTTTGGTGATGCGACCGCCACGACCTGTACCCGCAACATCAGCTGCTGCAACACCAGATTCAGTCAATGCTTTACGCACTGCTGGCGCTTGGTCTTGTACTTGCTGACGTTCAACGATTGGTGAATTACCTGCTTCAGTATTCGCCGCAGCTTGTTCAACTTTCTCTTCAGACTGAACTGCTTGAGTTTGAGCAGCGCCAGAAACAGCACCTTCTTCAAACTGTGCAATGACTTCAGCTGAAAGTACAGTGTCGCCTTCATTTTTAATGATAGAGGCAATTGTACCGTCTGCAGGAGCAACAACTTCTAAAACAACTTTATCAGTCTCAATATCACAGATCACTTCATCACGTGATACTGCTTCACCTGGTTGTTTGTGCCAAGTTGCGATCGTACCGTCCGCAACTGACTCTGGGAATACCGGTGCTTTAATTTCGGTTGCCATTACTTAGAATCTCCTGGATTATTCAGCGTCGATCGCAAGCGCGTCGTTGATGAGCTGAGCTTGTTGTTTTGCATGCAAATATGGTGAACCACAAGCCGGTGCAGCAGATGCTTCACGGCCAGCGTAGCTAATACGGACTTGTTTACCCGCTTTCATCACATCGTCATATAGACGCGGAGCGATGAACAACCAAGCACCTTGGTTTTTAGGCTCTTCTTGTGCCCAAACCAGTTCTTTCACATTTGGATATTGTGCAAGGACTTCTGTCAGGCGTTTTTCTGGGTATGGATATAATTGTTCAATACGCACAATCGCAGTATTGTTCAATTCTTTTTCACGACGTTTTTCAATCAGGTCGTAATACACCTTACCACCACACAGAACCAGACGGGTTACATCTGACTTGTTGATGTTGTCCACTTCATCAATCACGGTCTGGAAGCTACCGTTTGCAAGTTCTTCTAGCGTAGACGTTGCAAGTTTGTGACGAAGAAGAGACTTCGGTGAAGTCACGATCAATGGCTTACGGATTGGACGAATCGCTTGACGACGTAAAGCATGATAAATCTGTGCAGGTGTGGTCGGTGTGATCACTTGCATGTTGTCTTCAGCACATAGCTGTAAGAAACGCTCTAAACGTGCAGATGAATGTTCCGGACCCTGACCTTCAAAACCGTGTGGAAGAAGCATGGTCAAACCACAGACACGTTCCCATTTGGTTTCACCAGACGAGATGAACTGGTCAATCACAACCTGTGCACAGTTCGCGAAGTCACCGAATTGCGCTTCCCAAATGATCAAGCTCTTAGGAAGAGTCGTCGCATAACCATATTCAAATGCCAATACCGCCATTTCTGACAACAATGAGTCATAGATTGCAGTACGCGGCTGGTTTTCTTTCAGGTTACACAGCGGAAGATAAGTTGAACCATCGACCTGGTTATGCAGTTTTGCATGACGGTGCGAGAAGGTACCACGACCTACGTCTTCACCGGTTAAACGAAGCAAGTAACCATCATCTAGTACAGTTGCATACGCCAGAGTTTCAGCAGCACCCCAGTTCAGTGGCATTTCACCCGTTTGCATTTTCAGACGGTCATCGATCACTTTCGCAACCTGACGCTGCATCACGAAGCCTTCAGGAAGTTCGCGCATTTTCGCGCCAAGTTCTTTTAGACGCTCGATCGGGAAAGTCGTATCCCATTCGTCTGTGTAGTCATGACCCAAGTAAGGCGTCCAGTCCACAAACATTTTCTTGTTCGGTTCAAGTACCAGCGCATTGGCAACGTGATTACCCGCTTCCAGATCTGCACGGTAATTTTCAACCATTTGATCTGCATTTGCACGATCAAGAACACCCTGTTGTACCAGTTGATCCGCATAAAGCGTACGCGTGGTCGCTTTCTTGCTAATCACTTGATACATCATTGGTTGAGTTGCAGCCGGCTCATCCGCTTCGTTATGACCACGACGACGGTAGCAGAACATGTCAATCACAACGTCTTTACGGAAAGTATGACGGAAGTCATGAGCCAATTGTGAAATGAATACCACAGCCTCAGGATCATCACCATTGACATGGAAGATCGGTGCCTGGATCATTTTCGCGATATCAGTACAGTATTCTGTAGAACGCGCATCACGTGGATCAGAAGTGGTGAAACCCACCTGGTTATTAATCACAATGTGCACTGTACCACCCACGGTATAACCGCGAGTTTGTGACATCTGGAAAGTTTCCTGGTTGACGCCCTGACCTGCAAATGCAGCATCACCATGTACGATTAATGGCAATACGTCATCGCCGCCAATGTCTTTACGACGTACTTGACGTGCACGTACCGAACCCTCAACCACAGGGCCAACGATTTCCAAATGTGACGGGTTAAACGCCAATGCCAAGTGAACTTCGCCACCTTGGGTCATCACGTTTGAAGAGAAGCCTTGATGGTACTTAACGTCACCAGAACCTTTCTTGTGAATCGATTTACCTTCAAATTCACCAAACAGGTCAGCCGGGTTTTTACCCATGATGTTAACCAAAAGGTTCAAACGGCCACGGTGAGGCATACCGATTACAACTTCTTTACAGCCAACAGAACCTGCACGCTGAATAATTTCGTTAACCATCGGGATGAATGATTCACCCCCTTCAACGCCAAAACGTTTTGCACCAACAAACTTATTACCTAGATATTTTTCCAGGCCTTCAGCTGCGGTTAAACGTTCAAGGACATGTTTCTTTTGTTCAGCATTAAAACCATATTGACCACGTGCACTTTCCAGACGTTGTTGAATCCAACGTTTCTCTTTGGTGTCCACAATGTGCATGTATTCAGCACCGATTGAACCACAGTAAGTGGCTTCCATTGCCTGAACCATCTCAGCCAAAGTCGCTTCTTCTTTACCGATCGCCAGGTTGCCAGTATTGAATACCGTATCTAGGTCCGACTGAGTTAAACCATGCGCAGCAAGATCTAGATCAGGCACAACTTCACGTTTCGCCAAACCCAATGGATCCAGTTTTGCTTTCTGGTGACCACGATTACGGTATGCAGCAATCAGCTGCAACACGCCAATTTGGCGACGTTCATGCTCTGAGCTGACAGTTGATTGAACAACAGGCTGAATACGGCTTGAATTACGACCTAAAAGTAGGAATTGCTCACGTACATTACTGTGTGGTTGATCACCTTTTGGGAATTTACCGAAGTATTCTTGCCAGTCAGCACCTACTGAATCCGGAGCCGTCAAATACTGCTCATAAAGTTCTTCAATATACGCTGCACTATCAGCGCTAAGTTCAGTGTCAAGACGCAGAGCGTCAGCAACTTCTTGCATTTGTGGACCCATTTCCTATTGCAAAAACATTTTCAGGATGCTTTTTAAGCAAAACCCAGGATTATTAGTGTCAGATTGGTAATATGACACTAGTCCCCCATAAGGCATAAGCCATGAGGCGTTATCACCACACCAAGAAAATCTTGATATGTTTAATGAACAATAACACCCCTCAGCGGTATCATTACTCATTGAATACCCGATCGAAACCGGGCAATTTTTTGCAAATCGACTTAGAAAAAACAAGTAGGAACAAAGATTTTTTCTAAAGCGACTCAAGCCTACCTTTATATACCAGTCCCTGGTTATGCAATGTTTAAAAAATGTACCTAAAATGGCATTTTCTAAAGATAGTCATAGGCTAAATGCTAACATGTTCTCAAGTTTTCAATTGATTTTTTTGACACATACCTTTCATAAATTGGCTAAATACAGTTCAGATATTTTACTCTAACCTATGGTGCTTTATCTCAAAAATAGATTCAATGTAGACTTAAGTCCTAAGCATTTCCGATAAATAAAAAGAGAGCAAACCTTTCAATCCACTCCCTCCTTAAATTTCCGTTATATAATAACATCGTTCTTGTTATTTTTCAGGTCAGTTTTACAGCTAAAAATCATAAATACCCCAAATAATTACATGTTCTTGTTCTATGGCACTTAACATCACCCGTCATTTCCTGACTACCTGACTCAACTTTATACATTTTAAGTATAGTATCTTTATTTTTATCTGATGATTTTTTATTTTGCTTCAATGGTTTGCACAAAAAAAGCACACCTTGTGGTGTGCTTTTTTCCAAACTGCTATCAGCAGCCTATTAACCTGCCATATCTAAAAGCATATTACGGATATGACCGATTGCTTTAGTTGGGTTCAAGCCTTTAGGACACACAGATACACAGTTCATGATGCCTTTACAACGGAACAATGAGAATGGATCGTCAAGACGAGCCAAACGCTCTTGTGTTCCAGTATCACGCGAGTCAATGATGAAGCGGTAAGCGTTCAACAATGCTGAAGGACCCAGGAACTTGTCCGGGTTCCACCAGAATGACGGGCATGAGGTTGAACAACATGCACATAGAATACATTCATACAGACCATCAAGATGCTCACGCTCTTCAGGAGACTGTAAACGTTCCTTTGGAGGCGCAGGCTGGTTGTTGATCAAGAATGGATGGATCTTGTTGTACTGATCGTAGAACTGGTTCATGTCAACCACCAGATCTTTCACTACAGGAAGACCAGGCAATGGACGAACAGTAATTTCATTGGGTAAATCGTTCAGGTTCCAAAGACACGCCAAACCATTTTTACCATTGATGTTTACACCATCAGAACCACAAATACCTTCACGACATGAACGACGGAACGTTAAAGATTCGTCTTGTACTTTTAATGCTAGAAGTGCATCAAGCAACATACGGTGCTTGTCAGTCAATTCCAGTTTAAAAGTCTGCATGTACGGTGCTTTATCCTTGTCAGGATCATAGCGGTAGATATGAAATGTACGAGTACCTCTACTCATCTGAATTCTCCTGATTAGAATGTACGTGGTTTAGGTGGAATCGCGTCAACCGACAATGGACGGTAACGAACTGGCTTGTACTCAAGACGGTTGTCCACAGAGAACCATAATGTGTGCTTCATCCACTCATCATCACGACGACCATATGGATAATCCGCATGATCCGGTGACAATTCGAAATCTACCACAGTATGCGCACCACGACATTCTTTACGCGCAGCAGCTGAAATTAAGGTCGCTTTTGCAACTTCATACAAGTTTTCAACTTCTAATGCTTCAACACGTGCAGTGTTAAATACTTTAGATTTGTCTTTCAAATGAATATTACGAACACGTGGCTCAATTGCAAGAATCTGCTTTACACCTTCCTCAAGTAGTGCCGATGTACGGAATACACCCGCATGATCTTGAACGATGTCACGAATCGCATCTGCAACTTCCTGAGCATTCTCACCTGTTGTGGATTCGTCAAGTTTACGAATACGCGCAACCGTTTGCTCAAGTACAGTTGTTGGTAGTGGCTCGTACTCATCACCGTGATGCTTAGTCACATAATCGATGATGTGTTTACCCGCAGCCTTACCAAATACCACCAAGTCAAGCAGTGAGTTGGTACCTAAACGGTTTGCACCATGTACAGATACACATGAACATTCACCAATTGCATAGAAACCTTTCACTGGCTTAGTGAAATCACGTTCGGCTGCATTGGTCGAATAAACATCGGTATCCTTGTTGTAATGTGCCGCCAGCGCTTCAGTTTCGCGTGACTCAGGCACAACAACCTGACCATGAATATTGGTTGGAATACCACCCATTTGGTAATGGATTGTTGGTACTACTGGAATTGGTTCTTTGGTGATATCCACGTTCGCGAATTTCTTGCCAATCTCGAATACCGATGGCAGACGCTTCATGATCGTATCCGCACCTAAATGCGTCATATCAAGCAGGATATAGTCACCTTTAGGACCACAACCACGACCTTCTTTGATTTCTTGGTCCATAGAACGTGATACGAAGTCACGTGGCGCCAAGTCTTTCAAAGTTGGAGCATAACGCTCCATGAACGGTTCGCCATCTTTGTTACGAAGGATTGCACCTTCACCACGACAGCCTTCAGTCAACAATACACCTGCACCCGCAACACCCGTAGGGTGGAACTGCCAGAATTCCATATCTTGCAATGGAATACCTGCACGCGCCGCCATGCCAAGACCGTCACCAGTATTGATATAGGCATTGGTAGATGCACGGTAAACACGACCCGCACCACCGGTAGCAAACAATGTGGCCTTACCTTGGAATACGGCAATTTTACCAGTTTCCTGGTCAATTGCAGTGACACCAAGTACGTCGCCTGCTTCGTTACGGATCAAATCAAGTGCGATCCATTCTACGAAGAATTGCGTACCCATTTTCACGTTGCTTTGATAAAGCGTGTGAAGAAGTGCGTGACCTGTACGGTCGGCAGCAGCACATGCACGTGGCACCGCTTTTTCACCGTAGTTCGCAGAGTGGCCACCGAATGGACGCTGGTAAATTGTACCATCAGCGTTACGGTCAAATGGCATACCCAAGTGTTCTAATTCGTATACCACTTGAGGTGCTTCACGCGTCATAAATTCGATTGCGTCTTGGTCACCTAACCAGTCCGAACCTTTTACTGTGTCGTAGAAATGGTAGTGCCAGTTATCTTCTTGCATATTACCAAGAGATGCACCAATACCACCCTGCGCTGCCACAGTGTGAGAACGGGTTGGGAAAACTTTGGTCAGTACCGCAACTTTCAAACCAGCTTGAGCAAGTTGGTAAGACGCACGCATACCTGAACCACCACCACCCACGATGACTGCATCGAAGGTTTCGTGTGGAATATTTGTGTAATCTTCTTTAGGGTTTATAGCGCCCATGATTGTTTCCTATCAATTCGCCCAAAAAATCTGGATCGCCCAGATTGCATATGCCAACACAGCAATAATCACTGCTGAAGTCAGTACAATACGCAAACCATTCGCCGAAGGACCCATTTGACGAGTCGTCACATAGTCTGTGAAAACTTGCCACATACCAATCCAAGCGTGTGCAACAAGAGATAAGACTGACAATAAAGATAGAATCTTCATTGGAGTTGTCATCATGAAGCCATACCATTGTTCATAGCTGAATCCACTGTTACACAGGATCCAGCCCAAAATAACAACGGTATAAACAGCCAAAATAACAGCACTAACACGTTGGAGAAACCAATCGCGAGAACCTGAACCTGTTAAACCAGTAGCGCTTTTCATTAGAGTACGATCCATACAAATGCTGCAACAATACCGATTGCAGACAAGATTAATGCGATAGTAGATGCGACACGGCCACTTTCTAATTCTTCAGCAACGCCAATGTCAGCAAGTAAATGCTTAACACCCGCAATAAAGTGAAAAATCAAGCCGGCGACAAATACCCATACAATGAAACGAACAATGAAACCATTCATGATTTCTTGAACTTGCGCAAAACCTTCAGGTGAAGACAGTGATTTGTCTAAAATCCAAAGAAGGACCGGTACGAGTAAGAATACGATAACACCTGAAAGACGGTGTAGAATTGATGCAATAGCCACGGGCGATTTTAAGTTTACTTCTAAAACTTGACCCATGGACAAATTGACAGGTCTGTTGCTTTTCACAGCGGGCATCCTGTAAGTAAAAACTCCATCCGGAGTTTGTTGGAATTAATTCGAAGGAAAGCTGGCATTCTTAGGCAAATACATGCCTAAAATCAAAACGACACTGAATTATAAAACGTCAACTATTAAAACACAAACAGATGGATTTGGCTTTTTCAAGAAAAACCCTTTAAATAAGAATCATTAACAACAACATATGAGGTTCTTTAGCGACTAAGAATCCACTAACTTTCATCTATATAATTGTTTTTAAATAATTAACTTGATCAATTTACTCTGTTATTCTTTTTAAAGCCAATTCCCGCTATTTAGACTAAAGATGCACAGTTGCAGCACAAATCTTATTTAAAATCTCGATTTAATTTAAATGGAAATCAAGCTCATACAGGTAGTGCAGCAGTTATTAAGATGGGTCTGCTTTCAGGTATAATTATAACCTGAGCTTAAAGAGTCACTTAGACTGCACTCGATGATGGATTTTTTGATCGCTTTAGAGGATTTGGATTCGAAAAATCACTCATTTATTTTTAGACTGGGGACCTTTGCTGCAAAGTTGGCCATTTATTAAGCTATTTTTTAATCAATTGAATCAAGTCAAAAATTTAATTAATTGCTTTTATTTATAATTCTGCATGTGCAAAGGAAATGAGTAAAAACCATGTAAGTTATGAGATTTATATAGTTTTAACAACTCCCAATAAGATCAGCGATACTTTTTCGCAGCATTTCTTAGTCTGAAAAAACGCTTACAAATAATTCAGGCCCTCTATTTTTTTCTGCACCTCTGTTTAAATTTGACTTATTATAGAGGTTTGATGCTGTGATTTTACTGAACTTTTTATACCAAGATGGTGTGACTAAGCCGCTGTGCAAGCGTCATTTTTTCATCCATAAGTATAATTGACAAAATTTCAGTACTCACTAATCTTATAGCAAATTTTTGATCCATCCGTTTTGTGCATTAAAAGATTGATAGACAACTCGGATATACATTCACCAGGACAGGAGATCTATTGAATGTCTGAAGCAACTGGCAAGAAAGCCGTTTTACAGCTTGATGGCAAAGAAATTGAACTACCAATTTACAGCGGCACATTGGGCCCAGATGTAATCGACGTTAAAGATGTGTTGGCTGCAGGTCACTTTACTTTTGATCCTGGTTTTATGGCAACAGCGGCGTGCGAGTCTAAAATCACTTTCATCGACGGTAACAAAGGTGTACTTTTACACCGTGGCTACCCAATTGATCAATTGGCGACTAAAGCTGATTACCTAGAAACTTGCTATTTACTTCTTAATGGCGAACTTCCGACTGCTGAGCAAAAAGAAGAATTCGACGCTAAAGTACGTAACCACACAATGGTTCACGACCAAGTTAGCCGCTTCTATAACGGTTTCCGTCGTGATGCGCATCCTATGGCGATCATGGTGGGTGTTGTTGGTGCGTTATCTGCGTTCTACCACAACAATCTGGACATCGAAAATGTTGATCACCGTGAAATCACAGCGATCCGTTTAATTGCGAAGATCCCTACTTTAGCAGCTTGGAGCTACAAGTACACAATCGGTCAACCGTTTGTTTACCCACGTAACGACTTGAACTACGCTGAAAACTTCCTTCACATGATGTTCGCGACTCCTGCTGATCGTGATTATAAAGTTGATCCGATTCTTGCAAAAGCAATGGATCGTATCTTCACGCTTCATGCTGACCATGAACAAAATGCCTCTACGTCTACAGTACGTTTAGCTGGTTCTACTGGTGCTAACCCGTATGCATGTATTGCTGCTGGTATCTCCGCACTTTGGGGCCCTGCTCATGGCGGCGCGAACGAAGCTGTTCTTAAGATGCTTGATGAAATCGGCTCTGTAGAAAACGTTGCTGGCTTCATGGAAAAAGTGAAGACTAAAGAAGTTAAACTGATGGGCTTCGGTCACCGAGTTTACAAAAACTTCGATCCACGCGCGAAAGTCATGAAAGAAACTTGTGACGAAGTTCTTGGTGCGCTTGGCATCAACGATCCACAACTTGCTTTGGCTATGGAACTTGAACGTATTGCGCTTTCTGACGAATACTTCATCAAACGTAACCTATACCCGAACGTAGACTTCTACTCAGGTATCATCCTTAAAGCGATTGGTATCCCGACAGAAATGTTTACTGTGATCTTCGCGCTTGCACGTACTGTTGGCTGGATCAGCCACTGGTTAGAAATGCATAGCGGCCCTTACAAGATCGGTCGTCCTCGTCAGCTTTATACTGGTGAAGTCCAACGCGATATCGCTCGTTAATTCGAACGGCGTTGCAAGACAGAAAAACCACCCTTTGGGGTGGTTTTTTTAGTGCTGACAAAATCCTACATATAGCCTCTTTAATCCCTTTTAAAATGCATGAACCTCGACCATATTCATAGATTGAAAACTTGAACAGGATCTGTACTTGATGTTGTTGTATGCCCTACCGTTTATTTTAAGATTCATCCGTTTTGAACAGTTTAAGTGCCGTAACTTAACGGCCGGTGAAATCAGAATCTGTCAGCAGGTATTTGGCAATCTGATTGACTATTCGGCAGTCAGGATCATGAATCACCCATATTTACCCTGGCAATCCAGCCATGTGATTATGGCACCCAGTGGTTATATCCATGCACGAAATTTAAATTATCGGGAAGACTATTCATGTGAAAGCTTGGCCTATCAGGCACTGTTTATTCATGAGATGACCCATATTTATCAATACCAACAGCAGATTAATGTGGTTTTAAAAGGCGCACTCCTACAAGGTGCTTATTTTTTAAGCTTAGGGAAATATAATCCTTACAAATATCAATTTAATCCCAACAAATCATTTTCACAGTATAATATTGAACAACAAGGTGATATTGCCCGAGATATTTTTCTTAAAAAAATACCCAATATTATTTTAGATAGCCAAACAATTGTTTGATATATAATCATTTTTATTCAAAATATCATCTTGATTTGGCATTTTGAAAATTAAGGCCATGAATAAATGATTTAAATCCTGAGATTTATTCATGTGCAGAAAACCTACATATTCTTTATTTTTGGATAATAACTTTTCATTTCAACATTCATTCTCGCAAAACAGCTCTAGCTTCTGGATTAAATTTCGATAAAATAACCCAAGTATGATATTTTAGCTCGCAGATCAAGATTTAACGATCATGTGATAAAGACGTTTTTTCTTTTGCCATTTGGCATTTTTTTAAGTATCAAAATGCACTCAGCTGGATAATTAGAATTATAAAAATCAGTGATTTAGTGTATTAACCTATAGGAATAGGATTTAATTGGAATGAAAAGTTTTAAAATTGCGATTGCTCAGTTCTCTCCACATGTGGGCAATTTGGATGCAAATACTCAAAAAATGATTGATCAGGCCAATCAGGCTAAAAAAGATAAGGCTGATCTGATTATCTTCCCTGAGCTTGCAATCTTGGGCTACCCTGCAGAAGATCTATTAATTCGTCCAAGTCTGGCCAAACGCACCAAAGCTGCTTTTGAAAAACTGACTGAAGTCAAAGATATTGTGATGGTCTTCGGTTTTGTAAATCAAACTGAAGATGGCCAGCGTTATAACTCAGCAGCCGTCATGAAAGATGGTGAGGTGCTGGGTATTTATAACAAACAGGTGTTGCCAAACTATGGCGTATTTGATGAAAAGCGTTATTTCGGTGAAGGTCATCAACATCTGGTATTTGAATATCTCGGACACAAATTTGGTGTGCTGATTTGTGAAGACGCATGGTCTTTAGCTACTGTACAGCAGCTGGCAAAACTCAATATCGAAACTGCTCTGGTACTGAATGCCTCTCCATATGAAGTGGGTAAACCACAACACCGTATCGAGACCATGGCAGCTCTGGTAAAACAATTGAATATCAATCTGGTCTATTGTAACCAGGTCGGTGGTCAGGATGATCTGATCTTTGACGGTACCAGCTTTGTGTTAAATAAATCTGGCGAAGTCGCGCTACAGGCCCCAAGTTTCCAGGAAAGCCTTTCTATCGCAGAATATGATGCTGAACAGCTTCAATTTAGCAAAGGTACAATTACACCTGCGCTGGACACCATGGCTGAGATCTATCAGAGCCTGGTGATGGCAACCCGTGATTATGTACAGCGTTCTGGCTTCCCCGGCGTGATTCTGGGCCTATCGGGTGGGATCGATTCTGCCCTGACCCTTGCGATTGCTGCAGATGCCATTGGTGCAGACAAAGTTCAGGCGGTTATGATGCCTTATACCTATACCGCGCAAATCAGCGTAGAAGATGCGGCTGAACAAGCAAAAAATATGGGGGTAACCTTTGGTATTGCCGAAATCAATCCGATAGTAAACGGCTTTATGCAGGTACTCTTCCCGTTCTTTGGAAGCGCCCCGGCAGATGCGACTGAGGAAAACCTGCAAGCACGTTCGCGTGGCACCTTATTAATGGCGCTTTCCAACAAGTTCGGCAATCTGGTGCTTGCGACCGGAAATAAATCTGAACTGGCTGTGGGTTATTGCACGCTGTATGGTGACATGGTCGGTGGCTATGCCGTCTTAAAAGATGTGTACAAAACCATTGTGTTTGAACTGGCGAAATATCGTAACAGTATTTCAGAAACACCCGTGATTCCAGAACGTGTCATTACTCGTCCACCATCAGCAGAACTGCGTCCAGATCAGGTCGATCAAGACTCTTTACCTTCATATGACATTCTGGATGCCATCCTGTATTCATACATCGAAGAAGACATGAGTCAAGACGATATTATTGAGAAAGGTTTTGATGCTGAGGTGGTGAAAAAAGTCATCCGTCTGGTCGACATGAATGAATACAAGCGCCGCCAAGGTGCAATTGGACCACGAATCAGTTCACGTTCTTATGGCCGCGAACGTCGTTATCCAATCGTCAATGGCTGGAAAGCAGGTAACTAAGCCCTTTTCTTAGTCATTTAAATCGAATCGCCCGAGTGAATACTGGGGCGATTTTTTTATATCAACCATCAAAGTAGAAAATTAATCAACAATCACAGAAAAATAATTTTGGAAATATCTGAAAATTTAATGGATGCTTCAAATAATTTTTATCATGCGCCATACTTTTTAAAAGACAAAAAAAGAGACCAAGCTGAGAGCTTGGTCTTTTAAAATGGTGGCTATGACGAGACTTGAACTTGTGACCCCCGCATTATGAGTGCGGTGCTCTAACCAACTGAGCTACATAGCCGTAAACTGTGTGCGCATTATCGTAATTTCAGGTGCTATCGTCAAGCATTTTAAAACACAAATGTTCAGTCTTTATGCAAATGAAGAATAAACTCTTAAACTTTAAACAATATTAGATTTTTTATTTGGTATTTCACATATTCTTATGAAGAACTTTAATGCTTGGAGCTTTCACCGATGTACAAAATCAACATACTGATTCTTTTACTTAGCACTTTAGCAATCACCGCCTGCCAGGTGATTTCTCCTATTTTTGTCAACTACAATGGAGTACGTCGCGATGTGGCACAGTGGATTAATCATCAACAATTCATGAGCATGCAACAGAAACGCACCTTGGCGCAATTAAGTCGGGCTCAACAGCAAATCAAGCGTTATCCGGAATATGATCAGACTCAACGACTGGCCATTGCCAAAGAAAATCAGATTGCATTCTATTGTGCACGTTTGCATGTGAACGAACATAAAATCCAGCAACTGCAACAACAAATTTTCGCACCTGAGACGCAGGCGATTTTAAATCAATATGAACAACTGGCACCACAAATCAAATTGGACCCGGCATCCATTCAATGTGATTGACAATCAGCTTGAATATTTCTGTAAATCCATATAATTCAATTATTTAAAATCAATAAACCATGAAACTTAAAACTCAGAAACCTGCGTTTAACTGTTTAATCTATTAGACATTATACCTATGTATTTACTTGGTTTTATTTTTATACAATACAGGCTATGATCAAAGTATAAACAACTATTCGTACTCGGTTTAACGTGTCATCATTTTTATAACACTTAATTCCCAACAGGAGAATTCTAATGCCTTTTGAACATATTTTAGTCCCTATTGACGGTTCGGAAACATCTTATGCTGCCGTTGATAAAGCAGTCGAAGTTGCCAAAGCATTTAACAGTAAAGTGACAGTGGTACAGGTACTGACACTCGACCCTTATATTGCTGCGGAATATATCTCTGCAGCGCAAACCAACGACCTGATTGAACGTGCCCGCACCTCGATCTTAAAAACTCTGGATGAAGCCAAAGCAAAATTCTCTGGTGCAGGTGTTGAAGTAGATACCCAGCTACTTGAAGGCCAGGTGATTTATAGCGAGATTGTCAAAGCAGCGAAAGATTTAAATTCTGACCTGATCATAATTGGTTCACATGGCCGTACTGGCTTCAAGAAACTGTTCCTGGGCAGCGTAGCTCAAAGCATTCTAGGTCAGGCCGATATTCCAGTGATGGTTATTCGCAAGTAATCCGTGCATCAAACTCAAAATCCCCACTTTCTAAAAGCGGGGATTTTTTATATCTAGACCCAACCATCCCACTGATAGCGTTTTAAATCCACACGATCACCATTCAGCACAATCCCTTCCTGTATCAGCTTTTGTTGCTGAATATTCTGGCCAGATGAATCAAGCTTGTTCAGACTGATTTTAGCTTGTGCATTGATCACCCGATACCAGGGAATGTCGGTATTTTCTTCCAGATGGCTTAAAACCCGACCCACTAAACGTGCATGTTGAGGTAAACCGGCCAGTCTGGCAATCTGCCCATAGGTTGCAACTTTTGCATAAGGGATCTGACTGACCACAGTCAAAATCATCTCTGCCATTTCCTGACTGGCTGAACTTGTCTTGCTGCATTTCATCTGTTCAATAGTACCTTTAAATAAAAGATCACGCCCTGATCCCCCTATTAACAGCTATAGGAAAATAATCACGCCTGATTAAATGCTGATTCAAGCGATCTCATTTCACTATTAAACATAATCCAGTAGCGCTTTATCTTCTGGATTTTATCTTTAGAAATTATCTGGATTTTCCAGCCGTTTTACCTCTTGAACTTTGTCTGGATGATGTACAGTAGCAACACCATCGATATCTTTCTGATCAATCAGAATCTCTGGCTGAAAAATAGTGATGGTTTCATTTCCTTTGACATCTTCTCCAACAATATATTGGAAACCCTTACGGTTCAGCTTGTGGCACATACGCTGGTACCAGCCTTTAAAGCCCTGTGTGTCTTCCTCGGGATTATAGTAAAAAGCATTCATCACCGCAGGTAAGCCCAGACCACACACCAGACCCGACAAGAGCACCACAATAAAGGTATAGCCCACCAAGATACTGCTATAAGCCTCTAGCTGAGGAATATTGGCCACCGCCAGAATAAGCGCCAGGGAAATCCCGCCACGCACACCGCCCCAGGACAAAATCGTTAAACTGCCGTTATAGCTTTTTCGGCGTATTTTGGGGAACATGGCAAATGCCAAGTGATTGGCAGCAAAGCGGGCTAAATGTAAAATAATAAATGCCACAATCCCGCCCAAAACCAGACTGGTACTCAGGTCAAGAATAAACAACTCCAAACCAATCAGAGTAAACAGGAAGGAGTTAATAATCCCTTCAACCGTATGCCAGAAATGGTTCACATCACCAATATCGGCATCGGCCAGAATTTCTTTCCATTTATTACCGACAATTAAGCCACCAATGACACAGGCAATCGGCGCTGAAGCATGGGCCAATAAAGCAATAAGATAAGAGCCACATGCCAATAAAGCAGTGGTCAGAATCAGTGACTCCATTTCATGCTTGCCACGCAAAATTCTTAATATTGCAAAGCCAAATCCCAGACCAATCAGTACGGCCACCACAATCTCATACAATAAAGTTTGCATGACAGCCAGTACCGTAAAGTTTTCGCCTTGCAGAACATTGAGCAAGGTCATAAATAAGGCGATACACATGGCATCATTAAATAACGATTCGCCTTCCAGCTTGACAATCAGATGATGCGGTGCGCGAACTGAACTCAATACACCTTTAATGCCGATCGGATCAGTCGCCCCCAAAGCCGCACCAAGTAATAACAACACCAGTAAATCCACATGATTACCAATCAGGAACTGATAGCCATATAAAACTGCACCAAAGAACACCGCGCAAAAGACCAGCGCTAAACTTGCCAAAATACCAATCGGTCGCCAATGATTACGTAAATCTGAAACCTTAAACTTCAGTGCAGATGAGGTCAGAATAAAGCAGATCACCCCATTGATCAGAAAGTCATAAAAATCGATATTACGAACAGCCTGCTCGATATTGTCAATATTAATACTAAAGAATGGATTACCTTGTAATAAACTGGCGCCCCATTGCAAAATAAAAACAAAGATGGCCGAAACAATCGGAACACCGATCGCTTGCGGAAAACCTAAAACACGCTTATTAAACATAGTGGTGGCAATGGAAAGTGCAAAGACCACCGTGAGTAGCTGAAGAAAAAAGAAATTTCCCATTCGGTTTCCTAAAGTCGGGCGAGATGGAGCAATATGCGCCGAGCGGCATGGTCAAAATAGAGATTTGAATAGCAGAGCATTAGTAAAAAGGCATTCTAGCAAAACAAGTTTAATCCTCTTTTTATCGAATTGAGTTAAGTTTCTTTTCAGTATTTCCGAATGATGATTTAACATACAGATCAGCACTCGGCTTTTGCTTTCCCATCTTTCTATTTTGAATTTTTCTCCCATGCACCAAACTGTCAAAACCATTTTTCGTCTTTGTTTTGCGGGCGTGATTTTTCTGATCACCTTATCCTTATGTTTTACCTGCTTCGCTAAAATTCAGGAGATTCTGCAGGCAGAACAGCATTATCAGCAGGCAACCCGTATTCCCTTGAAAAGTACAACTGGCGAACAGTATGTTTTGGTATCTAATAACCAGCGACCGGACAATGCCATTTTTATTCTGATTGCAGGAAATGGTTATGTGGCCAAAATCAATTGTGAGCATTACAGTGCTTTATGTAGTGATGAGGACAATCAATCACATACCCGTCAAATCCAGAGCGTCCACCTAATTAAAGCGGGAAATCTGTTTTATATTGAAAAAATTCAATTTAGAGATAGCCGGACTGGCAAAGTCACGGCTCTCGAATATACCAACCATGATATGCAGCAGTTCTATCAAAATGACATCAACAATCTCAAATATACGGTCTTTGCCATTGCCTTGTTTGCTTTGGCCGCCTTATTTGTCAGTATCAAGATATTAAGAAATTTCCGGCGTTTTCTGCATAAATAAAAAAGGATTGCCTGCTCCACAGCTGCCCCACAATTGAATTAAGTAGATTTTGGAGATGCGAGTGTGACAAGGAGGTCACACCTTAGCCATCACGACAAGCATGTTGTGTATGGCGAACAAAAGACTTTTGCCTGCTTTTGACCTGTCAAAAGCAGGATTTCATGAGGTCATAGATTCAAACTATAACCAAAGTTAAAATGATGAGACAGCAGTGGCACCTGCTCCTTTTTTATCTGGAAACAAGCTAAATATTTTGGTTAAAGGTATCGCAATTCGAAACCTGACCCGATTTCAAGCCGGTATTAAACCACTGTACGCGCTGCGCACTGCTGCCATGGGTAAAGCTGTCCGGTACCACCTGCCCGCGAGCACGTTTCTGTAAATAGTCATCACCAATTTTATGTGCGGCATCCATGGCTTCCTGCACATCTCCCTGTTCCAGAAACTGGGTGCGCTGATGATTATGGTAGGCCCAGACTCCGGCCAGACAGTCTGCCTGCAATTCTTGGCGCACTGAAAGCTGGTTACTCTGTACCTCGCTTGCCTGCTGACGTGCCTGCTGTACTTGAGAGGAAATCCCCAAAATGGTCTGGATATGATGACCTACTTCATGGGCCACCACATAAGCCTGCGCAAAATCTCCGGCCTGATCATTACGGGCGAGTTCGGTGGCATTCTGTTCTCCACCAATCCCCATCTGAGTACGCATATCTTTAAAGAATGCAGTATCGATATAAACTTTCTGGTCTGCCGGACAGTAGAAAGGCCCCATCGCCGCCTGAGCCGTACCACAACCCGAATTCACAATGCCATTGAACAAAACCAATTTCGGGGGAACATACTGCTGATTTAACTGCTGCTGAAACACCTGAGTCCAGGTATCTTCAGTATCTGCCAGTACGGTGCCGACAAAATCAATCGACTCCTGCTGTTCCGGCGTAGGATTTTCCAGACCCCGTGTTTCCGCCGCACCCGATACGCCTTGGGTGACCTGCTTTGTGGTCTGATAAGCCTGCTGTGGGTCGACACCGAAGAATTTCCAGGCCACAAAAGCCACAATCAACCCGACAATACTGATTCCGCCAGCTTTGGCACCACCACCGCGACGGTCTTCTACATTACTACTGACACGACGACCTTTCCAACGCATAGTTTTTTCCTTTTCTTCATCTGCTCAATTTGCAGATATTTTTGCATCTTAAGCTTTTGATGATTTGGGCCAGATTTTTTTAATCAGGCTGATGACCAGCATCACCAGCAGACCCGCTAAAATTCCCACGGCGAAATTAATCAAGGTCGGTGTCAGGGCACCTACAATATTTCCGATACTGGGAATATCCTGTACATAGCTAACACTATCTTCAGTAAAGTGGTGAATAACAGGAATAGCATGATTAATAATTCCCCCACCGACCAGGAACATCGCAGCAGTTCCAACAACTGATAAAATTTTCATCAGAATCGGGGCAAATGCCAACAAGCCGCGTCCTATTTGTTGTTTAAAATCGGACTGCTGCTCGGTCAGATGCAGACCGATATCATCCAGTTTGACAATCAGGGCAACAAAACCATAGACCCCGATGGTCATCACGATCGCGATCAGGCTTAAAACGGTAACTTTGGTCAGCATAGAGGCTGCTGCCACCGTCCCCAAGGTAATCACGATAATTTCAGCCGAAAGGATAAAGTCGGTGCGAATCGCGCCTTTGACTTTTTCATTTTCAAACTGGTGCAAATCTGTTTCAGTCTGGATCAGTTGCTCACGGGCCTGTTCAGCATCCTTGGCCTTCGGTGTATACAAGGTGTGTACGATTTTTTCCACGCCTTCATAACACAGAAACAAACCACCCAGCACCAATAAGGGGTTAATCAGCCAGCCGGCAATAAAGCTGATTAACAAGGCCAGCGGCACTAAAATCAGCTTATTGACAAAAGAACCTTTGGCCACTTTCCAGACTACCGGCAATTCACGATCTGCCCGTACGCCTGACACTTGCTGTGCATTTAAAGCCAGATCATCACCGAGGACGCCTGCTGTTTTTTTGGCTGCCATTTTACTCATCACAGCCACATCATCCAAGACCGTCGCAATATCATCTAATAATAGTAATAAACTGCTCGCCATATTTATTATCCTTATCATATTTCAGTTTATTTTAATCAAAATTCTTAAAAATATTGTATTCACTTGTTTAATTAATAAGATTTTTTTAATACAGCTTTTTTTCTGGCTGACAATCAAAAACAGAATACCGTACAATGTTGCCATTCGTTAAAATACAGCTGTAGTACTGACTACCCTTTGGAATAAATAATGAGTAATCAAGATAATCGTCCAGTGATCTTGACGGGCGACCGTCCTACCGGACAACTTCACCTCGGCCACTTTGTCGGTTCATTACGCTCTCGTGTAGGCCTGCAAGATTCTCACCATCAACACTTGTTACTTGCTGATGCTCAAGCACTCACCGATAATGCCGATAATTTTGAAAAAGTACGTCGTAACATTATTGAAGTGGCAACGGATTATCTGGCTGTCGGTATTGATCCAACTAAAACTACAATTTGTGTTCAGTCATGTTTACCTGCCTTAAACGAACTGACGATGCTTTACCTCAATTTCGTGACTGTTTCACGTCTTGAGCGTAATCCGACCATTAAATCTGAAATCCAGATGCGTGGTTTTGAGCGCGATATTCCAGCAGGTTTCTTGTGTTACCCGGTGGCTCAGGCTGCCGACATTACAGCATTCAAGGCCACTGTTGTTCCTGTGGGTGAAGATCAGATTCCAATGATCGAACAGACCAATGAAATCGTGCGTCGTCTGAACCGTCAAATCGGTCATGACCTGTTACCAGAATGTAAAGCGCTACTGTCTAATGTCGGCCGCCTCCCTGGTTTTGATGGCAAAGCGAAAATGTCAAAATCTTTGGGCAATACCATTGTGCTGGATGCGACAGATAAAGATATTAAAAAAGCCGTCAATGCCATGTATACCGATCCGAATCATCTTCGTGTGGAAGACCCAGGTCAGGTTGAAGGCAATGTAGTATTCACTTATCTGGACGCCTTTGATCCAAACAAAGAAGAACTGGAAGAGCTTAAGGCATACTACCGTCGTGGTGGTTTAGGCGATGGTACAGTGAAAAAACGTCTGGAAGGCATTCTCAAAGAATTGATTGGTCCAATCCGTGAGCGCCGTATTGAACTGGCTAAAGACCCTGACTATATTATGGATATTTTAAAGACCGGAACAGATAAATGTCGTGATATTACCCAGGCGACTTTAGATGAAGTGAAAACCGGTTTAGGTGTATTCCGTTTCTAACATAAAATGATCACCTAAAGCTCTTCATATGAAGGGCTTTTTTATTGCGAGGTGTTTATGCACGATAAAGCAGCAAACTTGCCCATAGAATCTCCATAGTTTTAACCTTAATTAACATCTATTAACATGAATACTGCTGAGTCAAGCCTTATCGGGTCGTATTATAGCTACATACAGTAAGGAATCAGATTTAACTCTCTCCACAGTTAATCTTGATGTAGTTTGAAAAAAACATTCCTTTTTCTACGCAATGATCACCCCAATCATTGCGTTTTTTTTGTCTTTAATTTTTTAGTATAGCGATTTAAAGCATAAAAAAACCCGCCTAAGCGGGTTTTCTAAAATTCAGCACTTATACATTTTTATGACGCATATGCGGGAACAAGATCACATCACGGATACTTGCTGCATTAGCAAAGATCATCACCAGACGGTCAATACCAATACCTTCACCGGCTGTTGGCGGTAGGCCATATTCCAGTGCTTCTACAAAGTCTGCATCATAATGCATCGCTTCATCATCACCCGCATCTTTTTCCGCAACCTGTGCCTGGAAACGTTCCGCCTGGTCGATTGGATCATTTAACTCCGAGAAGCCATTTGCCAGTTCACGACCACCAATGAAGAATTCAAAACGGTCGGTGATGTGCGGATTATCATCATTACGACGTGCCAATGGAGAAGTTTCCGCTGGATATTCCGTAATGAATGTTGGTTGACGCAGTTTGGTTTCAACTGTTTCTTCAAACACAATCGTTTGCAGTTTACCCAGACCAAAACCTGGCTTCACTTGCTCTTTCAATTCTTCTTGAAGGAATTTTGCCAGGAACTCACGGTCATTGACATTTTCCGGAGTAAATTGCGGGTTATTTTCCAGAATTGCATCAAACATTGAAATTTTCTTGAATGGCCCTTTGAAGCTATACACTTCATCACCATAAGGTACATCGGTCGAACCCAAGATATCCAGCGCCAGTTTTTCCAGCATCTGCTCGGTCAATTCCATCAGATCCTTATAATCTGCATAGGCTTGATAGAATTCAATCATGGTGAATTCTGGGTTGTGACGCGTAGATACCCCTTCGTTACGGAAGTTACGGTTAATTTCGAACACACGTTCAAAACCACCCACCACCAAACGTTTTAAATAAAGCTCTGGCGCAATACGCAAGAACAATGGCATGTCCAGTGCATTATGATGCGTTTCAAACGGACGCGCAGAAGCACCGCCTGGGATCACATGCATCATTGGCGTTTCAACTTCCATATAACGTTTTTCAGTCAGGAAGGCACGAATACCTGCAACCACTTTGGCACGAATTTCAAACGTTTTACGGGTTTCTTCGTTCACGATCAGATCAAGATAACGTTTACGATACTTTACTTCAGTATCATTCAGACCGTGGAACTTGTCTGGCAGCGGACGCAATGATTTGGTTAATAATTCAAAATGTTCGATGTGTACATACAGATCGCCTTTGCCTGAACGACCGATATAACCTTCGATTGCAATAATGTCGCCAAGGTCTAAACCTTTGATGGTCGCAAGTACATCTGCAGCGAGTTCTTTACGGGCGACATAAAGCTGGATACGACCTGTCATGTCCTGGATCACAATAAATGAACCACGGTTTAACATCACACGACCGGCAACTTTGACGTAGACCTTTTCGCCTGCTTCAATTTCTTCTTTAGATTTATCAGCGAACTGGTCTTGTAAATCTTGGGCATAATGCTCACGCTTAAAGGTATTTGGCCATGGGCTTTTACCAGTTTCTTGTGCCTGAGCTTCGATTTGCTTTAACTTGGCATGACGCTGTGCAATTAAATCGTTTTCGGAAATGATTTGTTCAGAAGTCGATTGAGCGTTAGTTTGCGTCATCTCTGCCTCGAATAAGATTAGTTAAAAAATAGAAGTTGCATAGAATAGCAGAAATCCTACCCAAATCGTAGCTTAAACACTCTCAGGAAGCGGCTTTTCTTTGGAAAAATCCACTATCTCGGCATTTTCCCAACCTTATCCCGTCAATCTAATCCACTCTACCAATACAATTCAGCTCGATTTGGAGCCGATTATGCGATTACTTAGATGAAAGTCCTAGTGTGTGATGAGGTAGAGCAAATTACTGCACAGAAAAATGCTGGCTTAGACCAATAGCTAACTGCCTTGAATGTCCACACGTTCTACAATGATGCTCAGATTGAAGATGATGTGCCAATCAATAAATACCAATATGGCATGCCCCATAAAAATGAGTAAGATTATGTCTAAGATTTTGTTTTTACATGGCTTAGATTCCTCCAGAGAATCCACCAAGTTTCATGCAATTAATGTCGTGCATAAATATTGTATTGATGTCGATTATCGTAATCTGAGCTATAATTCGGTCGCCAATTTTTATCATGAGATGATTGAAACCATCAAACCAGATATTCTGGTGGGCCATAATCTTGGCGGCTATTGGGCATTGAAAATGTCGCAGGCTTATCACCTTCCCTGTGTGGTGGCGAATCCCATTTTGCAACCCAATTTCAGAGATGATTATCCGGCAATTTGTCATGGCGATTTACAGCATGATATTCCGCAGTTTGCCTATCTAGAACTGGGCGATGAAATTCTGGATATGCATGCGGTTCAGGCACAGCTTGAAGACTATATGCAAATTCAGGCAGTTGATGGCGGCCATCATCGACTAGAACATCCTGAACAGATTAATACGCTGATTCAGGAAATTGAACATCATTTTATCAGACAATAAAAAAGCCCCGATATTGAGGTAATGCTGATCAGTTAAGGAGTTTAGAAATAGACTCTTTAACTTTTAGTCATTCACGGCGGAGTCTTAACTTTATAAATCAAATACTTGAAAATAATTTGTTACTTTGGTTTCGCCCAAAGTAACCAAAGGCATTTGTCGTCCGCAAAACTCGTCAGCCACCATCGACTAGTAAATTTGTCGCAGAAACAATCATTTTTAAATCTAGTCCTGCCTCAAACAGTTGCGGATGACTTTTCTACTTGTCAAATATGATCATGAATTTAAAAAAGAAAATGCCAGTCAATTTCTTAACTGACCGGCATTACCGATATTGAGGAGCTTTTTTTTAAATCTACAATTTAGGCAACCGCAGCTTCAGGCTGAGATTTATCATCCAGTACTGACCAGATATCCAGACCTAATTCAGCATGCAAATCAGGAAGATCAAGAAAGATACTTGCACCTAGTACTTCATGCTGACATTTGAGTGCCAATTCATTTACCGCTTTTAAAGTTCCGCCTGTTGCCAGAACATCATCAACAATGATGACTTTCTGAGACTGAACTTCCGCAGACATTTCTAAACGATCCAGACCATATTCCAGGCTATAACCGACACCCACGACTGGAGGCGGCAATTTTCCTGCTTTACGCACCAATAACAAGCCTTTGCCGGTACGTTGTGCCAACAGGCTTGCCAACACAAAACCACGCGCTTCCACTGCGATAAAGCTTTCTACTTCTGCCAGTTTGTCAGCAGGAATGCTGGCAATCAGGGCATCAGTCAATGGACCAATATTGCTCATGAAAAGTGGGGTCAAATCATAAAAGCAAATTCCTGGTTTTGGAAAATCTTGGACCGTACGAATGTGAGACCACAAAGAAGTAGACAAATTGCTCATGGGAGATCTTAAAAAAAGAAAAGGAATATGCGAATTTTAAACCTATTTCCAGCCAATGAACAAGCCGAGCTGTATAATAAAAACTCAATATTTAAGCACAAGTTATTAATTTTATTAAATTCATTTATTATAAAAATATTTAATCCAGACTTTACTGATTCTAAATTATATAAAAACCTCAGTTTTTACTGCACGACTTTGGTCTATAACGCCTCATTTAAGCTAAATTTTGCCACAGCAGCCGCTTCATCACTCCACAGCATTTGCCAGCAAAGCCGATTTGACTCATTTTCAGAAAAATACTGAATCCCAAAGTCATTCTGCTGCTAATTTCGCTGATTAAGCTTTTATTCACTTTACTTTCTGAATAGAACTGCGTAAAAATTTAGCCAAATATGTTCACTGTTAAAAAGTCATATTCTTTTAGAGTCTTGCCATTTTATGGATTTTAAGCTGACGGTTACACTTGCTCAGTTTTGGAGAGTTACATGAAAAAGTATCAATGCATCGTTTGTGGATGGATTTATGACGAGGCGGAAGGTTGGCCTCAAGACGGCATCGTGGCGGGAACCAAATGGGAAGATATCCCGGATGACTGGACCTGTCCAGATTGTGGCGTGTCTAAAGTCGATTTCGAAATGATCGAAGTCTGAGCACGCCCAGTTAAAGACCATGTCGATATGGTCTTTTTTTATGTCCTTTTTATCCTCATATAAAACAGCATGGAGAGCCCTACAGCATGGAAACGACTATGCATCCTATCGTTATTATTGGTTCAGGTATGGCAGGTTATGCTGTAGCACGTGAATTTCGCAAACTTAATCCAGAGCATGAACTGCTGATGATTTGCGCGGATGATGCGATAAATTATGCCAAACCTACCCTTTCCAATGCTTTGGTTGGCAAAAAAGCGCCTGAACAGATTGCATTGGGCGATGCTGCAAAAATGTCGGCACAACTGAATATGCGGATTGAACAGCAGACTTGGGTCAAAGCCATTCATCCGGAAGATCATCAGTTGGTACTTGAGAAAGATGGTCAGGAAAGCACACGGAATTATTCCAAACTGGTCTTGGCGGTCGGTGCCAACCCGGTACGTTTAGCCATTTCCGGTGATGCCAGTGATGACATTCATGTGGTGAATAATTTAAGTGACTATAAGACGTTCCGCAGCAATCTGGCGGCACGTGAAGATAAACGCGTGGTGATTTTAGGCGCAGGCCTGATTGGTTGCGAATTTGCCAATGACCTGCAAAATACCGAGCATCAGGTCACAGTGATCGATCTGGCACCTCAACCGCTGGGCCGTTTATTACCTGAACATGTTGCAACGGCCTTCCAGAAAAACCTTGAAGAAACCGGCATTCATTTCGTCTTGGGCACCACGGTCGAGAAGGTCTCTCGTGCTGAAAATGGTGACTATTTGGTCATGCTGGCCAATGGTCAGTCTCTCGTTGCTGATGTGGTTTTGTCTGCGGTAGGTCTACAGCCGAATATTTCTTTGGCCAAACAGGCAGATGTTCATACCAGTCGTGGAATTTTAACCACGGCGCAACTGGAAACCAATCATGCCGATATTTATGCCGTAGGTGACTGTGCTGAAGTGAATGGTACCTTATTGCCTTATGTCATGCCCATCATGCAACAGGCGCGCGCGCTGGCAAAAACCCTGAATGGCGAACATACGGCTGTACATTATCCGGCTATGCCAGTGGCAGTGAAAACGCCTGCTGCACCTTTAACTGTCCTGCCTGCACCAGTCGATGTTGAGGTCACCTGGGAAACTGAAGAGCTGGAAGATGGCATGCTGGCCAAAGCCATCGACGGTAGCGGCACTTTACGTGGCTTTGTACTCTTGGGTGCAACTGCGGGCAAACAACGTCTGTCTTTGACCAAGCAGGTTCCTGACTTGATTCCTGCTGTGGTTTAGAGGTTTAATACTCAGGATATTTTTTAAACAAAATATCCTTTAATTAGGACAGCAATTATGCACAGCGCATTACAGTTTAATCTTTCTCCATATAGTTCTTTCATGCGTGAAACCAGAGTTGATCTGGGTAATGGTGTGGAATTACATGTCGAGGTGGGCGGAAATCCGGAACATCCTACGCTGCTCCTGATTATGGGACTGGGTGCGCAGGTGCTGTACTGGCCTGACTTTTTTTGTAAATCATTGATTGATCAAGGTTTCCATCTGGTACGTTTTGATAATCGCGATATTGGCCTGTCTTCAAAAATCCATAACAAGGGCCCACGCCTGAACACCCTGAAAATGATGAGCCGTTTTGTGCTCGGTCTGGGCAATCAGGGGGCACCTTATGACCTGTATGATATGGCTGAAGATGTCAGTCTGCTGATTGAAAAAATGGGGCTGGATCAGGTTGATGTATTGGGTGCATCTATGGGTGGCATGATTGCCCAGATTCTGGCGGCACGCTATCCGGACAAAGTCAAAAAACTGGGTTTACTGTTTACCAGCAACAATCAGCCGCTACTGCCACCGCCCTTTCCCAAGCAACTCTTTAGTTTGATTGACAAACCGGCTTCAACAGATGAAGATGGTATTGTAGATCATAGTCTAAAACTGTTTAACATCATCGGTTCGCCAGGTTATGTCAATCATCTGGAAGCGGTGCAGACCGCACGTAAATTATATAAACGAAGTTACTATCCTGCCGGTGTACTTCAACAGTTTTTAGCAATATTATGTACAGGTTCATTGCTGCAACTGAACAAGCAAATCAAGCAAGAGACCCTGGTGGTTCATGGTGCTCGTGATCGATTGCTGCCTCCTAGTCATGGCAAGGCCGTTGCAAAAGCGATTCCAGGGGCTAAATTTGAATTAATTGATGGAATGGGGCATGATATCCCACCGCATTTTATTCCATATCTTAGCGAATTATTTGCTGATCATTTTAAATCATAAACATTAGGACACTATGGCTGCACTACCCTCCTTAAGACAGCTGTCATACCTCGTAACACTGTCAGAGACGCTACATTTTACAGAAGCTGCTCGCCGCTCATTTGTCACCCAGTCAACTTTGTCTGGCGGCATTATGGAGCTGGAGCGTTTACTCGGTGGCGTACTTGTTGAACGCGACCGCCAGAATGTTCGTTTAACGCCTCTTGGTGAACAAGTGGTTGCACGCGCACGTGTTCTACTGGCTGATGCTCAGGACTTGATGCGCTTAAGTCGTGAGATGAGTGAACCCTTAACCGGTGATTTACATCTTGGCGTGATTCCTACGATTGCTCCCTTCCTGCTGTCACAGCTGCTAGAAGAAGTGCATAAACAATTACCAAAAATCCAGTTGCATCTGCATGAAGCACAAAGCGAGAAAATTGTAGAAAAACTGGAACATGGCAACCTGGATATGGTGGCCTTGGCGCTACCTTTCGATACACGTGGCCTGAAAGTGGCCGAGATTGCCAAAGAGAATCTGTATCTGGTTTATCAAAAATCAGACCAACACGCTGCACAAGCGAATTCTCTGGAAGATCTTGATCTGTCTCGCCTGATGTTACTTGAGGAAGGTCATTGCTTACGTGATCATGCCCTGAGTGCCTGCCCGATTGGTGAGCGTAAAAATGATCATCGTTTAAAAGCCAGCTCTTTGCCGACTTTAATCGAAATGGTCTCTGCAAATCTTGGTTTTACTTTATTGCCAGAAATTGCGATTTATACCAATATGATCAAAGCCAACCCTGAGATTCTGGTCAAGCCAATCAACTCTGCGCCAAGTCGCACCCTGGCATTGGTGACGCGTAAAAGTACGCCGCTACAAAGCGAGTTTGATGTGTTATTACAGATTTTCCAAAAAATCACTCAGCACAATGCTGCTTGAGCTAAAATTTTAGATGATTAAAAGGAGCACACCCGTTGCTCCTTTTTTTATATCTCAAAGTGGATATAACCAACCATCATAGACCTGCTAAAGTCTCAAGCTGACTGTTAATGTCATCGGTTTTAATCTGTAATAAATGCTATTTAAGACGAAGATGAGGTGATTATCGTTAAATCCCTATTTTTTGGGATATTCATTTTATTTTGCTTCATCCACAGTATAGCCTTCTCTCAGAATCAACAGGATTGAGCTTATTGGCTGCCCTCTTGCCTGCACCGGTTTTAGTCATCGCTTCATTTACTGACCTGAACCTGTCCAAAACTCAGACTGTACTGCAACAACTGGGCTATCAACCAGATATGCTGCTGTATGCAGACAATTTCCAATCTGCACAAGAGATGATTGCCGAACATCTGCCTAACTTGATTCTTTATCACCTGACAGAAGCCTCACAGATTCATTTCATCGGCCAGATGAAACAGCATACCCCAAGTACACCTGTAGTTGCCGTACTCAAGAGTGAATCCACAGCACTCATTTATTCAGCAATCTTATCTGGTGCAAATAGCTATATCCAACCTCAGGCTTCATTCATCCAGTTTGCTGAAAGCCTGAAAATTGTCTTGCGCGGCGGTGCCTATATCCATGCTGAACTGGCAGAACATATCCTGTACCAGCTCACTGGGAAACCCTGTCTCAAGGTAACCGAATTGCAGCTCTTACGCTTACTCAGCCAGCAAAAACCCCCAGTAGACATACAGCACCAGCTCCAGCTGACTGATTATCAAATGTATGCCCAGGTCAAACAGATCTATCGCAAAATGCTGATATCCTCTGATTAAAACCCTTGAATGCTATTTTCTGGATAGAAAAGAGGCTGAATTTTCAGCCTCTTGAGAGCATTTATTTAAACAAGTCCAATAAAATGCGTTGAGCATTATGTGGCTTTTCACCTTCTTGCAGCTGTGCCCGCAGCCAGGTTCCATCCCCTTGTAATAACCAGGATTGCTGATTATCTTTCAGATAGTTAAGTAGCCCCTGTTGATAGATGCGTTTTTTCAACGCTTCATCTTCTACTGGGAAGCAGGCTTCGACCCGGTTAAACAGGTTACGATCCATCCAGTCTGCGCTTGAACAGTAAACCCGTGCATTACCGTTATTGCTGAAATAATACACGCGGGTATGTTCCAAGAAACGCCCGACAATCGAACGTACCCGAATATTTTCAGACAAACCTGGCAATCCCGGACGCAAACTACAAATCGAGCGGATAATCAGGTCAATTTGTACCCCCGCCTGAGAAGCTTCATAGAGTTTATTGATCAACTGCATCTCGGTCAGCGCATTAACTTTGACAATAATCTGCGCCGGCTTGCCTGCCTTGGCATTCACGATTTCATTATCAATATAATTAATGAGTTGGGTATGTAAGGTAAATGGCGCATGTAACAGCTTTTTCAGCTTGGCCATTTTTCCCATACCGGTCAGCTCCTGAAAGATACGGTGCACATCTTCACACAGGTCTTTATCCGTGGTGAGCAAACCATAATCGGTATAGATTCGCGCATTGCCGGCATGATAGTTGCCGGTTCCCAGATGCACATAACGCACCAGTTTATTATTTTCCCGGCGTACCACCAGAATCATTTTGGCATGGGTTTTATAGCCAACGATGCCATAGACCACTACCGCACCGGCTTCTTGCAGGACATTGGCCACTTCGATATTGGATTCTTCATCGAAACGTGCACGCAATTCAATCACGGCCGTGACTTCCTTGCCATTGCGGGCAGCTTCCGCCAGCACCTGCACGATTTCAGAATCCGGGCCACTGCGGTACAAGGTCTGTTTGATCGCCAGCACTTGTGGATCACGTGCAGCTTCACGCAACAATGAAATGACCGGTGCAAAAGACTCAAACGGATGATGCAGCAAGATATCCTGTTTTTGCATGGCACTAAAAATATTTTCAGATTTTTTTAGTACTTTGGGAATGATCGGAGTATGTGAATCATAGCGTAAATGCGGGCGCTTGAAATTAGACAGTAAGCGCGCCAGATTAACTGGGCCTGCGACTTTATAAAGCTGCTCTTCTTCCAGATCAAATTCATTCAGCAGATATTCATAAATATGCTGCGGACAGTTTTCTGTCACTTCCAGACGTACAGCACGGCCAAAACGGCGTGAACTGAGTTCGCCTTTAAGCGCCTTAGCCAAATCTTCAACATCTTCATTCAGGGCCAGATCGGCATTACGCGTGACACGGAACTGATAGCAACCGGTCGCTGTCATGCCCGGGAACAGATCCGAAACATGTTCATGAATAATCGCGGACAGCATCACATGATGCTCTTTGCCATCGGTTAATTCATCTGGCAGACGTACCACGCGTGGTAACGAACGTGGCGCTGGCACCACAGCCAGATCAATCTGACGGCCAAAGGCATCTTTACCTTCGAGAGTCACAATAAAGTTCAGTGATTTATTCACCAGACGTGGAAACGGATGTGCAGGGTCTAGGCTAATTGGCGTCAGGACGGGCGCAACCTGTTCCTGAAAATATTTTTTCACCCAGGCCGATTGTGCCGGAGTCAGTTCACCACGGCGCAAGAAACAGATATCTTCCTCACGCAGTTTTGGCAAAATTTCTTCATTTAAAATACGGTACTGGCGTTCAATCGCAGCATGTGCAGTTTTGGAAATCTGTTCCAGCACCTGCTTTGGGGTCAGGCCATCCGGACTGCGACTTTCATTGTCCAAATCTAACTGTTCCATCATTCCTGCGACCCGAATCTCAAAAAATTCGTCCAGATTACGCGAGAAAATTAACAGGAAATTCATGCGTTCAAGCAAGGGATGTAAAGGATCGACAGCCTGTTCCAGGACGCGTAAATGGAAGTCTAAAATAGACAGTTCACGATTTATATAACGATCATTATATGTATATTCGGGCTGTGCTGAAGTAGTGCTGGCTGCCGTATTCATATCAAACCTATGCGGATTTAAAATTGTGCTTATCAGTTCAAGTATGCTTCAAATTGATGACAATTTCATAAAAAAAAGCCCAAAAACTGGGCTTTTTCTTTAAATAATTATTTAAGGCAATTCTGCATAACGCATATAACGCTGAATCATGCGCTTGCGTGCATTTAAGGCAGAGGAGTTGCGATGATCCTGAAAATATTTTGGATTGGTCAGAATGGCCGCCAGAAAGATCGCTTGATCCTGAGTCAGGCTTTGCGCAGTTTTGCCAAAATAATGTTTGGCTGCGGCTTCTACGCCATAGATATTGTCACCAAATTCAATCGAGTTTAAATAGACTTCCAGAATCCGCTGTTTCGACCACATGCGTTCCATCATCCAGGTGGCCACCGCTTCCTGGCCTTTACGTACAAATGAACGCTTATTAACCAGAAATAGGTTTTTCGCCAATTGCTGGGAAATGGTAGACCCCCCAGCCACCACCCGGCCCTGATCCCGGTTTTTATTCAGCGCAGTTTGAATGCCGTCCCAGTCAAAACCATGGTGATGAATGAATTTTCCATCTTCTGCAGTGACAATGGCACGTTTCAGATTCAGGCTGATCTCATCATAGGGACGCCATTGATGTTGAATGGCTTTGGAAGGTTCCGTCCAGTAATCAATCCGCATCATCATGGTGGTATTGACCGGATTGGTTCGCCACCAGGCCAGACTGGCAAAGATCCACAATTGAATCAGTAAAATCACACTGACGATGACTAATATCGTGCGGATCAGAAAGGCTTTCATGTCAGTGCGTTACTCCTGAAAATTTGATTTTTCGTGTTAAGCTTATTCGAAATATACAATCACAGCAAAAAAAATAGCATGTCTAAATACGCTCCCCCTGTCGTACACCGCAAACTTGAAATGCAGCTCTGGTGGATCACGGCCATTTTAATCGCGATTAATGTCGGATTATTTGGCTGGCAGGCCATCAATGGTATGGATATCAGCCAGCCGAGTACCCGAGATGCGATTCTCTGGGGTGCCGATTATGCACCTTTAACCTATTTAGCGGAACCCATGCGTTTGTTTAGCAGCATGTTTTTCCATTTTGGCCTGATTCACCTGATGTTGAATATGTGGGCCTTGTATATTTTTGGTAGTGTTGCCGAACAACTGTTTGGCCGGATGTATTTTATTGGCTTATACCTGTGTGCCGGCTTAATGGGCAGTTTGCTCAGTGGCTATATGAACATTCAGGACAGCTATGATCTGATTGCAGGGGGTGTGGCCAACCCAAGTTTATTGCCGGCGGTCAGTGCCGGTGCATCCGGTGCGGTGATGGGACTCGGCGCTTCACTGACGGTATTGGCCCTGTTGCCGATGCTGCCCCAGCAACGTTTTATTCTAGATAAAAAGACCTTGGTGATGGTGATGGGTCTGAACCTGGCCATGGGCTTTATGATCAGCGGAATCAACAATGCCGCACATATTGGTGGCATGTTGATGGGCGCTTTTTTAACCTTGCTGTGGTATGCCGGACAAAAAATGCAGCGTAGCCGCCTGATCAACCTGATCGCTTTAGTGATTGGTTTTGGCCTCTGTGTGCTGCTTTATCAACATAACTTGGCCTTGATCGAAGCAATTCGCCCACTGTGGCAAGAGATTCTCGACCTGATGCGACAACAATTGCAGCTTTAAATCATTGCCGCTTTAAATACCAGCGAATTTAAAAAGCCATGGAGATGAATCTTACTGATTCATCTCGCGCAAGCTTTGTAAGGGCGGAATGTCCGACAGATAGCTCAGACGATAACGGCCAATCAGCGCACATAACACAGTCATGAAAATCGGCAGGATAATCCAGATTTCCCAGTGTGGCTGAATCATTAAATCCATACGATAACTGGCGATTGCGCTAATCACTTCGGCAAACAGACAGGAAACCACTCCGGCAAACAGTCCGATAAAACCAATTTCCAGACTCATCATGGTTTTCAGTTTTTGTTTGGAGCTGCCAAATGACCGTAGCAAGGCCACTTCACGTTTGCGTTCATCCATGAGCAGGTTCAGACAAGCCATCAGTACCAGAAAACCGGAGATACTAACCAGCACGGCCAGAATCGTCACGATCTGCACCAGTACATTCACAATACGCTTGATCTCTTCCAGAATCAGGCTGACATCAATAAATACCGTATTGGAAAATTGCTGGATCACAGACACCAGTTTGTCCTTATCTTGTTCCGGCACATAGAAACTGCCCAGATAACTTCCGGCATTGGCATCCATGCTATTCGGGGCAAAAATAAAGAAGAAATTCGGACTAAAACTTTCCCACTCGACCGTTCTTAAATTGATGACCTTCGCTTCCAGCACACCTTCAGGCAGACTGAAACTGAGCTTGTCGCCAATCTTGATACCTAATTCTTCAGCAGTATTGGCTTCGACCGATACCGTGCCGACCTGTTGCAAAACTGCGTCACCACGAATAATCACATTATCCTGTGGATAGCTGTCGGACTGGGTCAGGTTCAGCTCGCGTTTTAAAGTATTATTGCTTTTGACTAATTCTGGAGCAAAAGGCTGATCATTTTTAGCCACCAGACGCCCACGAACGTTCGGATAAAGTGGTGTACTTTTCCAGCCATTCTGCTCAATTTGAGCTTTTAGGTCTGGCATGTCAAACGGCGGCAAACCATACACAAACTGATTTGGTGTACCTTGCGGCAACTGTTGCTGCCAACGCTCTAATAGGTCTGTGCGCAATACGGCTAATACTGTAATCAGACTGAGACCCAAGGCCAAAGCGGTAATCTGTAAGGCTGTTTGAGATGGTGTTCGTACATAGGCTGACAGATTCAATTTCTGATTGCGCAGCAGTTTTAAGATCAACCATACCGTCAGATACAACACTGCACATAACACAATAATCGCGCCAATTACCCAGGCAGTCAGGAGCAGATTTTCGGTTAGAATCACGCTAAAAATAATCAGGCTCAGCGTTCCGGTCAGCAGCATCCACAGCATGGATTGCACTGATTTTTCCTGCTGGCGGATTACTCGAATTGGTGGCGTGTTCAACAGTTGCAATAGGCTCGGCATGACAAAGCCCAACAGCACCACCGCACTGGTCAGCATCGCGACTGGTAATGGCCCGAGCAGCATCGCCATAGCAGAGAATTCAATTTCTAAGTTGGGAATCAGTTGCAGCATTAACTGTAATAACCCATAACCCAGACCAATGCCGACCACCGTACCAATCGACATGGCAATCAGCAGTACTGTACCGAGCAAGGCCAGATAAGCCGATAAAATCTGCTGTTTGGTCGCACCGATACAACGCATCAAGGCAATATGATCTTGATTCTGCTGCACATAACGCTGCGCAGTGAGAGCAATCGCGATACCACATAATAAAATGGTCAGAATATTGGCCAGTTGCAGGAAGGTATCCAGGTTGGCAATCGGCTTCATTAAGCGGGTATTGCCCTCACTGGCATTGCGTAACCGGAGACTGCTTTGCTGCTCAAATTCCTGTCCCTGCACTTCTGCTGGCGTTTCAGCCGAGCCGTTTTCGGATTTGAGCTGCTGCTTGAATAAAGCTTCATATTCTTGCGTATTGTCTGGAGAACCCGCCATGAGCAAGCGATATTCTATCCGGCTACCCACCTGAATCGCATTGGTGCGTGCCACATCCGCCTGAGATATAATCACCGTTGGCGAAAAGCCAGAAAATCCGAGCTCCTGATTAGAATCCTGTTCAATCTTGGCTGTGACTTTAAACGCCGCATCGGCAATATTCAGCTGATCGCCCAGTTTGACTTTGAGCAGGTCCATAGCCCGTGGACTGAGCCAGATTTCACCCGATTGAATCTTCGTTTTTGCAGGTTGCAGCTGCAGCTCGCCACGCAAGGGAAAAGCCTGATCAATGGCTTTGACATTGACCATGACAAACTGTTCATCGGTATAGGCCATGGTGCTAAAGAAAGTGACTTCTGACTGCTGTAAATCCAGCTGTTTGGCCTGATCACGCCATTCTTTTGGTAGAGGCTCATTGTCCGAAAGTACCAGATCACCGGCCAGCATTTCTGCGGCCTGCAATGCCACTGCATTTTGAATCTGTTCATTGCTAAACTTGAGTGCTGTTGTTGCACTGATCGCCAGCGTTAAGGCAATAATTAACAGATAAATTCCGGTACTTTTAAAACTTTGTGTGAGTAGAGGACGAAATAAAGGGTTCATCTCATCCTCCACTCGGATGTTCAATCAGCTGGCCATTCAGCAGTTCAAAATGTCGCTGGCATTGCTGTGCCAGTTTGCGGTCATGCGTCACCAGCACCAAGGTCGTACCCAGTTCCCGATTCAACTGAAACAAAAGCTGTTCAATTTCCTTGGCAGTTTCACCGTCGAGATTGCCTGTGGGTTCATCGGCAAAAATAATTTTCGGTTCACTGACCAATGCCCGGGCAATCGCGACACGCTGCTGCTCCCCGCCAGACAGGACTTTCGGGGTTTGTTGTGCCTGCCGATCCAGACCAACTTTATGCAGTAGCGCCAAGGCTTTTTGTTCAGCTTCTGCATATTTGAAACTGGGCTGTAAACGCAGTGGCAACATGACATTTTCAAGGGCAGTCAGATGTGGCAAGAGCTGAAAAGACTGAAACACAAACCCGATATTTTTCAGGCGCACCAACGCACGTTGTTCTTCATTCAAGGTAGAAACCGACTCGCCACTGACGATGAGCTGGCCTGAACTGGCCTGATCCAGCGTTGCCAGAATGCCTAGCAATGTGGATTTTCCCGAGCCGGAACGACCGGTAATTGCCACCTGCTCGCCTGCCATAATCTCCAGATCAAGATCCTCAAAAATAGTCAGCTGTTTTTGTGAAAGTTGTATCTTTTGTGTCAATTTCTGGGCAGAAATAATCGCCTGTGGCATGATGTTCGAATCGTTGCTACTTTGAATCATACGTGTCCTATATGAAAGATCTTAATCAGAAAACTCGGGTATTGTCTTACTTGTTTTTGCTCAGTCTGTGCCTGTTACCGCTCGGAGTATCAGCAAAGACGATTATGATTTTAGGTGATAGTTTAAGTGCTGGTTACGGTATTCAGCCACAACAAGGCTGGGTACATTTATTACAAAAGCGTTTAGAGCAACAGTATCCGAAACAGCATAAAGTGGTCAATGCAAGTGTCAGTGGAGAAACCACCAGTGGAGCGCTGGCCAGAATGCCGAAACTGTTGCAGACGCATCGTCCAGACCTTGTGGTGATTGAGTTGGGGGGTAATGACGGCTTACGCGGACAGCCGCCGCAAATGATTCAAAAAAATTTAGCCAGCCTGATTCAGCAAAGCCAGAAAGCCAAGGCCAAAGTCGTGGTATTTGGTATGAAGATGCCGCCTAATTATGGACAGGCCTATAGCAAGGCCTTTGAAAATAATTATAAGGTAGTGAGCCAGCAATATAAGGTGAAATTGTTACCGTTCTTTATGCAGGGTGTGGCCGGCAATAAAACCCTGATGCAAAAGGATCTGATTCATCCAAATGCCAAAGCACAAACCATCCTGCTAAATAATGCCTATCCATACATTAAAGGCGCTTTATAAAGCGCCTTTAAGTTATTTTAGATTGTATTTAAATAAATTTTGCCTAAAAATCAAAGAACAATACTTCACCTGTTTCCAGTGAATATTCAGCACCGACCACTTTGAGTTGTCCTTGACCAATCAGATTTTCTAATACTGCTGAACCATGACGTAGTTGGTTAACCGATGCAAATACATTAGAACGCACGGCATGCTTGGACAATTTTGCCAAATCATTTTTCAGTTCAGTTTGCATTAAGGTTTCAACTGAAGGACGTACTCGATTCACAATCGACATCAGGTTTGCCGACGGCGGGCAATCTGGGCACATTAAGGTATCAATGGTGGCCTGGATCGCGCCACAATGACTATGACCTAAGACTACAACAATAGCACAGTCATAGCGTTCCGCCGCAAATTCAACACTCCCGACCTGTGATGGTGCGACAATATTGCCTGCAACACGAATCACAAAAAGATCACCGAGACCCTGATCAAAAACCATTTCAGCCGGGACACGCGAATCTGAACAGCCCAGTACAATTGCAAATGGGTTCTGATCCTCTGCCATTTCTGCGCGCTGTTGGTGGCTCAGTTGTTTTGGATGCGAGGTATCACCGCTGACAAAACGTTGGTTCCCTTGTTTAAGACGTTCTAAAGCTTCTTGAGCTGTGAGCATTCTTTTCTATCACCGATGTTTTAGTTGCAATATTTTACTGCCAGTTTTTTTGAATGTCACTTGCAAAAAATCTTAGCTGCTTAAATTTTTAACATTTATCTAATTTCATTTCAGCAAGGATTTTGTGTGCAGCACATCACATTTTCAAATCATTCAATGCTGTTCAGCAAAAAACTAATGGGTGACAAGCGCCAGGATTGATTTAAAATAGAATGAAGAATAATGTTTTTATTTGACTGAAATAGCAAATTTACAACATGGAAGTATTTGAGCAATTTGCTCGCTGTGTATTTTTTGGGGAATGTGCCAATGAAGAAAATAATAAAGTTGCGCTCGAAAATAATCTGCTCGACCTTAGTCGCGTTTACGATGGCATTGCCGAGCTTTGCACATAGTCAATATATGTTTAGCCAGCCGAATGAAAAGCCTGCCAAAATATTACAACAACATCTGCTGCAGGAACGAACACAAGCTGGACTTCAATCCAAGACACTTAAAATCGGTGATGTGACCTGGAGCTACAGTGAAGGTGGTGCCAAGAACAAGCCTTCAATTCTGCTGATTCATGGTCTGGCAGGAACGCGAGATAACTGGAATCGGGTCGCACAGTTTCTGACTCCACATTATCATGTGATTATTCCTGACTTGCCGAGCAACGGTGATACCAAGGTTCCAGAGAGTTTCGATGTTTCTGTGCCCAATGTGACTTCTCAGATGCGTTTATTCATTGAAACCTTAAATGTAGACGAGAATTTACATATTGCCGGACATTCCCTGGGGGGATCGATTGCCACGGTCTATGCCTCACAATATCCATTCGATACGCAAAGCCTGTTTTTAATCAATAGTGCCGGTCTCTACAAAATGGGCAATACGCCCTATACCAAAGACCCGCAAGCCCTAAAAGACCTGATCGTCAGCAAGCCCGGTGATCTGCAAGATGTCTCCAGACAGCTGATGCAGAACCCGCCGGTGATTCCTTATCAGCTCCAGTATGCACAGGAAAAACTGCTGATTTCACGTTCTGAGCAGACCAGTAAATCGATTGATCAGGTCGTGATGCTGAACCGGATTTACACACCGGAAACCTTTGCCCGCCTGACCCGAACAGTTGAAGCACCGACCTTGATTTTATGGGGCAGACAGGACCGGATCATCAATGTCGAAGTGGTTAAAGAACTGCATGCCCTGTTGAAACGTGCCGAAACGCCGGTGATTCTGAACAATGTCGGGCATATGCCGATTCTGGAAGCAGAAAAACAGGTGGCACAACATTATTTGCCTTTTCTGGCCAAGACCCAGACCCTAAAAAACCCGCTTGCTGATAAACTCATTCCTTTAAATTAAGTTTCAGAGCCGTTATGCAGAAACACCCGATGATTGAGCAGTTGATCGATGCTCAACTTGATTTTCTCGATCAGGCATTTTCTCAATCTGAAACGATTCAAACTGAGTTTCATGCGTTTTATCTGTGGTTACGTAAACAGAACCTGAAAGATCTATGGAGCTGTGATCTGATTCATCAGCTTTTACAAAAACAGATTCTGGATACTGCTGCCAGCAGCTTTCTGATTGAGCAGATTGCTGAGCATATCCGTTTTGCACTGGTGCATCCGGCCAACGATACGACCAAAATTGCCGATGTGATTCCAGTCCTGACCGTGGATAAAATCGCACAATATGTTGCCAGTAAAAGTGGCCATCGTCAGCGTCTGATTAAGACCGTCGTGAATAATCCGGCATTTTCGGCCATGATCACGCAACTGATCCAGCATTCCATTCAGGATTATCTGGATAATTCTGTCATCGCTAAAAGCGTGCCCGGGGTTTCCCGTTTTATGAAAATGGGCAAGTCGGTACTGGAAAATGTCACCGATACGGATCTGGACAGTACTATTGCGCGTTATCTGCAAAAGAATATTTTAAAACTGAGCCAGATGAGTGAACATGTGCTGAACCAGCACTTTGATGATGAAAAACTCTATCATTTTCAGGCCAATCTCTGGCATAAAATCAAAGATATGCCGGTATCGGTATTGAAAAATTATATTGAGCTTCAGGATTTAAATCAGACAGTCGGTTTAGGACATGAGATCTGGGATCATTTGCGTCAGACGGATTATCTAAAACAGCAAGTTCATGATGGAGTTCATACCTGGTATGTACGCAATCAGGAACATACTTTTGACAGCTTGCTGCGTGATCTGAATATTGATGAAGCCTTAATCCAGCATGAGTTACAGCAATTGTTGAACCCGATCATTCAACAGATGGTTTCACAAGGTCATTTACGTGAACGTACACGCAGATATCTGGAACAGTTTTATTATTCAGAAGATACTTTGAAGATTCTTAAAGTATAAAGCTTAAAAAGCCGCTCGAGAGCGGCTTTTTAAATTGTTTAGAAGTTATAGGTCAGTCCGACAAAGACTTCCTGACGATCCAGATAATAATCATTTGAAGCATTTACTAATTTTTTATCAAATAAATTATTGAGACCACCTCTAACAGTCACTTGATCGTTCACTTCATAATTCGCAGATAAGTTAAATACCGTATGTGGTTTTTGCATCACCACCGTATCTTCAATACTTGCCGTATATTGTTCACCGGTATATTGCGCTGCAAGTTCCAATGAAAGTGGATCAGTGGGAGTCCAGTTGAGTGCACTATAAACGGATAACTCGGGAATCGTTGAAAGATTTCTGCCAGTCACTAAGTTTTTTGATTCAAAATAATAGGTTGCATTGGTCTTCCAGCTTAAATTCTCTAAGAGTGGTAATGCCACACTTGCTTCCAAGCCCCGTACACGCGCTTTTTCAGCATTTTGATATTGTGTCCACCACACCCCATTAATTTCTCCTAAAGCACGATATTCAATTTTATTTTTAAAATCTGTGTGGAAATAAGTTAAACCGAGATCAAAATCATTTTGAGCAAAATTAAATCCAAGTTCATAGTTGGTACTTTCTTCAGGCTGCAGGTCTGCATTACCCGCCATATAACATCCGCCCGATACATAGCCTAAAGGTTTCAAGGATGTACATCCATTCCCCCCTGAACGCGTCGCTGCACCTGCAGTATTCTCTTTGAGTGAAGGAGCTCTAAAGCCCTGAGCAACACCACCTTTAATGGTCAATGCATCATTTGGTTGCACCACCAAATAAGCACGTGGACTATTATGTGTGCCAAATTTATCGTGATGATCAAAACGATTACCAAGGGTCAAATTGACTTGATCATTAAAAACAATTTTATCTTCAACGAACAATGCCCAAGTATCTCCTTCTAGCTCTGAACCATATTCTTTGCCGTCATAACTTGGAATAGCCAGCCCAATATTACGGGTATTAACCAGTTCTTCTGATTTCCATTGACCTCCCACTGTCGCAACATGCTCCACACCTAATTTAAACGGAATATTGAGATTAGCTTCTACAATGCTTTCCTTGGATTTTTGTGTGGTCGGCCCAGTCTCTGTCACCTGACTTTGATCATAATCATTGTAGTAAGCCGTAATTTTTGAATCACCGAAACCCCATTGAGCATCATGTGATAGAGACACTGAACGATGTTCTAACTCAGATGGACCCCATGCTAATAAAGCCTGTTCTTTACCATCCACCACCTGAGGCGTGGTCGAGGCATTATTCTCTTGCAAGCTATAACCCAGCTCTAAAGATAAGCTATGAATATCGTTCGGCGTATAATCAAACTTTAAGTTCGCATTCTGATCACGACTACCCGATTGTCCGGTTGCTTTACTTCCTGCCATTCCGGGAAGATTACGGTCAGAGGTTTGATAGCCTTGATCCGCTTCCTGTTCAGTGATCCCGACTGTGGCACGCATACCTAGTGTATCGGTTAAAGGGCCATATCCCACGAGTCCTGATTGAATGGTTCGCCCTAAATCCGAAGATGTCGTTGGCATGGTATGGTTTAAGGTCAATGAGCCACCCCATTCTGAAGGGATTTTTTTGGTAATGATGTTGATCACACCACCCATGGCATCTGAACCATAAAGTGATGACATTGGGCCACGCACGACTTCTACTCGTTCAATCATATTAATTGTTGGTAAATATGCACCAATTTTCCCGCCGTCTGTACCATTGCCATTAACTGCTCTACCCGCACTTACTGGTCTGCCATCAACAAGGTACTTTGTATAAGCTGCGCCCATACCTCGAATGGTAATTTCTTTGTTGTTTCCGCCACCTTGAACGGATACACCTGGCATATTTTTTACAGCATCAATGACATCTGTATATGATTTTTTTTGTAATTCTTCTGCCGTAATGACTGAAATTGAAGCAGGTGCATCAGCAATATTTTGTTCAAAACCGCCCGCTGTGGTCACCACAATCGTTTGTAATTTGGTCGCATCAGCCTGTACGATTCCCTCTTTTTCTTCAGTAACTTGGTCTTGCGCTTGGACTGAAACAGTCATTGCTGTAAATACTGCGAAAGCTAAAGTTGTTTTTAAGAAGGGCTTATTCATACCTTGCGCGTCCTAAGAGTTATGAAGAGATCATGTTTATTCGGTTGCGAAGTGTAACAGGGATTTCCACAAATGCAATTAATATTGATAATTATTATCATTAGCATTTATTAAGTTTAAATCCAGATATAAAAAAACCTCGAAATTTCGAGGTTTTTTAGAATGCGATAAATGAACTATTCTATAGAACAGCTTATTTCATATACGCACCTTCAGATTGGCTATGATCCGTTTCATCAACGACATGCATCAATTCAGGAATATGCTGCTTTAGCGTGGTTTCTACCCCTTGTTTCAAGGTGATATCAATCGCTGAACAACCCTGGCAACCACCGCCAAATTTAAGCACCGCTGTTAAGCCATGCTCTGGGTCTTCTTTGACTTCAACCAGGGCACAGTTACCGCCATGGCCTGCCAGACCCGGGTTAATTTCAGACTGCAATACATAGGTAATACGCTCTTCTACCGACGCATCTGGCCCCACACGTGGCACTTTAGAGTTCGGTGCACGGAAGGTCAGCTGACCACCAAAACGGTCTTTGTTGTAGTCAATCACGGCATCAAGTAAATACGGAATAGATGGCGAGTCGATAAAAGCAGGGAACTCAGGGTATTCCTGCTTATAATCTGTCGGTACAACTTCATCAGGTGCACTATAGGCCATGCAACATTCAGCGCGAGGAGTACCCGGATGTTCTACAAAAACACGCACACCAATACCCGGGGTGTTCTGTTTATCCAGTAAATCCTTTAAATACTCTTGTGCTGTTGGTGTAATCAATAAGTTGGGAATTTCACCAACAACTGGAGTGCTGCTGTTCTCAGTCGACATAACAATAATTTCCTCAAGCTCAAGTGACCATTTTAACTGAAGATGCGGGGTAATTTTTAAAAATCAACTAAAATTGTCGGATTTATTATAAAAGTACAACTTTAGCTCAATTTTAATGGCATGATAATTAGCAAATAGGCACCATTAGAATCATTTATATGCTTGATTTACCTTTTAATCATACTGTTACCATTATTCTGATCACCTGTATTGTGTCATTTATTGCTTTCTCCAAAGAGACGGTAATGAACCGGCTGATTTTTTGGCCTCCGGCACTGCAACGTGGACAATATGACCGTTTTATTACGCATGGGTTTATTCATGCGGATGGAACCCACCTGCTGTTCAATATGATTACCCTGTTCTTTTTTGGCAGTGTAATTGAAAGCTTTTATCGTCAATATCTGTACGACCTGGGTTTCATCCTGTTCTATCTGGGTGCTCTGGTTGCTGCGATTCTGCCAAGTTACCTGAAGCATAAAAATGATGCGCGCTGGGCCAGTCTAGGCGCTTCCGGTGCAGTGTCGGCTGTGCTATTTGCCTATATTCTGTTTGAACCATGGAAACTGATTTTTGTATTCTTCATTCCAGTTCCTGCAATTATTTTTGCTGTGCTGTATGTGGCCTATAGCATCTGGTCAGGCAAAAAAGGCAATAGCAATATTAATCACAGTGCGCACTTATGGGGAGCAGCCTATGGTGTGATTATGACGATTATTCTGGAGCCACGCCTGATTCCGCACTTCCTGAATAAACTGATGCAGATTCCGTTTTAACGCGGATTTTTAAATCCTGAGATAACTTAATCAGCTGTAAGTTGGGCCGGAGTTTTTCACTAAAAATCGACAAGAGAGCTGCGGCTCTCTTGGTCAGTTGAAACATCTCGTAATATATTAGAAAGCCATGATGTCACTTAATGCCAATCTTGAAGTGAATTTTGCAGCGATAATGTATACATCTGTATATTAATCACTGTCATTATCGAGATATTTTGCATGTCCATTACACCAGACGGTCTCCAATTTCCTCTTCAGTCTCCACAACAAAAACCCAGTAGCTCAAAAGCAGGGCGCGCAATTATCGCGGCAGCGCTAGCCAATGTCGCCCCTCACAGTTCTGCACAGGCACAATCAGAAAAAAACTGGCGCAAACTCTACACCGTACATTTTAAAAAGCTGGTCGAGCAGGGTCTGAGCTCTCCTGAGGCCAGCCTGAAAATTGCAGAGGATGGATTGGCACAGGCCCATCAGACGTTTGAGTTTTATCGTGACGGTCAAAAGCATTTACTGCAGGAGGTCTTCTCCCTGCCCGCAGGCCAGTTGCATACCTTCAAACTGACAGGTCATAGCAAATCAGCACCAGAATGGTATGTGCCCTACCAGGGGCAAAAGCTGCAAGGTGATGCCTTACTGGAGCAGATTGAACGCTGGGAAACTCAAGGCATCATGGAAACCAGCCATGCCAATGCCCTACGTGAATGTGCCGTGCATCCGGAATGGTTTGACCTGTCAGATCGGACCACAGTGCTGTTTGGTGCTGCATCTGAAGCAGGACCTCTGACCTGGCTGACAAAATGGAAAGCCAATATTGTGGCGATTGATTTACCGAATAGCCGGGTCTGGGGCAAGATTATCGATACCATCAGCCAAGGCAATGCCACGCTGTATGCACCCTGTACTGAAGCACTTGCAGAAGATACGCCTGACGATGTTCTAAAAGAAAAACTCGGTGCCAATCTTTTGACTCAGATTCCCGAGATTGCTAAATGGCTATTACAGTTTGAGCCGGATCTGGATCTGGCCGCAATTGCCTATCTGGATGGCGAGAAGCATGTCCGTGTTTCGATGGCGATGGATGCCATCATGAAATATGTCAGCGAACAAAAAGCCAATACCAGCCTGATGTATATGTGCACCCCGACCGATGTCTATGCCGTTCCAAGTGAAGTGATTGAAGCATCAAAAGTGAAATATGCGGAGCGCTCGAAAGCACAGACACTGATTTCCAAAGGTGTATCGACTGTAAGCCGCAAACACTTTTTTCAGAAAAATGCGCATGAGCTGATTCAATCTGGTGACCAGTCTTATGGGATTTGTGACTGTCTGGTGGTAGAACAAGGTCCAAACTATGCACTGGCCAAACGCATTCAACAATGGCGTGCTACTTTAGCTCGCGCTCAGGGTCAACGTGTCAGCATCAATATCGCTCCATCTACAACCACGTATTCAGTCACCAAGAATCCGCTATTAAAAGCCGCGTTCAACGGTGCCAGTCTGTTTGATGTCGAAGCTTTTGCACCTGAAACCACAAATGCACTGATGGCAGCCCTGTGGATTCATGATCTGCGTAATGCTACCTCTGTGGCCAATCCTGAAGTGAAGCTGAATCATCCACTGGAATTGATGATGCAGGGTGCGAATCATGGTGGTTTGTGGCGAGTGGCTTATCTGGCGCGAACTGCATTACCTTTTGCTGCCCTGTATGGTTTTGCGACAGAGAAGTTACCCAAGGGATTATTGAGTAAGCTTAAGAAGTAATTGATTTCCTTGACTCTACCCTTCTCCTAGAGTCAATATTATTTTTATTCAAAATTCTCCCCCTCTCCCCAACCCTCTCCAAGGGAGAGGATTTTAAAAAACTTCATAAAAAAACGCTGCCGAAGCAGCGTTTTTTACTTATCTAATAATATTAGAAAACTTTAAGTAACAACCAGTACAAAGTACCTGATAAACAAATTGTGGCGGGTAAAGTGAAAACCCAGGCAGACAGAATGGTTTTCACCATCTGGAAGTTCAGACCTGACTTATTCGCCACCATGGTACCTGCAACCGCAGAGTTCAATACATGAGTGGTCGATACCGGCATCCCGAAACCATCCGCAGCCGCAATGGTCGACATCGCCACCAGTTCAGCAGACATACCCTGACCATAGGTCATATGCTGCTTACCAATACGCTCACCGACTGTCACCACAATACGCTTCCAGCCAACCATAGTACCCAGACCCAGCGCCAGAGCAACGGCCACTTTCACCCAGGTCGGGATGTATTGCAAGAATGAATCCAGACTGTCACGGTATTGATCTACCGTTTTGTCCTGTTCAGCCGTCATTGCAGGTAAAGCTTCTGCTTTGTCCAAACGCTTGAAAGCCGTGGTACTTAAGTACATGTCATTCCGGAATTCTGAAACCTGTGCTTCAGGCACTTCCCTAATGCTGCTATAGCTACCGACTTTTTCACCTAAATGATCTGTGAGGCTCGCCAATGCAGGCACCACTTCAGGGGTGATTTCTTTGGTTTGGATATAAGTCGTGATGATCTGACGCGCTTTTTCATCTTCAATATCCGCATGGTCTGGATAAATCGCATTGGCCGTTTGCGCAGACAATTGACCAAAAGTCTGGATATGCTGTTGATCTAGGTTTTTGTTGAGTGAGTACGCCATTGGTACACAGCCAATTAAAATCAACATGATCAGCCCCATGCCTTTTTGACCATCATTTGAACCGTGCGCAAAGCTGACACCGGTACAGGTAAAGATCAAAATGGCACGAATTAAAGGGGGTGGCGGTTTATTACCTTCAGGTGGCTGGAACAGCTCCACCTGTTTCTTGAAGGTTTTTTTCACCAGCAAGAACAGCACAGCGGCAAATGCAAAACCGATTAAAGGCGAAAATAACAGCGCCTTACCGACTTTCATTACCTGCTCCATGTCTATACCCGATGCACCGCTGCTCGCGTGCAGAATGTAGTTCATGATGCCCACACCCAGAATCGAACCGATCAGGGTATGTGAGCTGGATGCAGGAATACCAAGAAACCATGTTCCCAGGTTCCAGACAATCGCAGCGATCAGCATGGCAAACACCATAGCAAAACCTGCTCCGGAGCCGACATTCATGATCAGCTCAACAGGTAACAGTGCAATAATACCGTAAGCCACCGCACCACTGGCCACCATAACCCCAAGGAAGTTACAGAAACCGGCCCACATTACAGCGACAGGCGCAGAAAGTGCATTGGTATAAATGACCGTGGCAACCGCATTGGCAGTATCGTGGAAGCCATTGACGAATTCAAAGCCCAGCGCAATAAACAATGCCGTCGCCAGGAGAATAATTGAATATAAACCCAGTGCAGGAACATGCGCTAAATCGGCAGACAATTGAAAACCGATATAAATAAGAGTAGAGATAATGACAGTTAGAAAAACTGGCATAAAGAATTTTGGTGTCGGCACGTGAACATTGGTCGACTTGTGCGAAGCCGACTCGTGTGCTGAATCTATGGGAGTTTGATTAGGATTCATGCAAGCAGGAATAGAGGATTCAAGAATTCCCCTATTGTTCAGTTAAATTGTGACAATTATATGACAAACTGCTGTCATATGAAGCAATAATTTAGATTTTCTTGCTGCTGTTCGTCCTGTTTAATCCCGAGTAAAACACTGCTGTTTGATTCAATAAATCATCAACTTAAGATAAAATTCCAGCTTTTCAGAACTCAAAAACGTGTCCTGTTTTTGCGCTTAAAGCTTTGAATCTCCCTCTACGCTTAAGATGACCATAATTTCTATGTACAGAGCATAGTCAATAAATATGACAATTTCATGAATAAAAGCATCAGCTTAATTTTTCAAATATATTTTTGCCAGTTTTAGCCAGATCCCATTTTAAAGCTGGATACTGCATAGACCGGATAACAAAAACCTGTCTTGTTCTAACTGACTTATCAAATTTTCATATCATGTATATCCATCATTCTGAGAAAGGAGGCGCAGAATTCAAGCATTAATTCTGCTAATATGGCCGATGTTTTTTGATTTCTACTGAGAAAGTTTGAATGTCGACACTTGCCACCTTAAAAGAACTTCTTGCCAAGAAAATTTTAATTATCGATGGTGCGATGGGTACCATGATCCAGCGCCATAAACTGGAAGAAGCCGATTACCGTGGCGAGCGTTTTGCTGATTGGGCTTATGATCTGAAAGGCAATAACGACCTGCTCGTTTTGACACAACCACAAATCATTCAAGGTATTCATGAAGCTTACTTGGAAGCTGGCGCCGACATTATTGAAACCAATACCTTTAACGGTACGCGGGTTTCGATGTCTGACTATCATATGCAAGATCTGGTTCCCGAGATTAACCGTGAAGCGGCGCGTCTGGCCAAAGAAGCCTGTGCCAAATATTCAACCCCAGAAAAACCACGTTTTGTGGCAGGTGTGATTGGTCCGACATCACGTACCACGTCTATTTCTCCAAACGTTAACGATCCAGCCTTCCGCAACATCACTTTTGATGCCTTAAAAGTGGATTATATTGAATCAACCAAAGCGCTGATTGAAGGTGGTGTCGACATCATCCTGATTGAAACCGTATTTGATACTTTAAATGCCAAAGCTGCGATCTTTGCGGTGAAAGAAGTCTTTAAAGAACTGGGCTATGAACTGCCAATCATGATCTCAGGCACCATTACCGATGCATCTGGCCGTACCTTAACCGGTCAAACCGCAGAAGCGTTCTGGAACTCGATGCGTCATGCAGAACCGATCTCGATTGGTTTTAACTGTGCGCTTGGTGCAGATGCGATGCGTCCACACGTCAAAACCGTGTCGGATGTAGCGGATACTTTTGTTTCAGCACATCCTAACGCTGGCTTGCCAAATGCCTTCGGTGGATATGATGAAACACCGGAAGAAACTGCAGCTTTCATTAAAGAATTTGCGGAAAGCGGTCTGATCAATATTACCGGTGGTTGCTGTGGTACCACACCGGATCACATCCGCGCAATTGCACAAGCAGTGGAAGGCATTAGCCCGCGTCAAATTCCTGAGATTGCGCCTGCCTGTCGTTTAAGCGGTTTAGAACCATTTAACATCACCCAGGATTCATTGTTTGTGAACGTCGGCGAGCGTACCAACGTCACCGGTTCGAAAAAATTCCTGCGTCTGATTCGTGAAGAAAACTTCGCCGAAGCACTCGATGTTGCCCGTCAGCAGGTTGAAGCCGGTGCACAAATTATCGATATCAACATGGATGAAGGCATGCTGGATTCACAAGGTGCCATGGTGCACTTCCTGAATCTGATTGCGTCTGAGCCGGATATTTCACGTGTGCCGATCATGCTCGATTCTTCTAAATGGGAGATTATCGAAGCAGGTTTGAAATGCGTGCAAGGTAAAGCCGTGGTGAACTCGATTTCCTTAAAAGAAGGTTATGACGAGTTTGTCGAACGTGCCCGCCTGTGCCGTCAGTACGGTGCCGCAGTGATTGTGATGGCATTTGATGAAGATGGTCAGGCCGATACAGCCGCTCGCAAAAAAGAGATCTGTAAGCGCTCTTATGATGTGCTGGTCAATGAAGTGGGCTTCCCTGCTGAAGATATTATCTTTGACCCGAACGTGTTTGCGATTGCGACAGGGATTGTAGAACATAATAACTATGCGGTTGATTTCATTGAAGCGACTGGCTGGATTAAAGAAAATCTGCCCCATGCCATGATTTCAGGTGGTGTCTCTAACGTCTCGTTCTCATTCCGTGGTAATGAGCCAGTACGTGAAGCGATTCACTCAGTATTTTTGTACCATGCCATTCAAAAAGGCATGACCATGGGGATTGTGAATGCCGGCCAAATGGCGATTTATGATGACATTGATAAAGAATTAAAAGCTGCCGTTGAAGATGTGGTTCAAAACCAGAATCAAGGCGAAAGTGGTCAGGATGCAACAGAACGGCTGCTGGCTGTCGCTGAAAAATATCGTGGTCAAAGTGGTACGCAAAAAGCCGAAGAAAACCTGGAATGGCGTAATGAATCTGTTGAGAAACGTCTTGAATATGCACTGGTCAAAGGCATCACAACGTATATCGATCAGGATACTGAAGAAGCGCGTTTAAAATCAACCCGTCCACTGGATGTGATTGAAGGCCCATTGATGGCAGGTATGAACGTGGTTGGCGACCTGTTTGGTGCCGGTAAAATGTTCTTGCCACAAGTGGTAAAATCTGCGCGTGTGATGAAGCAGGCAGTGGCTTGGCTGAATCCGTTTATTGAAGCTGAGAAAACCCAAGCTGAAGCCAAAGGTAAAATCCTGCTGGCGACGGTAAAAGGCGATGTACACGACATCGGTAAGAACATTGTCGGCGTGGTGCTGGGCTGTAACGGTTATGACATCGTGGATCTGGGCGTGATGGTGCCGTGCGAGAAAATCCTGCAAACCGCAATTGATGAAAAAGTCGATATTATCGGTTTGTCTGGTTTGATTACGCCCTCTCTGGACGAGATGGTCTTTGTTGCCAAAGAAATGCAGCGTAAAGGCTTTAAAATTCCACTAATGATTGGGGGTGCAACCACCTCTAAAGCCCATACCGCTGTAAAGATTTCACCGCAATATCAAAATGATGGTGTGTACTACACAGCTGATGCTTCACGTGCAGTCGGTGTGGCAACACAATTGCTTTCTGCCGAGATGAAACCAAAACTGGCAACGGACTATGCGGCGGATTATGAAAAAATCCGTACACGTTTAGCCAATAAACAGCCGAAAGCCGCCAAATTGTCTTATGCAAAATCAATTGAAAATGGCTTTAAAATTGATTTCGGTGCACACACTCCAGTAAAACCTAACTTCATTGGTTCGGAAACTTTCACCAATTATCCACTTGAAACCTTGGTGGAATATTTTGACTGGACACCGTTCTTTATTTCTTGGAGTCTGGCGGGTAAATTCCCGAAAATCCTGGAAGATGACGTAGTGGGCGAAGCAGCACGTGACTTGTTTGAACAAGCACAAATTATGCTGAAAGATATCATCGAGAATAAACGTTTCGATGCGCGTGCCACCTTCAGCATTTATCCTGCCAACCGTGTGGCAAGCGACACTGTTGCTGTGGCAGATGAAAATGGCAATGTGACCCATACTTTTGAACATCTACGTCAGCAGTCGGATAAAGTGACAGGCAAAGCCAACTATTCTTTGGCGGACTTTATTGCACAGAAAGATGTGGCTCAGGATTATTTGGGTGGTTTTACAGTTTCAATCTTTGGTGCGGAAGAGCTGTCGCAAGAATACAAAGCCAAAGGCGATGATTATTCTGCAATTATGGCGCAGGCTTTAGGTGACCGATTTGCTGAAGCATTTGCTGAACATTTGCACCAGCGTATCCGTAAAGAATTCTGGGGCTACCAAGCAGATGAACAATTGTCGAATGAAGATTTGATTAAAGAGAAGTATGTCGGTATTCGTCCCGCACCGGGCTACCCTGCGTGTCCTGAACATTCTGAAAAAGTGCCACTCTTTGACTGGTTAGGTACAACTGACAAGATTGGAACTTACTTAACCTCTAGTTTTGCAATGTGGCCACCTTCATCAGTCAGCGGTTTCTATTATGCAAATCCTGAAACTGAATACTTTAACGTGGGTAAAATCTCTGGCGACCAGTTGGAAGATTATGCGAAGCGTAAAGGTTGGACGCTGGATGAAGCGAAACGTTGGTTAGCGCCGAATTTGGATGATTCGATTGTTTAAGAGTCATCTAGTTTAGAGAAGAAAAATCCCCTCGATTGAGGGGATTTTTTATTTTTCAATCAATTAGTCTTAACTTTCTCAATCGCGAACGAATACCACCCTCTTTACGTGAATGTCGTTTTGCAATTTCTTTAATAGACAGCTTTTCATCCATAAATGCATCAATCAGACGAACTTCCTCATCTTCTGTCCACTTTTGCCCAATCATTGAATCATTGATATTTTCTATATCTTCTTGGGAAATGGTTACTTCAGATTTTTCAATACTAACTTCCACCGAGCTTTCTTCGACGTCCAATAAACTAGTTGTTTGCTCATAGATCTTTTTAACATCGGCAAGAAATCCTTTATTTTCACATCCCAGGATAAATAGTTTATTTTGTGCACGAGTCATACCCACATAAGCAAGTTTTCGCTCGGAATCTAAATCACGATTTTCACCGAGTCGTGGCATGTAATCTAGCCCGACGAAAAAAACATGTGGAAACTCCAAACCTTTGGATGACTCCACATTCATAATTTTAATTGAATTTTTATTTAAGTCTAATGCCTTCTTCTCTACGCTGCTAAAAATAAATTCTGCTTCAACATTTGGTATATAAGTATTTAATTTTGACTTCAACTCACTCACAAAAATATCGTATACGGCTGATTTTGCCTGTAATACAGCAATCTCCCTTGATGCAGTTTCTGATTGCAACAATTGACGAATTTTCCGAGCGATCAAATCGGCCAAGTGACGGACATCATTTTTATGATAAATACTTGGATATTCTCCTGTTTTACATTCGCCTGTGTCAGGATCTAAAATACGATCGTATTCGTCATTATTTTGTAAGCTATCCGGTTGTTTAGAATTCAAAAATGCTTTGGCAATATCTAAAATTTCTTTAGTATTACGATAACATTTATATAGTTCTACTGGTTTTTTACCTTGAACCTGCAAGCCAACAGAGCGCCAGCTTGGCTTTTTGCGGTTGAAAATATTTTGTGCAGGGTCATAACAGAACAAAATATTGTTACTCTCAGATTTCACTAGTTTAGATAGCCCAATAATCCATTCCTGCGCAAAGTCTTGTCCTTCATCAATCAGAATAGCGTCATATAATTCAGCGTCTAGTACATCCTTCTTTTCCAGGTAATCCAGTAAAATGTGCCCCACCCGGGTATTATATTCGGACTGCTTTTCCTGAAGCAGCATAGATAAATTCGCTCCAGTTAGCTGCTTGACAAGGCTATGAAAATTAAGAACTTCAATTTTCTTATTAAAATCATCACCGAACATATGCTTTAAATGGTTGCATAAAGAATTGTTATAACAAACCACTAAAATCTTATAGTCAGGATAAATTGTTTTTAGATACTTGGCACGGCATGCTAAAACCAAAGTTTTGCCACTTCCTGCTACACCTTTTAAAATACGATGCCCATCACCAATATTTTTGGCAATTGATTCTTGTGTTAAATCTAAAGCTTTAATTTCTTGTGGCTCTAAGGCAAATAGCTCATCTTGTTTAAACTCATTGACACGAATTTCCGGAAAAATCATATACCGAAGAAATTTCTCTTCCGCCTGAGTTAAAGGTTCAAATGGAAATGCAACATCTTGGAAAGCCTTAATTAATTTTTGTTTAAACGTTTTATTTTCGGCAACTAAACGTAAATCATCCTTGTATATGGTCTTATGCTCGGAGCTGATAGCTGGAAAGCTGAGTCCAATCCCCTTAGCATCCTCTTGTTTTAATTCAGTATAAATCACACAACTACTGATCGGAAACTTAACATTTCCTTGATAGGGACCACTCTTTTGTAAAAATATCGCAGTCTTTTTGAATTGATTTAAAATATTTAGCATGCACTTACGTACTTGCATTTCAGGATTCTGAACAGACACTATTTTAGTGTCATTTTTATTATAAAAACGTCCTGTGAATGTATCTGGATTTAGTGTTTCAAATCGTTCTTTTGACCAATCCTTGACTTCAACTACTAATAAACCATGCTTTGGCAACCATACCAAAAAATCAGTATAACGATTTAATGCTTTCGGTTCATACCAGATAATAGCATTTTCATCTTGAAATATATGTTCCAATAATTGGTAAACTTTCCTTTCCCCACTACTGGCAGATCTTAAGTGTTGTATATTTGGAGGAATGAGTTCAGCCACGATAATATTTTCTCTAAATCTTAATTAATAAATTGAATGATATATCAAAGAAAGCTCACTAATCTAATAGCACAATCAAATTCCAGTTCATCTTTGTAAAAGGTAATAGGTTTTACTTCTTAATAGAGAAATTAAATCAAACAATATACATATCAAAAACGTTATTTTTCTGACTCATTCATTAAAATTTATCCGCTTTTACATTTTTAACTCTGCAAAAATCATTACTTTCTATAATAATAGAGCAATAAATTTATCTCCCAAATCAATCACTCTTGGTGTTCCAATGAAAAAACTCATCAACAACCCTGAAAACCTGGTTGTCGAAATGTGCAAAGGCTTTGTCCTCGCTCATCCAGAACTCGCATTTACCGAGTCACACAAAATCATTTCAAGAAAAGCAAAACATAATAATGTCGCACTGATCAGTGGTGGCGGCAGCGGTCACGAGCCGGCACATGCAGGCTTTGTCGGCGCAGGTATGTTAGACGCAGCCGTTTGTGGTGATGTATTTGCATCACCTTCACAAATTCAGGTCTATAAAGCATTGCAGCATGTCGCAACAGACAAAGGCGTGCTGATGATCATTAAAAACTATTCTGGCGATATGATGAATTTCCAGAATGGTGCAGCGCTTGCAACAGATGACGGCATTAACGTGGATTACGTCAAAGTAGCAGATGACATTGCAGTCAAAGACAGCTTATATACTGTCGGTCGTCGTGGTGTTGCCGGTACAGTATTGGTGCATAAAATTGCCGGTGCAGCTGCATCAAAAGGTTTAGAGCTTGCGGAAGTCAAAGCTGTGGCTCAAAAAGCTGCGGACAATGTCATTAGTCTTGGTTTTGCTTATAGCTCATGTACCGTTCCTGCCAAAGGCACACCAACCTTTACTCTTGCCGATGATGAAATGGAATACGGCGTGGGCATCCACGGTGAACCGGGGATTCGTCGTGAAAAAATATTGCCATCAAAAGAACTGGCACAACGTATTGTTGATGACCTGTTTCTTGACCGTCCTGACCTGACTGAAGTAGCGGTATTGGTCAATGGTTTTGGTTCAACGCCAATGCAGGAGCTGTATGTCTTTAACAACGATGTTTGCGAACATTTGGCACGTAAAGGCATCAAAATTTATCGTACTTTTGTCGGTAACTACATGACCAGTATCGACATGAACGGTGCATCAGTATCTTTACTTGCGCTGGATGCTGAACTGAAAACCTATTTAGATGCAGAAGCCGATACCCCTGCATTTAAAACGGATGGTTCACCTGCACTACCTTTTGAATTTGCAGTAAAAAATGCAGCAGCTGAACGCAGCGCCAATACCGCAGTTGAAACCCAACCTGAACATGCAATAATCAGCAATGAGCAATTCACGATTGAGAATATGCGTTATGTCGTCGATGTCATGGCGGCTTGCATTATTAAAAATGAAGTGCCTTTCTGCGAGCTAGATGCCCATGCCGGCGATGGTGACTTTGGCATGAGCGTGGCCAAAGGCTTTAAACAGCTGAAACGTGAATGGCAAAGTCTGATTCAAGCGCAGCATATGGATGAATTCATGCTGAACTGCTCAATGATCATTATGGAACACTGTGGCGGTGCATCAGGTCCAATCTGGGGTTCAGCCTTCCGTGCCGCGAGTAAGGCCATTCAAGATAAAACCAGTTTAACTGTCACTGACTTTGCTGAAATGTTGCAGGCGGCAGTCAAAGGCATTCAAGTGACCGGTGAGCGTTCATTTGGTCGTGGTGCCGTGGTGGGGGATAAAACCCTGATTGATGCCCTAGTACCATGTGCAGATTCATGGTCTGCCAATACCGGCAAGACTTTTAAAGAAAACTTTGTCTTGGGTGCAGCGGCTGCGGTAAAAGGTGCAGAATCGACTCAAGAGATTGTGGCACGTATGGGGCGTGCCGGTACGGTCGGTGACCGTAGCTTAGGCTATCCGGATGCCGGTGCACATGGTTTAGGCGTGATCTTTAGCGACATTGCAGCACATATTAAATAAATCATTTATTAAAAAAGCCTCGAATCATCGGGGCTTTTTTTATTTCCAGGATACAGCCGGTGCTCAAGCAAGACAGCAGAAAGAACGTCTATTGAAATTTTTCTAGATACTTGTTCAGGTTTTCTTTGACCACGACCCTTTTATTACCCTTCATCTGTGCTTCACTCAAAATTCCTTCCGAGTCAACCACCACAACAGGATGACCATCCTTTTTCAAACGCGCCACGCCTTCAAATAACATGCGGGCGCCGACATTATGAATTAGAGTCAAATTGGTCAGATCCAGCACAATTCGTTTTTTGCCTTCCGATTCATCTTCCAAAATACGCAGCAGCATTTCCGATTCAGTAAACTGCAATACGCCACGCAGTTCATATACCACCACATGATCGCGTTTTCCAGTGAGATAACGGTTTTGTAAAATGGTTTGTGCCGACGGCGTCCCTTCCATTAAATGTAGCCCCATTTCCCGGGATATACGTTCAAAGATATCGACCCCACGCGCGCTATGCCCATGTTCATCAATTCGCGGAGAAAATACAGCGATGCCCACCTGTCCAGGCAATACGCCAATAATGCCGCCTGCGACCCCACTTTTTGCCGGAATGCCCACCGTGGTCAGCCAGTCACCGGCAGCATCATACATCCCGCAAGTGAGCATCACGCTCAGGACTTGCCGCACCACAGAGCGATCCAATAATTTTTTACCGGTCTGCGGCTGAATCCCACCGTTGGCGAGTACTCCGGCAATCATCGCCAGGTCTTTGACCGTCACCTTGATTGAACATTGCTTGATATAACCATTGACAATCGCTTCTGGATCTTCTTCCAATACTCCTACTGTACGCAGCATATAACCCAAGGATCTGTTACGAAACGCCGTTTTCAGTTCAGAGGTATATACATCGGTATCAAAACTCAGTTCACGTCTAGCCAAACCGCTTAAAAAACGGCGCAACTGTTCCGCCCGGGATACTGTGCGTTTATAGGGAATCAGGGAATGGGCAGTAATGGCACCCGAATTGATCATCGGATTTTTCGGAATATTGGTGTCTTTCTCCAGTGAAATCTGGTTAAAGGCCTCGCCCGAAGGTTCCACGCCCACTTTTTCCATGACCTTGGTCAGGCCGACTTTCTGCAAGGCCAAGGCATAGGCAAAAGGCTTGGACATGGACTGCATGGTGAACTCAACCTCGTCATCACCGGTGGAATAGATCGTGCCATCTACGGTGGAGAGTGCCAAAGCAAACTTCTCTGGATCGACTGCTGCCAGCTCAGGAATATAGTCGGCCAAGGCCCCTTTATCATTGTCTTGGCAGGAGCTTAAAACATGCTTGAGATAATCTGGCACCGGTGTTTTCATCGAATGAGCGTATTCCAATTCACTATTATTTTTAACTAACATAGCTGTTTTTGACTTAAGTACCAGAGTGAAAAGGTAATTTTCTGCATATCTGTGTGATGGGTTGTGCACACTTTGCGTCAGCTCCTTCAGAAATTAAATTGTAGGTTTGTTTTAATTTTCTTTTTCAGAGCGATCAAAAAAGGGCAATACTGCCCTTTTTATTGAGTCTGGATGATCTATTTCACCTTGGTTCTGCGAATCATCTTGTACAGGACTTTTGGCGAAATACGCGACACCAGTACCCCGAGTTTTTCTTTCTTGCCGCCAATCACGATATATTCTTCGCCGCTCTGCAAAGCTTGTACAGTTTGACGGGCAAAATCTTCTGCGGACAGACCATTTTCAATCGCTTCATCTGCATGCCCTTGCGGCTTCCCTTGACCATTTAAAGCGTTCATGGACACATTGGTTTTAACAAAACCGGGGAAAATCACCGATACGCCAATCCCCTGATCTGCCACTTCAGCACGCAGGCTGTTGGCCCACATATGAATTGCTGCTTTGGCTGCGGAATAAGACGCGCGATATTGTGTACCGAGCAAACCTGCAACACTGGAAATAAACACAATACGGCCGGTTTTTTGTGCCAGAAAAGTTGGCAGTACGGTTTTGGTCAAAAATACCTGCGAGAAATAATCGACTTCCATAATGGCGCGTTCAGTCTGCATGGTGGTTTCTGCAATCAGGGCACGCTGACTGAGTCCGGCATTATTGATCAGCCAGTCAATCCGGCCTTTTTGTTGCACAACCTGCTCATAGGCATGGCGAACCTGACTTTCATCGGTGATATCAGCCGTGATGGAAATATGCTGATCCGGATTGGTGAGGCTTTGGCGCACATTTTCCAGTTGTTCATGACGGCGCGCAGTCAATACCACCTGCGCTCCCTGTGCGGCACATTGCTGTGCAATCGCCTTGCCAATCCCTGAAGATGCGCCAGTAATCCAGACCACTTTTCCATTTAAACTTTCAACTTTCGCCATGAAATCCTGTTTCCTTTGTTTTAATAAATATGGTGCGGCCTTTCATCTTCCAGAAATGCCAGTAAATGCTCGAAATAATAACGCATCGTATCAGCATCATAGATATTACCGAGTTTATCAAAACGTTTATAGCCGAGCTGGGTGGTTAGGTGAATCACCCCATTTAAGGTTTTATCGACCACAACATTAAACTTCAACAGGTTTTTCGGTTCACGGATCAGACAGGTCACGCCCTGATCAACGACCTGGGTAAAGGCTTTGAGTGCCGGCGAGACATACTGATGATTGCTGGTTTTCATCTGATCCACACAACCCAGTAACTCCATCACCAGCATCTTTTCCACCGGATAACGCACAAAAACATCGCCGTCATGCGTATAGGTCATGCGATGCAGATAATTCACCATGGGCATGAGCCGTTCATTGCCAAATAAGGAAACCGACCAAGGCATATATTTACGTGTCGTCTCAATAATGTGCTGAATCACTTTTTCAGATTCACTGTCGGGAGATTTCGCGATCTGCACCATCTGACCAAAAATCTGGTCAATAATTTCACAGGCCATATCGGCCAGATTTTCACCGAGCGGTTTAGCCAGACTGTCTGGATCACCGGCATTTAATCTGGAATGAAGGTCGATAAAGCGCTGATGGGTTTCAGGCTGGATCTTCAGGGAAATGCTATAGCTCATCTTGTTATCCTTTTTAATCTTCTGCGATGAGTCGCGTTTTTTATCTTTGCATCATACGACGAGTTGCTCTGCATGCCAATTGTCTAAAGTTTGCATTTGGTTAAGCTGCCGCATGCACTATTTTTTTTGCTACAATAGATCCAATTTTTCATCTACTTTTGATCTGTTTAGACTATGACTGATTCAGCGCAAAATATCGCGACAACCTACGATCCGACCGAGATCGAGAAAAAATGGTACCAAACTTGGGAAGAGCGCGGCTACTTCAAGCCCTCTGAAAAAGGCGAATCATTCTGTATCATGATTCCGCCGCCAAACGTCACTGGTAACTTGCACATGGGTCATGGTTTTAACAATGCCATCATGGATGCATTGACCCGTTATAACCGTATGTCAGGTAAAAATACGCTTTGGCAACCGGGTACTGACCACGCCGGTATTGCCACCCAAATGGTGGTAGAACGTCAGCTCGGTGCAGAAGGTATTAGCCGTCATGACTTGGGCCGTGAAAAGTTCATCGAAAAAGTCTGGGAATGGAAAGAACAGTCTGGCGGTAACATTACCCGTCAAATCCGTCGTTTGGGTTCTTCTGTAGACTGGTCACGTGAACGCTTCACTATGGATGATGGTCTATCCAATGCGGTCAAAGAGGTATTTGTAAAACTGCATGAACAAGGTTTGATCTACCGTGGTAAACGCCTTGTTAACTGGGATCCAAAATTACAAACGGCGCTTTCTGACTTAGAAGTTGAGTCTGATAAAGAAGAAGCAGGTTCATTGTGGCATCTGAAATATTTCTTTGAAGATAAATCATTGCGCACGCACGATGGCAAAGATTATATCGTGGTCGCAACCACCCGTCCTGAAACCCTGCTCGGTGATACTGCCATTGCAGTTGCCCTGGATGATGAGCGTTATGCGCATCTTGTCGGCAAAAACATCATCCTGCCGATTACCGGTCGTAGCGTGGCAATTGTTAAAGATGAATATGTTGACAAAGAATTTGGTACAGGCTGTGTAAAAATCACCCCTGCGCATGATTTCAATGACTATGAAGTGGGTAAACGCTGCGAATTGCCAATCATCAACATCTTCAACAAAAATGCTGAAGTGTTGGCTGAGTTTGAATACATCGCGAAAGCGGGCGAGCAAATTTCTAAAACCATCCCTGCACCTGCGGAATATGTGGGCTTAGATCGTTTTGAAGCACGTAAAAAATTAGTTGAACAAGCTGAAGCTGAAGGCTGGTTAGAGCAAATCCAACCGTATACGCTTAAACCACCTCGCGGTGACCGTTCAGGTGTGATCGTTGAGCCGTTATTGACAGACCAATGGTATGTGAAGATCGCTCCGCTTGCTGAACCTGCGATCAAAGCGGTTAAAGATGGCGACATCAAATTCGTACCTGAGCAATACAGCAACATGTACATGGCCTGGATGAACAACATCCAAGACTGGTGTATCTCGCGTCAATTGTGGTGGGGTCACCGCATTCCTGCTTGGTACGATGTAGATGGTAATGTTTATGTAGGTCGTGACGAAGCTGAAGTTCGTGCGAAAAACAATATCCCTGCCGATGTTCAATTAGACCAAGACGAAGACGTACTCGATACATGGTTCTCATCGGGTCTTTGGACGTTCTCAACTTTAGGTTGGACTGGCGATGAAGCCAAAGATAAAGAAAACTATTTCTTAAATACTTTCCACCCGACTGATGTACTTGTGACTGGTTTTGACATCATCTTCTTCTGGGTTGCCCGCATGATCATGATGACCATGCACTTCATGAAGAATGAAGATGGCACACCGCAAGTTCCGTTCAAAACGGTGTATGTACACGGTTTGGTACGTGATGGCGAAGGTCAGAAAATGTCGAAGTCTAAGGGTAACGTGCTTGACCCATTAGATTTGATTGACGGTGTTGATCTTGAAACTTTAGTACAAAAACGTACCACTGGTTTGATGAACCCGAAACAGGCAGCAAAGATTGAAAAATCAACGCGTAAAGAATTCCCTGAAGGGATTCAATCTTACGGTACAGATGCGGTTCGTTTTACTTTCTGTGCGCTTGCAAACACGGGTCGTGACATTAAGTTCGACATGAAGCGTGTTGAAGGTTACCGTAACTTTGCCAACAAAATCTGGAACGCTACTCGTTTCGTGATGATGAACTGCGAAGAGCAAGTGATTGGTCAAGACGTTCGTCAAGACCTTTGGGAATTGCCTGAACAGTGGATCGTAAGCCGTTTACAAAAAGCAGAACAAGCAGTGCAAACAGCATTTGCAACGTATCGTTTAGACTTGGCTGCACAAGCGATTTACGAGTTCATTTGGAATGAATACTGTGACTGGTATGTCGAGCTGACTAAGCCTGTTCTGAATGATGAAAATATCTCGGTAGAACGTAAAGCTGAAATCCGCCGTGTTCTTCTTGCTGTGATGGAAGCGTCTTTACGTTTGGCACATCCGTTGATGCCTTACTTGACAGAAGAAATTTGGCAAACGCTTGCGCCTAAATTGGGTATCTCTGGCGAAACCATCATGCTTGCACAGTACCCAACTGCTGACGAAGCATTGATGAATGACCAAGCTGAAGCAGATATGCAATGGCTGCAAGGTTTGATTGGTGCGGTACGTAACATCCGTGGTGAGATGGGCTTAGGTAATGCGCGTTTGTTGCCTGTTCTTCTTCAAAATACCACTGAAGCTGAAAAAGCACAGATTACACGTATTGAAGCGTTGTTTAAAGCATTGGCAAAAGTCGAAAGCATTACCTTCCTGGCGGATGGCGAACAACCACCATTGTCTTCTTCTTCTGTAGTCGGTCACGTGTCCGTATACGTTCCAATGAAGGGCTTGATTGATCCTAAAGCGGAATTGGGTCGTCTACAAAAAGACTTAGACAAGGTTCAAAAGCAACATGATCAAATTGCCACTAAACTTGGCAATGAAGGTTTTGTCGCGAAAGCACCTGCGGCTGTGGTTGAAGGCGAGAAAGTAAAACTTGCTGAGTTTGCTGACCAGTTAGCGAAAATTAAAGCGAATATGGAGCAGATTGCGGCGCTTTAATGCTGTAGTTTGATTCAAAAAATCCCCTCTTAGTGAGGGGATTTTTATTAAAATCATAATGATATTTGATAGAATTATTTGATGAAAACTTTATAAATTGATCCTAGACAAAATAATGGACAGCACGTCCCTCTAAAGATAACGTAACTTTAATCTTTGGAGATTCAAGAAATGGCTAAACGTTTTAGTCCCGAATTTAAACAGCAAGCGATTGATTATGCACTTTCAAACTCACACGAGTCTGTAGCTGCAATCGCCCAGAAATTAGGTGTGGGTTATTCAACATTAGATAAATGGATTCGTGAAACCAATCCGGCAGGTTCAAGCAAACGTCAACTTTCACCAGAACAACAGCGGATCTTGGAATTAGAGAAAGAAGTCAAACAGCTTAAGGAAGTCAATGACATCTTAAAAAAAGCGCATGTGTACTTTCTGACAGATCATGCCAAGAAAAGTACACGGTAATTCAAGATCTGGATGTGAATGAAGTCACTGTATCTTCTGCCTGTAAATGCCTGGGTGTCAGCACTTCAGGCTATTATGCCTGGCGAAAACGCCAGACCAATCTAGCGCAGAAATATAATGATTTAAAAGCCGTATATTGGCAGCATCATGCACGATTGGGTGCACCTTCATTGGTACATGACATGCATGATTTAGGTTACAGCATGAGCGAACGAACCGTTGGAAGAATGCTTAAAAAGCTTGGTTTACGTAGCAGGATTGCACGTAAATACAAGCATACGACTGATTCAAACCATCGTTTGCCTACAGCACCTAACTTGTTAGATCGTCAATTTACGGTCAATGAACCCAATAAGATCTGGACAACAGATATTACCTATATCCGTACTAAGCAAGGTTGGCTGTATTTATGTGTGATGCTGGATCTATTCAGCCGTCGTATTGTCGGTTGGCAAACCAGCTATCGAATAGACCGTCAATTGGTGTGTGATGCGTTTAATTATGCAATGGCTCGTCAGGGTTATCCAACTGGTGTTATGGTTCATTCGGACCAAGGCTCACAGTACTGTAGTCGTGATTTTAGAGCGCTGTTACTGAAAAATGATTGTACTCAGAGTATGTCTAGACGAGGAAACTGTTGGGACAATGCAGTGACCGAAAGCTTCTTCCATACGCTGAAGGGGCATGTAGTACATGGCAGTGTATTTTCTACGAGAAAAGAGGCAAATGCTATCTTGTTTGAGTATATTGAAGTTTACTACAATCGAATCAGAAGGCATTCTGCAAATGGCTGGTTAAGTCCAGAAGCCTTTGAACAGAAATATTTCAAGAATTTAGAGGGGCTGGTTGTCCACGATACTGTCTAGGATCAAATATCTCAACATGACAAATATAGATAAATTCGCATTTTCTGCCGATAGACCAATTAAAAACATAGAACAAGACGTATTGGGTCGAGCTGATTTTGCAAAAAACTTAAGCGATGCTATTTCTCAGTGGAAGGGTGACGAAAGCTTAGTTATTGCGTTACATGGCGATTGGGGTTCAGGAAAATCATCAATTAAAAATATGGCGTTATCGTATTCAAAGCAACAAGATGACTCGCCCACAATTATAGAGTTTTCACCGTGGGAATGGTCAGCTCAAGAGAAGATTGTTCAGGCGTTTTTTGACGAGATATCAAAATCTATTGGAAGAAAGGATTCATCTAAAGAAGATCAAAATTTGGCAAATATATTTGCGAAATATGGCAATCATTTATCTACGGCACACACTTTTCTCAAGGGTGCTAATTTAGCGCTACCTCTTCTTGTAACTTCAATTTTAAGTACAGGTGTAATTAGCAGTTACTTTACTGACAATACACAATTGCCAATACTCATTGCAACGATTACCTCTTTTATAGCTTTAGTCTTACCAGCCACAGAAAAAGGGAGCGAATTGTTAGGGAAACTTTCAGAAAACTACGAAAAAAAATCTAAATTAAATGAAAAGAACTTAGCAGAAATTCGTGAGGAATTAATTACCGCTTTAAAGGATAGGACGACTCCTCTTTTAATTGTTATGGATGATATTGATCGTTTAACAACTATAGAGTTGCGAATGATCTTTCAATTAATTAAAGCAAATACTGATTTTCCTAATGTAATATTTTTACTTTTATTTCAGAAAGATATTGTAGAAAAAAAACTCACTGACAATACACAATCTGGTGAAAACTATCTAGAAAAAATTATTCAGATCCCTTTTACAATTCCACAAATTCAATTAAAACAAGTCCACGAAGTTTTATTTAACCTATTAAACAATGTGATAAATAGTCACACTGATGCTGACAAAAAATTTGACCAAGAAAGATGGGCTGAGATTTATCACGAAGGCTTAAAAAACTATTTTAATAATCTAAGAAATGTTTATAGATTCAATTCTACTCTTTGCTTTAACTTCAATCTTTTTAAAAATAATGAGATTTTTGAAGCAGATCCAATAGATTTGATAGCCATTGAATGCTTAAGAGTATTTGAGCCGAATGTTTATAGCAAACTTTCCAACTCTAAAGAAGCTTTTACAACTTTGCGTTCTGTCTCAGGTAACAATCAGACGGACAAGGTAAAGTATTCACGAATTATTGAAGATATTATCAAGAGTGCTTCTGAGAAAAATAGAGAATCTGTCAAAGGTATCTTGGAAAACCTTTTTCCTACTACTCAGTGGATCATTAGCAACTATTACCATGATCATACATCTTATCAAGAATGGTTTACGCAACTCAGAGTATGCCATAAAGACCATTTTGATAAGTATTTCAAACTTAGTTTTGATAGTGAAGACTTTTCTACGTCCGACTTTATAAATTTCCTGAAACTAACTGCTAATAGAGAACAGCTAAAAGATAAAATCCTCGCCTTAGATGCAAGAAACGTGTTAGAAGATTTTTTATCTAAATTTGAAGCATATAGTAAACAAGTTCCTAAAGAAAATTTCGAATCATATCTATATGCAATGTTAGATGCGGGTGAAGAAATCAATAGTGACTCAAGCAGTGGTTTTTTCTTTACAGCACAAAGACGTTTATTCAGATTGGCATTACAGTGTTTAGAAAGTTTGCCTAATAACAAAGAAAGAGCCAAACTTCTATCTGACTATATTAATCAATATCTAAATTTTTCTATTATTGAAGACATTTTAATTGAAGAACATAAATCTAGAGATAATAACGCTGATACCCTATTAGATGATTCAGATTTTGAACAACTCAAAAAAGATTTTATTCTTAGATTAAGTCAATTTTGTATCTCAAACCCTGACGCTGTAATTAAAAACTCATCATTCCGTTCATTTATGTATCGTTGGAAAGAATGGGGAAACTCCTCTGATACTCTTAATTGGTTTGAAGCCCAAACTCAGGATATACAAGGTATTTTACAGATACTTAAGACGATGATCCAAAGTACTAGATCTTATGGAGGTTCATATACTAAACCTCATATCAAAAGATATATTAAAGCTGATACTATTATCAACTTCTTAAACATTCCTCGCATATCAAACATAATCAACTCTGCTGATCTTTCAACTCTTTCAGAAGAGGAAAAAGACTTAATAAAAATGCTCAAAAAAGGATTTGAAAATAAAACTAATGGAAGAGATGATGATTGGGATGACTAACCTCTCCCCCAACCCTTTCCATAGGGAAAGGGAGTGTCATTTGATTTAGTACCTACGTGGATTCCACAATAGAGTTCCCTCTCCTGAGCAAGTTTTAAAGTACTGCTTTAAAACGAAGCGCAAGTGATGAGCAGCACTGCTGCGCAAGGGAAAGGTTCTAATTAAATTAAAGCATCCCATGTCTTAAAAACATCTCTAAGCCACTCACCTTCTTGATATATCTCAAGCGTTCTTTTTCTACTTTAATCTGCTGCTTTATGGCCAAAGTATCTTCATCAATCTGCTTATACAGGTCAGCAATTTGAACTTTCCCTTTCGCCTTTTTTACTGCAATTCTGGTTTTCGATGACCAAACTAACCTATTGATCAATGTATCAATTTGACCTTGTAATGTCTGACTTTGCGCATCTAACGCCATTTGATAAAGCTTGATTTGTTCTGCAGTTAAACTCTTTTGTGAAGGATCTCGGTCTTGTTCAATCTGAAGCTGCATTTTCAATAAAGTGAATAAATCCTGCTTTTCATAAGCCGCATTGGCATGTTGCAATAACTCTGTCTTTTTTATTTTTTTTATATCGTTCGATTCACGGTCAGGATGGATGATGGCAGCAATTTTTAAATAGACCGTTTTCAATGACTGCTCTGCCATCGCTGCTGCCTGCGCCTGTTTTTCCTGCTGGCGTTTTAATCTGGCTTGCTCACGTACTTGTTGAAAATGTTCACTATCCCATTCTTCAAATACATCTGTGTCGGCCTGATCTATACCATTTTGATCTTCGGAAAACCCTTCTGATGCATTGGTCTTTTTCTGATTTTTTCTGAGTTGGACATGTTCATTGAGCTGCTGATAGTAACTATCAATTTCATTGACCTTATGCGCTTCCTGCACCGACATTGCCTGTGAATCTTTTAAGTAAGCCGCCAGGGATTGAATTTTTTCATCCAGTACGACGATCTCGGCCTTGGAAAATTCTGCCTCATGCAGATGCTGCCACAATTGTTCAAGCTGCTCGAACAAAACACCATGCAATTCATGATAGACCGGTATGAAATTTTGCTGTGTATATTGTCGAATCTCTTCTTCAGCCTGCTGCCACTGTGCCAGCTCAAGCTTCTGCTGTTCAATTCTATCAAACAGGCGATCCAGCTTTTTCTGCTGTGTCGAAAGCGCTGTGAATGGCTGAATCATGGTTTTTAAATTGAAAGACATGATATTCAAAATAAGCAGGACAGATTATTAAGTTTAACGGTTTTATGAGACAGGTGTATGCCAGTTATCGACACAAATATACACCTTATGCAAATAAATTTTGTTTAATATCAAACAATATAACAATAACTTAATTTGTGACTGTGCTGAAAGGAGATTCAGATGGCAACTCAGGCAGATTTAATCTTTAATCAGGAACTCGCTGCATGGGTACAAGCGCTAGGATCTGTGTTTGCAATTTTTGTCGCCATTAGTGTGCCCTTATATTTAAATCATTTGGCACAAAATCGTGATAATGCCTTACAAGACATGCAAAAACAAAAATTCTTTGTCACGATGCTGCCGACACTTTATCGTATTCGCCGTTATAGTGCTGACTTCATTGAACAAATGCAGTTACATCAGCAAAGTACTCAAAATATCTTACATACGCTAGAAACTGAATATCTGGAATTAATTCCGGTCTTTTCTAAAGAACTGCATATATTTGTACATAGTCAAATTTATGACCCAAACCTGAATCAATTGGCATTTGAACTGTTTCATTCCGAGGAAATTCTGCAACAACATTTATTACAGCCTAAAAACCAGAAACAGCTCAAGCATCAAGCTTTACTGACCCAACATAGCCAGTATATTCATGATGCGAGCCATCAGTTAATTAAACAGATTGAAAAGAGCCATCACCTACAACCTTAAATTGCCTTTTCAGGCCATCAATGTGTAGGCGAATGGCGCAAACAAAATGATTATTCCACAATGACACGACCATTTAATGGCTGTACCGGACGGTTATTCGGATGCCCCATTAATTTGAAAAATTCACCAATCTGTTTGGCTGAAGCCTGTTGGATCTCTTTTAAAATGAGCCAGCGCACACCCTCTGAACAAGGTGGGGTGGTCAGCGAGCCACTAAAGCGATAATAATCCAGATTTTTAGGCAGCAACTGATTGACAGGCTGTGGTGTCTTTAACACGACTTTTTCACCCTGCTTTTTCGGCAAACGTTTCCACATCTGTTTTAGCATCTGGCTGTCCTGCCCCTGCTCAAACATCATGCCAACCACTGCCAGCTCACCATCAGCATTGGCATGGACAAAATGAATCTCTAAAGGATAACTTTTACCTTGAATCAGGTTCTCACTCGGACTATGCAAATGGAACTGTTTCAGCTCAAAACGCTCCCCATCCAGCTCCAGCACACCACCTTCGGCAAAGTCCACCTGAATGGTATGACCTTTATTTTCAATGGCGTAAATCATGGTGTTATAACTAAATTTCAGCGGTTCCAGTTGTGCTTTTACCGTCCGCTCAATATTAATTGGCGACTGATTCGCACCATCACAGGCAGTATATTTCTGGCTTAAATTCGACCATTGTTCAGGCTGCATATAGCCCCAATTGGCATCTGCATAGCCTGCCGTACTCAAACCAAACACTGTTAAAAATGTGAATATTTTTTTCACAATAATTTTCCCTCTTAGAACCGTAATCAATAATTTTTCATTTAGAAAACAAATTTTTAGGCTTATGACTGCCTCATTTTTCAGAGCACAAACTACAGATTTTTACTTAATTTTGGTGAATTACTTACAAATTTCCAAACACTTAAGCCTATGAAAAGATAGAGTATTTATAAATTATTATTTAAATTTCAATAAGATAATCATTTTAGTGTCCTAAACCAACTTGGAATAAAGTGTGAGCTGAATCACAATTAAAGTGATGAATATTTATGCAATATTTACATGAAACTTCTAGCTACTTCATAAATAAATCTGATTATAAATTCGCTCTATTTTTCAATAATATATTTTATATTCAAAAGCTTACATAAACACAGCAGTAAATAAACCTGCCACATTGCTAGACTCAGCTCAACGCGTTATATAGGAACAGCTTAATGGATTGGGTCTCGATCTTTATTCATGATACGACTTGGAGCTTTGCATCAGAGATTTTGCTACGTTGTATAGTCATGTATATCATGATTATCCTGTTTTTACGGCTGACCGGAAAACGTGGTGTACGACAGCTTTCCATCTTTGAAGTCGCGATCATTCTCGCCCTGGGCTCAATTGCCGGTGACCCGATGTTTACCGAAGATATTCCCCTGATTCAGGCAGTTCTGGTAATGTCGGTGATTATCCTGATGTATCGCCTGACCACTTGGCTGATGATGAAATACCAATGGTTTGAAGACCTACTGGAAGGCAAACCGATTTATATTGTGGAAGATGGCCTGCTGGTCATTGAGGAAATTAAAAAAGGCAAAATGTCACATGATGAATTCTTTGCCGAAATGCGCCAGCAAGGCGTAGAACATCTGGGTCAGGTGCGTACCGGTTTACTGGAAACAGACGGTAAATTCAGTGTGTTATATTTTACCGATGATCAGGTGAAATACGGCTTGCCACTATTTCCTAAAACCTGTTCGATCGTGGAGCAGGTGAAAGCAGACCGTTTATATGCCTGTATTTATTGCGGTCAGGTTCAAAACCTCTCTACAGCTGCACAACAATGTCCTCGCTGCAAATCAGCACAGTGGGCTGAAGCGATTAATTGTTTACGCATCACTTGAATTAAAGCTGATTCAGCCGTTGTAAATGCGTGAAAATTTCAGGTAGCTGCTGGATTTTATATTGGATTTCTTCGGCATCAGGATGAAAGCCCTGCATCCACAAGGCATGCATTCCGGCATTTTTTGCCCCTTGTATATCATTGATTGGATGATCGCCAATATATAAACAATGTTCAGGCAAGACGCCTAAACGTTGTGCAGTAATCTGGAAAATTTCTGGCTGTGGTTTGCTAAAACCGACTAAACCCGAACTGATGATTTCCTCGAAATAATCGGCAATGCCCAAACCTCGAATGGTATTTAAACGGGTGTCATGTCCACCATTCGAAACAATCGCCAGTTGATAGCCTTGGGATTTCAACTGTTCTAGTACCTGTTTGGCATCCGGCATTTCTACAGCGCAGCGACCAAACTGGCTAAACCAGAACTGTGCCAGCTCATCTATGCTGGGTGGATTTAACCAGGATAGCTCCTGTAATAATGCATAAGCTGCCGAAGCCCCGATGCTGCCATGCGTTAGCAATTCCTTTTTAGGATAACCGCCATTATCGATGCGTCTTACAATCTCGATAATTTTTTCTGGTTCGACCTGTGCAAATGCAGACGCATAATATTCTGCCAGATAGCAGCTATAGGCTTGGGCCGTTAGATCACGATGGGTCAAGGTATTGTCGAGGTCAAATAATACAGCTTGAATGTTCACATGCAAATCCAAACATAAAATTAAGCTTATGTTAGCAAGTTTCACACAATACACCTCTATTCATCAGGACTAAGCTTGGTATAAAAAGGGATAAACTGTAGCAGCAAGAATTTGCTTGAATATTCATTATTTTTGTCGAATATTTATATAAAAAAATCCCACCAAGTGGTGGGATTTTTTATTAAGCGTTATATCATCAATTAGAAGCTATATTTGCTCATTAAACCAATACGGTTATCCTTGAATTTATCATTATTAAAGTCTTTACGCTCGCCGTTGACATACTCAACACCAAACTCAAGTGGTTTAACCGGTGAATACACCAAGTTTAACCACGCTTGTTGTACCTCTTTGTTTGCAGTAGCATTGAGGTCTGCATAGTCTGAGTCTTTATCAGCAAACAATGCACCATAACCTATTGATGTTTTTAAGTTAGGTAAAATGCTGTAGGTTAAGCCCGTTTGTACCGCCCAAATTTCATTTTGCTCAATATTGCGGTTATCTTCATCATCTACAAATGCAGCATTGGCATTGGTACCATACAAAATACCGTTCACACCTTTGGTATAGCTAACATCTAGCGTCGCTTTTAAAGGATCAAGTACTTGATACGTTGTACCTGCAGCTAGACCCCAACCTGCTTTACGCTTGTTAATGTCTTCATCTTTATAAACTTCAACTAAAGCACGCGCAGACGCATTACCTTTTTTGTCATCAAAGTTATGTGCCAATTTAGCGGTCAATGTTGGTACGCTTGATTTGATGTGTTCAACACTTACTCTTTGGCCTTGGGCATTTAATTCACTCTGTGCAGCACTTGAGTTTGGTTTTTCTGCAGCCAAGAACAATTGTGTTGCCGGTGTCAAATCAAAACCATAACGAACCATTGGTAGACGAGTAGTCCCCCCACCAACGTTGGTGCTGAAGTCAATCATAAACGGTGCATGATTTGACAAGAAGTTAGATTGTGTTTGACCAATTAACCAATTCTCATAGGTTAAATATGCTTGACGTATACGGAATGAATCGTTAGTACCTGCGAAATCACTTTCAAGTTTACCGCCGACCTCTGCACCTTCAACATTGGTTTTAAAATCTAAACCTATTCGTGTTGTTTTTGCTGTTGCAACGAACTTGTCATTCGTTTGACCATTGGTTTTAGCAACGTCAGAGAAGTCTCCTGCTGAACCTTCAATGATATAGTTCGCATCACCACGAACGAAACCATATAGCTTCACTTCAGTATCTGATTTTGTACTTAGGGCTTTCGGTGCAGCTGCTGATTGTTGTGGGGTTGCTTTGACTTGTTCTATTTGCACTGCTTGAGTTTGCTGAACTTGTTGCTGCTGTAATACTAATGCTTTTAATGCTTCAATTTCTTGGCGCAGCTGCTTAATTTCTTTTTGCTCTTGTGTTTCAGCATGTGCAACAGTCCCCATCATCAATGTTGTTACTGCTACTGCTAATCCTTTAGCTAAAAACTTTCCTGTTAAAACTTGACTCATTAAATTCTCCATAGTGAACACATGTTCATTGGCATTGGAAGTTCGGTGATTTCAACTGAAACCTACACCGTGTGGAATATCTATAATTATGAAATAGCTTGGTTATGATCTCGAAAGACGACTCACGCAATATATGTCGAGTTAAAAGCCCACGTATCATGTCATGTATTTGACTGGACTTACACTTTTAACCCTAGCTACACAACAAGCCACTTGAAAACATCAAGAATTTAACAACTTTCAAATGAGTTTGAAATCATTTTTATCTCATACTTTTATCTATAATATGTATTAACCACACTTTTAAAATAGATTTCTTTTTTTTCAGTCAGCTTTAATTCATATTTCATGATGACTGTGATTGCTGGTCGACTCTCCCCCAAAATACGATAGGCAATAGAAGCACTATGCTGATATAAACAATATAGGTTAGATATTTTGCATAGCCTAAATAATCCCCCAATATCCCACTCAACATATATAAGCCACCACTTACCGTCGCCATAATTGAGACTTGAAAAGTAAAATCAGTCCCGGCCAGATGCTTACGGCTGTATTGCATAATGAGCGTCAGCATCACCACCAAGAGCATTGCTGAAACCAGATCTTCTGCTGCATTAATGATATAAATCAGCCAGTTTTCGACTTTAAGCTGGGCTTCATATTGTGCTGCCAGCCAGGCATAGGCCATTAAGCTCAGTATTTTGAGAATCGAAAAAGACATCAAACAAGAGCGACGCGAAAAAAACTTCAGGCAATAACCTGCCAAACCGGCCCCAATCAAGGCGGCACCTGCACCCAGCATGGTCACATATACGCCGATCTGGCTGAAACTCAGACCGAGATCGACCATTAAAGGCTTCAGCAAAGGGCCAGACAGTCCATCCGCGACTTTAAATGTCAGCAAGACCAGCAGCCAGCAACGCAAGCCTGGATGTGTATAAAAGTACTGAAAATAGGCTTTGATTTTTATTTTACTGGAAGCGGTAATTTGCTCAGATGCGATCGAGCGATGCTGTGGCTCTTTAAATTTTAAAACAGGCAGTGTGTTTATAAAAACCAGTGCAGCCAAAAGCAAAAAAGTGTTTTGCCACTGCAACAGATCTAAAAACAGTAAAATCGCACCACCACCGACAATGAAACCCAAACGTGATCCAATCACCTGAAAAGTATTGCCCCAGTGCTGCTGTTCATTTTTCAGAATATTGACTGCCAGTGCATCGGTGGCAATATCCTGTGTCGCCCCCACCCCATTCATAAATAATAACGCAATAAAAAAGGCCAATAGATAAACCGGCTGATCTAAAGCCTGAATGGGCAAAAAGGACAAGGCGATCAGCACTGCCACCGAGAGCAATTGCAGCGGAATAATCCAGCTTCGATAATGCCCTGTAGCTTTAGAGCCATAACGATCGACCAATGGCGCCCAAAACACCTTGATTGACCAAGGCAGCATGAGCAGTCCAAAACCACCGATCTGTGCCAGCGACACTCCTTCTGCCCGTAAGATCACCGGCAAAGCATGAGTCATAAATCCGACCGGCAATCCTTGCGCCCAATACAGGGAAAACAACACAATGTAAGTATTCCGCATATTCGGCATGCTGGGTCCTTAATAGGCAAAAGAAGCAGAAATCATTCAACAAGCTGGACATTTTGCCAATGAAAAAACCAAAGTAAAAGCCTAATATCATTAAAAATAAAGAAAAATATGTGTCAGGAAGAGACTTTAAGCATGACCAAAAAGCACTTTCCAGAATTACCTCCCTTGGTGCCCAGTCGAGGCAATCGACTCAGCCGTTATTTTTTTAAACGGATCTTTTTAGCGCAGGGCTGGCAGCTTGAAGGTGAGTTTCCCAATTTACCAAAAGCCGTTGCGATTATTTCTCCACATACGTCCAATATTGATGCCTGGCATGGTTTTATTGCACTCTTAGCTATCGGGTTAAAGGTTACTATTTTTGGTAAAGACAGCCTGTTCCACACGCCGTTAAAGCCCTTACTTGAATGGATTGGGGTGATTCCGGTGGTTCGGGATAGTCCACAAGATCATACTCAGCAGATCGTGGAAATCATCAAGCAAAAAACCCAGATTTGGGTCGGCATGGCACCCGAAGGTTCACGTAAAGCGCCAGAAAAAATCCGCAGTGGTTTTTATCATATTGCCGATCAGGCCGGCCTGCCTATTGTCATGCTGGCTTTTGATTATGATATTAAAACCATTCATATTCTGGGTGTCTATCAGCCGACGGGCGATTATGAACATGATCTGGTGCAGATTTATGCACATTATCAAGGCAAGATTTCGGCAAAAAATCCGGACTGGGTGGCCAAGCCGTTACAAAAGCTTTTGAAAAAAGACTAGGCAAATACGGCTTTTTTTGATGTGATAGCCTGAATTTTGTTGATTTAATCACCAGTTTTTATAATGAAATTAGCCCGTTATGCCTTAATTGGCTGCCTTGGTTTCAGTCTTGCAGCCTGTGACAAAGCCACTAAAACACCTACGCCTGCCACGCCATTAAAAGCCCGTGAACCTGTCGTCGCCATTGCCCTCGGTGGCGGCGGTGCCAAAGGTTTTGCCCATATTGGCGTCATTAAAGTGCTCGAATCACACGGCATCAAACCGAAAATCGTCACCGGTACCAGTGCCGGCAGTTTTGTCGGTAGCCTGTATGCCAGTGGCAAATCACCGTATCAGTTGCAGCAAATTGCCTTGAACTTTAAGGAATCGGATATCCGTGACCTAACTTTAAATCGACAAGGGATTATTGCCGGACAAAAACTGCAGGATTTCGTCAACAAGAATGTAGCGAACAAACCGATTGAGCAATTCCCGATTCGTTTTGCTGCAGTTGCCACTCGCCTAGACAATGGCCGTAAAGCTGACTTTATTAAAGGCAATGCCGGACAGGCGGTCCGAGCGTCCTGCAGTATTCCCAATGTGTTTGTGCCTGCCGTGATTGGCGGCACCAAATATGTCGATGGCGGTCTGGTCAGTCCGATTCCGGTCAAGACCGCCAAAGATATGGGGGCAGATATTGTGATTGCTGTGGATATTTCTGCACGCCCAGATGGCAATAAAGCCCTGAACATGTGGGGTGTACTGGATCAGACCCTGAACATTATGGGACAGCAAAGTATTAATGAAGAGCTGAGTCAGGCCACTGTGGTGATTCAGCCCAAAGTCGGTCATATCGGTACTTTAGACCTGAAAGCCAGCAATGCCACCATTCTGGAAGGTGAAAAGGCTGCTCAGCTGAAAATCCGTACTATTGAAAAAGCCATTAGCAACTTTAAGCAGTCTCCCGCGGCATTTAAACCGCCACGTCAGGCAAAATTTTGATGCATGAATTTTTTATATTCATCTGCAGCCGCATCTGCTACATTGAAGATCAATCATATAAAGATGATGATTAATTAAATACTTAGCGATATAGGTCACGATATGGAATTAGTTCTTGAACCTTGGCACTGGTTTGTATTAGGCATTCTTCTGATTCTGTCGGAATTACTACTGCCCGCATTTGCTGCCCTGTGGTTCGGGATCGGTGCCATCATGGTTGGCGTCCTGTACTGGATGTTCCCGATGATGGGACTGACGACCCAGCTCCTGACCTGGATCGTACTTTCTGTTCTGTGTACGATGCTCTGGTTCAAATTTATCAAGCCACTTTCCATTGACAAGACCAAAGCCGGTCTGTCGCGTGAGGCGACCATTGGTCAGGTGGGTATGGTGATTCAGACTAATCTGGATCATGGGCAAATCCGGGTGCGCTTTCCAATGCCAGTTTTAGGCTCAGATGAATGGGAATGCCGAACTCTGGACCCAGTTCAGGTCGGAGACCGCGTTCGCGTCGTGGATATTCTGGGTAATGACCTGGTCGTACAACCTCACAGCACGAATTATCAAAATCAATAAGGTGAATAAGCTATGTCTGGTGGTTCTATCATTGTTATCGCGTTTCTGGCCTTTGTTGCGATTACCATTTTTAAAGGTGTGCGGATTGTGCCGCAAGGCTACAAATGGATTGTACAGCGTCTGGGTAAATACCATACGACGCTGAATCCGGGTCTGAATTTTGTCATTCCGTATATTGATGAAGTGGCTTATAAAGTCACCACCAAAGATATTGTGCTGGATATTCCTTCACAGGAAGTGATTACCCGCGATAATGCCGTGTTACTCATGAATGCGGTGGCCTATATCAACCTGACCACACCTGAAAAAGCGGTCTACGGCATTGAAAACTATTCTTGGGCAATTCAAAACCTGGTACAAACATCGTTACGTTCGATTGTCGGTGAAATGGATCTGGATGATGCCCTATCATCACGTGATCATATTAAAGCACGTTTAAAATCCAGTATTTCCGATGATATCTCGGACTGGGGTATCACGCTTAAAACCGTTGAAATTCAAGACATTAAACCGTCAGTCACCATGCAAACCGCGATGGAAGAACAGGCCGCTGCTGAACGTCAACGTCGTGCAACCGTGACCAAAGCTGATGGTGAAAAACAGGCTGCCATTCTGGAAGCGGATGGTCGTCTGGAAGCATCGCGCCGTGATGCAGAAGCACAGGTGGTTCTGGCTGAATCTTCACAACGTGCGATTGATATGGTGACTTCGGCAATTGGTAGTAATGAAATTCCGGTTGCCTATTTACTCGGTGAGCAATATATCAAGGCCATGCAAGATATGGCCAAATCACCAAATGCCAAAACGGTGGTCTTGCCTGCAGACGTGCTGAACACGATTCGAGGCGTGATGGGTCGTCCGCCTCAGTAAAAATTTTCATTTTCAAATCTATAGGCAGCGTATTCGCTGCCTATTTTTCGTTTAAACACGAAAATCTCAGCAAAGATTTGGAATTTATGCTTAAATTTCGCGTTATTTTTTGAAATCCTTTGGGCTTTGATGCCAGATCTGTATTTCGCCACAGCATTTATCATCAACATAAGTCCTTATTCGATTACTGTCCAACTCGAAAATGGATACCGTATGAGCTCCCTAAATCCAACGTTAATTACCTTTCTTTTTTATATTGTCGCCATGGTGGTGATCGGCCTGATGGCTTATCGTGCGACCACAAACTTTTCCGATTACATTTTAGGGGGCCGTCGTTTAGGTAGTTTTGTTACTGCACTTTCCGCTGGAGCTTCCGATATGAGTGGCTGGCTGCTGATGGGCCTGCCCGGTGCAATTTATCTTTCTGGTTTGTCGGAAATGTGGATTGCCATTGGCCTGATTATTGGTGCCTGGTTAAACTGGTTGCTGGTGGCTGGCCGTTTACGGGTACATACGGAAGTTCAGCACAATGCCCTGACCCTTCCAGATTATTTTTCCAATCGTTTTAACGACCAGAAGAAAATTTTACGTATTGTATCGGCTTTTGTGATTCTGATTTTCTTTGCGATTTACTGTGCCTCAGGCATGGTAGCAGGTGCGCGCCTGTTCGAAAGCATGTTTGAAATGTCCTACACGACGGCGCTCTGGATCAGTGCCATTGCCACCATCAGTTATGTATTTATTGGCGGTTTTCTGGCAGTCAGCTGGACCGATACCATTCAGGCCGGCCTGATGATCTTTGCGCTGTTGCTCACGCCAATTGTGACGCTGTTGACCTTCTCTGATATGTCTCAGGTCACTCTGGCGCTTGAAGCGGCACGTCCACAGGCCATGAATCTGGTCGGTGACTTAAGTACGGTGGCTATCCTGTCGCTACTGGCATGGGGCTTGGGTTATTTTGGTCAGCCACATATTCTGGTGCGCTTTATGGCGGCAGATTCAGTCAAGTCAATTCCAAATGCACGCCGTATTGGTATGACCTGGATGATCCTGTGCTTAGCTGGTGCCGTGGCTGCCGGTTTCTTTGGTATTGCTTATTTCCAGCAACATCCGGAACTGGCCAGTGTGGTGAATGCCAATCCTGAAACTGTATTTATGGAATTGACCAAAATTCTGTTCAACCCATGGATTGCCGGTATTGTCCTGGCTGCGATTTTGGCTGCGGTAATGAGTACTTTAAGCTGTCAGCTTCTAGTCTGCTCAAGTACGCTGACAGAGGATTTTTATAAATCCTTCCTGCGCAAAAATGCATCTCAAAAAGAACTGGTTTGGGTTGGCCGTTTTATGGTGCTGCTGATTGCCCTGCTGGCAATCTGGATGGCGGGTAATCCTGAATCGAAAGTGCTGGGTCTGGTCGCTTATGCCTGGGCCGGTTTTGGTGCTGCATTTGGCCCGCTGATCATTCTGTCCCTGTTCTGGAAACGCATGACTTTGAATGGTGCCTTGGCAGGTATGATTATGGGTGCAGTGATGGTGATTTTATGGAAAAACCTGTTCGCAGCAACAGGTGTCTATGAAATTATCCCGGGCTTTATCTGCTCATTCATTGCCATCATTGTAGTGAGCTTGATGGGTAAAGTACCTACGGCTGAAATTACCGATCGTTTTGAACAGGCTGAACGTCTGTATAACGAAACCAAATAAAATTAACGATCAAAAAAAGCGGACTTTAAAATCCGCTTTTTTAATACCTGAACAATTACTCAAAATAAAAACAATGAACAGATTCAAGCCATTTTAATTTTTACGCTGGAGTAAAAACTGGGTGATAGAGATCAGCTCTGCCGCCTGATCATCAAAATGAGCAAGTGCGGCTAAGGCCTGATCATGCAATTGCTGTGCATAGGCTTTGGCCTGTTCCAGCCCCATCAAGGCAGGATATGTCGATTTTTCTACCTGCTCATCCTTGCCAGCTGTTTTACCCAACACTTCGGTATCAGAAATAATATCCAGAATATCGTCCTGCACCTGGAAGGCCAGACCAATCGCCTGTCCAAACTCACGCAGCTTTGGAATCGCCAGATCTGTACCTTCAAAGATTGTGACCGCCGCCATCATGATCGCAGCACTCATCAAGGCACCGGTTTTATTACGATGAATGGTTTCTAATACTTCCTGATCAATTTTTTTGCCTTCGGACTGCAAATCCAACACCTGACCATTGACCATTTTCGAAGAGGCTGTGGCCAGAATCTGTATTTGTTTTAGCACAATCGAAGCATCTACCGCAGGGCCTTGATCAAACAGACGACTGCCTAAAATTTCAAAGGCCATCGACTGTAGAATATCACCTGCCAAAAGCGCGGTATCTTCACCATAAGCCACATGGCAGGTCGGCTGACCACGGCGCAGCAAATCATTGTCCATACACGGCAGATCATCATGTGCCAGTGAATAACAATGGATAAATTCAATCGCAACCGCCGCACGGCGTACCGCCGCGGTATTCTGATTCGGTTTCAGTGCTGCTGTGGCATAGCATAATGCTGGACGAACACGCTTCCCTCCCAGCATCACGGCATGATGCACCGCCGACTTTAAAGGTTCAGGAATGGCAAAGGCATCTAGGGCTGTCAGTAAATCTTGTTGAATACGATGTTGTGCTTGAGTCAATGCATGGATTGATACGTCAGTAATAGATGACACATTTGCCTCGAATACATAGTCCGGAAGGATGAAAATAACAAGTTTGAGCCACTTGTTCTGATAAGCACTATTGTACCTACAATCGCCTTGAATTTTCAGCTTTATCTGTGGATTGATTTAAAGCAGCAATAGATATCAAAATATGTTCCTCCACTAAAAAACCACTGCCGCGACAGCGCTACTGTCCCAGAGTTGAAGTGCTTGGATTTATCAAGTGCCTGTGGCAGAGATGCCACACATTGCCCATCACCACAGGACGTTGTGTATGGGCAATAAGAGACCTTTGCCTACCTTGGGTCTTTCCAAAGTAGGATTTCACCTGCACAAATCCATTTAAACTTTTAAAGGAAAGATGAGGCTGGACAATATCTACCTCTAAATATAAACAAGTTTAGATATTTAAACGTATTCTCTGATAGCTTTTATTACTTCCTACCATGCCAACGATAGCTGAGTCAAAATTTTGGCCAGTAATGGTCACAACAGTAATTTTCTCAGGCTAAATAATGGGTCGGCAAATCAAACTAGAGCAAAACATCTTCAGGAACGCGTACCCAACCTTCCATCAACACACGTGCACTGCGACTCATGATGGCTTTTTTCACTTTCCACTCTCCATTTTCCTGACTTGCTTGTGCGCCGACTCTTAAAGTCCCCGAAGGATGGCCAAAACGCACGGCTTCACGCTCTACACCGCCTGCCACCCGATTCACCAGAGTCCCCGGAATGGCTGCCGCCGTACCAATTGCCACCGCAGCTGTGCCCATCATGGCATGATGCAGTTTCCCCATAGACAAGGCACGAACCAGAATATCGGCATCTGCTTCGGCAACCACCTTGCCACTTGATGAGGTATAAGTTTTGGATGGCGCTACAAAAGCGATTTTTGGGGTGTGCTGACGGTTAGCTGCTTCGCTAATATCCTGAATCAATCCCATCTGCTTCGCAGCATAAGCACGAATGGTTTCAAACTTTGCCAGCGCTGCCGCATCATTATTCATATGATCCTGAAGCTCGGTGCCGTTATACCCCAAATCTCCCGCATTCAAGAACACGGTGGGAATGCCGGCATTAATCATGGTGACTTCAAAACTGCCAATATTGGGAACTTCCAGCGTATCGACCAGATTGCCTGTCGGAAACATCGAACCGCCTTCGCCATCATCATCGGCAGGATCTAAAAACTCGATCTGTACTTCGGCTGCCGGAAAAGTCACGCCATCCAGTTCAAAATCGCCCAACTCCTGAACTTGACCATTTCGCATTGGCACATGCGCAATAATGGTTTTTTGAATATTGGCCTGCCAGATACGGACTGTACACAGCCCATTTTCCGGAATACGTGATCTATCAATCAGAGCATTAGAAATGGCAAAAGCTCCCACTGCTGCGGTGAGATTACCGCAATTACCACTCCAGTCCACAAAAGGACGGTCAATTGACACCTGACCAAATAAATAATCTACATCATGATCGGCCTGCTGGCTTTTTGACAGAATCACGGTCTTGCTGGTACTGGAACTGGCGCCGCCCATACCATCGATCTGTTTAGCATAAGGATCTGGGCTACCAATCACGCGCAGCAGAAGCTGATCACGAATCCGGCCGGCCTGTTGTGCTTCTGCGGGCAAATCATCCAGCTTAAAAAAAACGCCTTTACTGGTGCCTCCACGCATATAGGTTGCAGGAATCTTGATTTGGGCTGCAAAACTCATGAATTGTTTCATCCTTTGGCTTGTCTTTGTTTTGGTAAAAGTTATGGAATACTTATGAGAAGAGTATAATCGCTTTAAAGCCAAGGAAGTTCAGTGCTCCGACCTAAGTATAAAAAATCAGCATTCGTATCAGAGCAAAAAAACAGGAAACTCATCAGTTACAATGTCAATAAAATTAATATATTGATTCAGTTATCTTTTATTTAATTTATTTTTATAATTTTTTATTATAAATCTGATAATAATATTTCATTCAAAGTCTTGCACTAGGTTTCTGAACTTTGTTCCATTACAATCTTTATACTTATTTTTTCCATTGTCGGGCTGAACACTTTGAATAACGAGTCTTCACAACTTCAGCGTGGCTTAAAGAACCGTCATATTCAGTTGATCGCCATGGGCGGTGCAATTGGCACAGGCTTATTCTTAGGTTCCGCACAGGTGATCCAATCTGCGGGTCCTTCTATTATTTTGGGCTATGCCATTGGTGGCTTGATTGCATTTTTAATCATGCGTCAATTGGGTGAGATGATTGTTCATGAACCTGTCGCAGGTTCATTCAGCCATTTTGCTTATAAATACTGGGGCAAGTTCCCCGGTTTCCTTGCGGGCTGGAACTACTGGATTTTATATATCCTGGTGGCCATGACCGAACTTACTGCCGTTGCGAAATATATTAACTATTGGTGGCCTTTTATTCCAGCTTGGGCATCGGTACTGTTTTTCTTTATCGTGATTACCCTGGTCAACCTCGGCAATGTGAAATTCTACGGTGAATCAGAATTCTGGCTTTCAATCATTAAAGTGACTGCGGTTATCTCGATGATTGTCTTCGGTTTATATCTGATCTTGACTGCAGATGCTTCCTCGACTGCGTCTTTCAGTAATTTATGGACTGCAGGTGGTTTCTTCCCGAATGGCTTTGAAGGTCTGTTCTTCATGCTGGCCTTCCTGATGTTTGCCTTCGGTGGGATTGAACTGATTGGTATGGCAGCAGCAGAAGCTGAAAATCCAGAGAAGACCATTCCGAAAGCGATTAATCAGGTGGTGTTCCGTATCCTGATTTTCTATGTGGGTGCATTGACGATTCTGTTATCACTGGTGCCTTGGAATCAGCTTGAGCTAGGTGGTCTGGATAAAAGTCCGTTCGTGATGATTTTCAGTCAACTGGGCATTGGCTGGGCAGCACACTTACTGAACTTTATTATTTTAACGGCTGCACTGTCTGTCTATAACAGCGGTATGTATGCCAATAGCCGTATGTTATATGGTCTGGCTCAGCAAGGAAATGCACCTAAAGTCTTCATGCAAGTGAATAAACAAGGTACTCCGATTCCTGCGGTATTGTTTTCTGCCGCGCTGATTTTCGGTTGTGTATTACTTAACTACTTTGTTCCTGAAGATGCATTAAGCCACTTGATTTATATTGTGGTCGGTGCGTTAGTGTTGAACTGGGCGATGATTACGCTGACCCATCTCAAATTCATTCAGAGCATGAAGAAGCTCGGACAAAAGACCTCATTCCCAGCACTATGGTCTCCAGCAGGCAATATTCTGGTCTTAGGTTTCATTATTACGATTCTCTACATCATGTGGACTCAGGGTTTTCAGGAATCTATTTTAATGATTCCGGTTTGGATTGTGGTCATGTTCGTTCTGTTTAAGTTGCTTAAGCCTAAAAATACTTAATCAGTTTATATAAGTATATATTCTTAAAAAGTTATTGCTGCGGCAATAACTTTTTTTTCAATTAAGTTTGCAGTACATTAACCCTTCTTTTTGCGCCCTTAGCTTAACTGGATAGAGCAGTTGCCTCCTAAGTGACCGACGTGGGTTCGAGTCCCGCAGGGCGCGCATTATTAAATATGTGATTTATTTAACAAAACATCTAATGAATTATTTAAATACTTATTATTTTTTTATTCCCTCCCTCTCCATTACCTAAGCCTATGATAGTTATAACCAAATACACATTAACCAGCGTTTTTCCTGCTCATCATTAGATCTTTTACTCTATTTAGCTGCTTTTTTATGCTTTATTTTCACTCTAGAGCATTTACTCTTATTTTAATTGTGGTATTTTTGACACATGGAGTAACAAATGATTGCGGTTGAGTAACCGAAGTCTCCAAAAATTAAATAAGTGCAAACAACAACGCTAGATATAAATTTGTACCTCAAGGAAAGACGTAAATGAAATTAAAAACATTAACTACTGCAATGATTCTCGCCACTGTACCAATGACAGGTGCTTTCGCTGCTGCAATGGATCGTTCGGGACAATCTATCGCAGCGTTTTTACAACCAGGTAATTACTTTGAGGCAGGCATTTCTGTATTAGACCCTTCGGTATCTGGTCAAGAAGCAGGAGAAGCTCCTGCTCGCCGTAATATCAACGATATGGCAGGTGACTACTATTTTCCAAGTGCAGCATTAAAACTTCAGCCAACTAGCAAATTCTCATTTGGTATTTTATATGACCAGCCATTTGGTGCTGACGCAGAATATACAGGTAATAATTCATTCGTTTCTCAACCTACTGATACAATTTTACCACCAGCCCTTCTAGATAACCTGGTCTTACAACAGGTTGAGACAACTTTAAACAGTCTTACAAGTCAGCAACTAGTAGGATTAGCAGCTCAAGGCTTAGTGGCACAACAAGGCATCACACCTGACAATCCAGCTTACAATGCAACAGTAGCAGCTACTGCTGCAGGAATCATTACTCAAGCGGGAGGGAATGTAGATGCAGCGGCAGCAGCTGTACGCCCTCAGGTTCAAGCAGGTGCTCTTGCTCAGGGTCAAGCTCAATTAGCAGAAACCTTAGAAAACATTCCTTTAGGTGTTGGCAATACTAAAGTAGATGTTAGTACTCAAAATTTGACTTTCCTCTTCGGATACCAACCAACTGAAAACTGGAATATTTACGCGGGTCCAGTTTACCAAACAGTAAAAGGAAATTTGTCTCTTCGCGGACAGGCTTATAGTATCTTTAATGGCTATGATGCAACAATGAAAGAGACTGGAGATCTTGGTTGGTTAGCAGGTCTTGCTTATCAAATCCCTGAAATTGCTTTAAAAGCATCTTTAACATATCGCTCTGAAATCGATCATGAAGCAGATACAACAGAAAGACTTTCTGCTGCTGCAGGATTAGCATTGATTGGTGTTAATCCAGCAGATATTGTTGGGACTCAAGGCACAACCAAAATTACTACTCCACAGTCTGTAAATTTAGATTTCCAAACTGGTATCATGGCTAATACTGTAGCCTTTGCCAATGTACGTTGGGTAGAGTGGTCAAAATTTGCTATTCGCCCATATCAGTTTGGCTTAGCATCTGAAGCAGTAGGGCAATTAGCAGCTGTTAATCGTCCAAATGGCTTTAATTTAGTTGAATATTCCGATGATCAGATTTCAGCCACTGCTGGTGTAGGTCGTAAATTCAATGATCTATGGGCAGGCAACGTATCTGTAGGTTGGGATTCTGGTGCAGGTAATCCAGTTTCTACTCTAGGTCCAACTGAAGGTTACTGGAATGTAGGCTTAGGTGTGCAATATAGCCCAACACCTGCAACATTTATTGGCGGTGGTGTAAAATATTTCTGGTTAGGTGATGCTAAATCACAAACTGCTGCCCAAGTAGGTGAAGATAACCGTATTGTTGGTGACTTCAGCGATAACCATGCAATCGCATACGGTCTAAAAATGGGTTACCGCTTCTAAGTTTTCCTAAAATAAAAACCACTTCCGGGTGGTTTTTTTGTTTTTACTCTACTTTTATACAATCGTATATCAATCGCTTATTTTAGCATCAATTAAAATTAATAAAATTTTAGTTATTTTACACTATTTTCAATTCCTTTAAATTTATATTTTTCATGCACTTGGATTAATAAAATTAGTATAAAAACTCTAAGCAATCCTTTTGTTTAACCGCCTTAGTTCATTTCTTCAACAGAGCTGAGTATTTACTCTTTTTAAAATTATGTTACTTTTCCAGCACATTTTTGTTACAGATGGCATCAGGGAACGTACCATGAAGCTCAATAAAATTTATTCTGCTATTTTACTTAGCACTTTACCTCTTTCTGCTGTTCAGGCAGCTGGCTTGGATCGTTCTGGCCAGTCTATTTCTGCTTTTTTACAGCCGGGTAACTATGCGGAAGCGGGTATTTCGGTTCTTGATGCTGAAGTAAAATCAAAACAGCTTAATGCGGATGATATGGCGGAATCTTATTACTTTGCTAATGCCGCAATTAAAGTACAAGCAACCGATAAAATTTCTTTAGGCCTGATTTATGATCAGCCTTATGGTGCAGATTCAAACTATCAAGCTGTAGGTCCTCTTTCTATTTTTTCTCAAGGGAATGAGTCAACTTCTGTAGAAGTAAAAACACATAATATAACTGCACTTATTGGTTACCAGCCAACAGAAAACTGGAACTTTTATGCAGGTCCGGTATGGCAAACGGTAGAAGCCGATATTTCTCTTCGTGGTTTAGGATATGGTGCATCTCCAACTGACCCTACTAAACGTGGCCTGAGTGGCTATAACATCCATATCGAACAAGAAGAAGCTTTTGGCTGGCTTGCTGGTTTTGCTTATCAAATTCCAGAAATTGCATTAAAAGCTGCTGTAACTTATCGTTCTGAAATTGATCATAAAGCCAAAAGTGTCGAAACATTTTCTAGTCCACGTGGTGTAGCAACATTACTGACTTCTGATGTCCATGCGGTAACCCCTCAGTCAGTAAACTTAGACTTTCAAACCGGTGTAGCAGCCAATACCATCGCATTTGCAAACGTACGTTGGGTACATTGGGATCAATTTGCAGTAACCCCTGAATATCTTAAAAATGCTTCAGGCAATAATTTGATTGATTACTCAGATGACCAATGGTCTGCGAATGTTGGTGTTGGCCGTAAATTTAATAATAAATGGTCAGGTTCTACTTCTGTAGGTTATGACTCTGGTGCAGGCAACCCAGTCACTACTTTAGGTCCAACTGAAGGCTACTGGAATGTAGGCTTAGGCGCGCAATATAGCCCTGCAGAAAACTATTTCATTCAAGGTGGTGTGAAATACTTCTGGTTAGGTGATGCAACTGCGAAAGCAGGTAAGAACGAACTTGGCGATTTTGAAGATAACCATGCACTCGGCTATGGTCTAAAAATCGGTTACCGTTTCTAATTTTTTGATAGATTCAATAAAAAAGGCGCTTTAAGCGCCTTTTTTATTTACTTAAATAATTTAAGCTGGAATATCACGTACTGAAGCATTACGAATCGCTTCTTTTAACGCATCATAACCACGAATTGGCGGGAATTGCGGGAATTCAGCAATCACGTTCTCAGGGGCATCAAACAGGAAACCATGGTCTGCCTCACCTAACATTGTAGTATCGTTATAAGAATCCCCTGCCGCAATGACACGGAAGTTCAAACCATGCAGTGCTTTAACAGCCTGACGTTTTTGATCTGGCTGACGAAGTTTATAGGCTGAGATCATGCCCGCTTCATCCGTTTCCAGTTTATGACAGAAAATCGTCGGCCAATCCAGTTGCTTCATCAATGGATGTGCAAATTCATAGAAAGTATCTGAAAGAATAATTAATTGAAAATGCGTACTCACCCATTTCACAAATTCTTTTGCTCCTGGGAATGGACCCATTTCTGCAATCACTTCCTGAATATCGTTCAAGCCTAAACCGTGCTGTTTTAAAATATTCAGACGTTGGGTCATCAGTACATCATAGTCAGGAATGTCACGAGTCGTCGCTTCAAGCTCTTTAATACCGGTTTTTTTGGCAAAGTTAATCCAGATTTCTGGAACCAACACACCTTCTAAATCTAGACATACGACTTCCATGAACATTCCCTCTAAGTTGTATTGAAAAAATTTTGCACTATCATAGCTGAAGCAACAGATTTTGTACTGTACTTTTTTAAATCTATTTTTTTCATAAGTATTTATTTTTTAGTGATAAGTCAATTAAATCAATTCTATTAAAATAGAGGTGAAATTAATTAATATAGGCCATGTCCTTTCCAAGCCTATATCGCCAGGATTCTCATGACCATCATTCCTACTATTGATCGTATTGATGCACTTGCATCTGAATATGCAGATAAATCGCCCAATGAAATTTTGGCACTTGCACTGAGCCAGCAAGGTGAAATTGCGATTTCATTTTCTGGTGCTGAAGATATTGTATTGATTGATATGGCATCGCATCTCGGTAAACCGTTCCGGGTATTCAGTCTGGATACTGGCCGTCTACATGCAGAGACGTATCAGTTTATTGAACGGGTACGTAAGCATTACAACATCGAGATTGAAATCTGCTTCCCTGAAACGGATGCAGTACAAAATTTAGTGACCACCAAAGGTTTATTCAGTTTCTTTGAAGATGGCCATCAGGAATGTTGCGGTATACGCAAGGTTCAACCGCTACGTAAAAAACTGGCGACGCTGGATGGCTGGATTACTGGTCAGCGCAAAGACCAAAGTCCGGGTACACGCAATGAAATTCCTGTGGTTCAGGCAGATCCAGGTTTTTCCGGTCCGGGTAAGCAGCTGATCAAATACAATCCTCTGGCCAACTGGTCCAGTGCAGATGTCTGGAGTTATATCCGCATGATGGAAGTGCCTTATAATGCGCTGCATGAAAAAGGTTTTGTTTCAATCGGCTGTGAACCCTGTACCCGCCCTGTCCTGCCGAATCAGCATGAACGTGAAGGCCGCTGGTGGTGGGAAGAAGCCACGCATAAAGAATGTGGTCTGCATGCCGGCAACTTGCAAAAATGATCTAGCATAACCATCGACTCGTCGGTGGTTTTTTCATAAACCAATCATCTACAGAAAAATCAGTACCTTTCCGTGGCAAAATCGCTATACTTTGTAATGTCAATATTAATAATTCTAACAAGGTTGTTCGGATCAGAGCAGCTGAAGAAAGTGCAGTGAGGCAATCTACGCTATGCGTCCATTACATCCAATTGATTTTATTTTCTTAACTTTAGAGAAACGGCAGCAACCTATGCATGTAGGTGGGCTATTTTTATTCCAAATTCCCGAAAATGCACCAGCTTCCTTTATTCAGGATCTCGTCACTGATATTCAAAACTCCAAATCATCGCCGATTCCACCTTTTAATAATTATTTAAATGGCCTGTTTTGGGATGAAGACCAAGAATTTGATTTAGATCATCATTTTCGTCATATTGCCCTGCCGAAACCGGGTCGTATCCGTGAATTGCTCACTTATATTTCACAAGAACATAGTGCGCTGATTGATCGTGCCAAGCCTTTATGGACCTGTCATATTATTGAAGGAATTGAAGGTAATCGTTTTGCCATGTATTTCAAGATCCATCATGCGATGGTGGACGGAATCGCCGGCATGCGTCTGGTCGAAAAATCGCTGTCGCATGATCCGAATGCCAAAAGTATTGTGCCACCGTGGTGTGTTGAAGGGCCACGCGCCAAACGCCTTAAAGCACCTAAAGTCAATGCTTTTAAAAATGTCCTGCAAACCATTAAAGGCCAACTAGAATGCGCACCACGCGTCGCTTATGAGCTGTCTCAGACCGTCATGAAGGATATGGGGCGCAATCCGGATTATGTGTCCAGTTTTCAGGCACCAAGTTGTATTCTGAACCAACGTGTCAGTGCTTCGCGTCGTTTTGCGGCACAATCCTTTGAATTTTCACGTTTACGGCATATTTCTAAAGCATTGGGCGTCACGATTAATGACATGGTACTGGCCATCTGTTCAGGTGCACTACGTGAATATTTACTATCACAAAACGCTTTACCGAAAAAACCATTAATTGCTATGGTTCCGGCCTCGGTTCGAAGTGATGATTCGGATGTTTCCAATCGCATTACCATGATTCTGGCCAATCTGGGCACCCATAAAGAAGATCCTCTGGAACGTCTCAAAATTGTACGTGGCAGTGTACTGAGTGCCAAGGAACGTTTTAAACGCATGAATGCCAATCAGATTTTAAATTATAGTGCCTTTGTCTATGGTGCAGCCGGTCTGAACATTGCATCCGGTTTAATGCCAACGCGCCAGGCATTTAATGTGATTATTTCCAATGTACCCGGCCCTCAGGAACCGCTATATTGGAATGGTGCACGTCTCGAAGCGCTTTATCCAGCCTCAATTGTACTAGATGGGCAGGCTTTGAACATTACCATGACCAGCTATCTGGACAAACTGGAAGTCGGCTTAACCGCATGCCGTAATGCCCTGCCGAAAATGCAGAACCTGCTGACGCATCTTGAAGAAGAAATCCAGCGTTTTGAACGAATTGTAGATGGTGAACCTGTCCCAAAGTTACAGGCGGTGAGCTAGCCGCGGATCAATAAATAGAATATATAAACTGAAAAAAGTGTTGATCATTTTTGCCAGTCCTAGCGCACATAATTAAGGGGCTCATAGAGCCCCTTGGTTTTATTTTTTAACATCGTTTTAAATTTATTTTATATTTTTGGGATGATGCATCCATTTTTGATTGCCTAGAATTTATTTCAATCTGCACAAGATTCTGTATCGGTAGCATTAGCTTTTGATGGTACGACACTGTTGTAATAATTGATGGCAGGCATTACGAATCATGCTGGCGGTAATCTGGACTTCATTACCGCGCTCATCGACGATATATCCTGCATGTACAGTCTTTGGTTCTAATACGTGTTTTAGGCCTTTATTAATTACTGCTTTACTCATATTCATAACACACTCCTTTTGCTAAGCCTGAAACTGGGAGAAACGGCTTTGGCTAATTCATGCATCTAGTATTGTAAATAACAGCACCAATGTAAAATTTCAGATGTAACAAGTGTTTAACGATATTCTGTTACAATTTCAGCTGAGAATGATATCGTATTGCTCTTGCGTATACAGATTTTCTACTTGGAACTTAATCACGCGATTAATGAAATGCTCTAGATCAGCGACTGCTGGGGCCTCTACTGTTAGTAAACGATCAATTACAGCGGGATGCGCGACAACAGTAAAGCCACTCTGCGACTCATAAGCACGTGCATAACGCAGAATTTCTCTGAATATTTCGTAACATACTGACTCGGCTGTTTTGACATAACCACGTCCCTGACAAGTCGGACAGGATTCACAGAGTAAATGTTCCAGTGACTCACGGGTGCGTTTTCGGGTCATTTCCACCAGACCCAGTTCAGATACCTGAGTAATCTTGGTTTTAGCATGGTCACGTTCCAACATGCGCTCAAACTGTTTCATCACTTCTTCACGATGCTGCGCTTCCTGCATATCAATGAAATCAATGATGATAATTCCACCCAGATTACGCAGACGCAACTGACGTGCAATGACCTGAGTCGCTTCCATATTGGTTTTAAAAACAGTGTCTTCCAGTGAGCGACCACCCACATAAGAGCCGGTATTGACGTCAATGGTGGCCATCGCTTCGGTCTGATCAATCATCAGATAACCGCCCGACTTCAACGCAACACGAGTTTGCAGCGCCTTTTGCAGATCTTCTTCAACATTATATAAGTCAAAAATTGGACGCTCGCCCGGGTAGTGCAGTAAGCGGTCTCGCATATTCGGCACGAATTCTTCGACAAACTCTTGCAGCTTGGCATGAATTTCACGTGAATCGACGTAGATTTTTGCAGTTTCTTCATTGGCCAGATCACGAATGATCCGTTGTGGTAAAGGCAATTCTTCAAAGATCAGCGAGGGAACTGCAATAATCTTCTGCTTACGCTGGATATATTCCCAAAGCTTGGCCAGATAAGCCATATCTTGGGCAATGGCTGCTTCTTCAATACCTTCAGCAGCGGTACGTACAATCACTGAGCCTGGCAGCTTATGCTCGGCCTGAATCCGCTCAATAATCGAACGCAAACGATTGCGCTCTTCCTCAGATTCAATTCGCTGCGACACCCCAATATGATTGCCATAAGGCATCAGCACCAGATAACGCGAAGGAATAGACAAATCCGTGGAAAGACGGGCACCTTTGGTACCCAGCATATCTTTCATCACCTGAACCGTGAGGATTTGACCGGGCTGAAGCAGTTCAAAGACATTTGGGGTGGGCTGCTGGCGCGGCCAGACCATATCATTGATATGCAAAAATGCCGTTCTGGACAGACCAATATCCACAAACGCAGCCTGCATACCCGGCAAGACCCGTACCACTTTGCCTTTATAGACATTACCGACCAAGCCACGCTTGGCCGTACGCTCGACAAACAGTTCATTGACCGTGCCGTTTTCAATCAACGCGACCCGACATTCCATCGGCGTGACGTTAACCAATAACTCGTCAGACATAATTACACTCAAAACATTATAAAAATTCTTTTTATCAGCAGTTAATTTAGTGCCTTAACTGTCTGTAATAACTGTACGGTTTCATAGAGCGGCAAGCCGACCACATTGGAATAGCTGCCTTGTATTTTTGGAATATAACGTGCTGCAATTCCTTGAATCGCATAAGCCCCGGCTTTACCCAGCGGCTCACCTGTGGCCCAGTAACTTTCCATGTCTGCGGCACTCAGGATTTGAAATTCGACCTGCGTACGTACCACTATACTGTATTTTTCATCTTTTGTACGAACACAGACACCGCTATAGACATCATGCCACCGACCGGAGATTTTTGTCCACATTTCAATGGCATGTTGCTTGGATTCTGGTTTACCCAAAATCTCACTATCGACCCCCAGACTGGTATCCGCAGCAATGATGATTGCATCTGGATAACGCTCGGCCACTGCATCAGCCTTGGCTCGTGCCAGACGTTCAACATAAGCCGCGACGGATTCACCTTCACGCACAGATTCATCGATATCCGGACTGTAGATATCAAAGCTCAGTCCGAGCTGCTGTAATAACTCACAACGCCGAGGTGAGCTGGAAGCGAGAATTATATGCGCCATTTTTTCAACATATAATAGAGGACAGGCCAAACCAGAATACTGGTCAGCATTGGAATCCAGTGTCGGGCAAAAGAAAATTGCACGCCTGCCACAATCTGGGCAAAAAAGATCATCAGCAAATGCGCAACAATTGCCAGCCCCGTAATCACCCAGAGATTATTAAAGGTCAGGATACGGCGTTCACGAGTCAGGAATCGGGCTAAAAAGGCAATAATAATAAAGCTGAGGGCATTCAGACCTAAAGGTGCGTCCAGCAGCAAATCAATAAAAATACCGGTACCAAAGGCAAACCAGATCCCACACCAGGTCGGCTGACACAACACCCAGAATAGCATCACCATCAGCATGAACAGCGGACGCCAGCCCGAGAGGGTATAAGAAAGTGGATAGACCATCAAAATCGAAGCCACGATCACCGAAATGACGATGGCAAATAAGGGATCACGATGCTTTCTGGATTTCATCTTAGCGATTGACATGCGGTTGCTCCATCGCCAATGAATCGGAAAATAACACCACCACATGATGACCACCGGCCAGCTGCGCGGCTGGCGTTACATCAATCTGGGCAAATTCACCTGAATTATGTCGTTGTACTTTGGACACCTGCCCCACCAGATAACCTGCCGGAAAATGTTGGCCCAAGCCGGAACTATAGACTTTTTCCCCGACCTTGATATTGGCACTGGTCGGTACATATTCCATTTTCAAACGTCCCAGATCACCCGTCCCCGAGACAATGGCACGCATTCCGGTATGTTCCAGACGCACTGACAATGAATGTTCTTTATCAGACAACAGCATGACCCGGCTACTATGCGGATAGACATTAATAATCTGTCCCATAATCCCCTTGTCATCCAGTACCGTTTGCCCGACTTTCAGCTCGTTATTTGAACCCCGGTTGATCACAATGATATGTCTTAAAGGATCGGCATCGGTGCCAATCACTTCCGCAATTTCAATACGCCCGTCAATGATCAGTGGTGTATCGAGCAGACCGCGCAAACGGGTATTTTCAGCAGAAAGTTCAGAGATTTTTTGTAAGCGAACTTGCGCCTGCAACAACTCAGCCTGCATCGCGGTATTTTCCCGACGCAACTGAACTTCAGACTTGGTTTGTTGATTCAACCACTCTCGCGACAATACCGGATAACTGGCCACAGCATAAATAGGATTATAGGCCGCGTACAGGACATCCCTTGCAGGTTGTACAACATGTGGCATGCGCCAATCAAAGAAAAGCACCACCAAGCATGTTACCAATGCAATGATAAAAGAGCGAAAAGATGGCGGTTGTCGAGAAAACAGATGTGCTTGCACCCGCCGAATCCTTTTCTTAGCCTACGAATAACATGTCATGATTTGGATTGTCGAAAAATTCGAGTACCTTGCCACCACCACGGGTTACACATGAGAGTGGATCTTCTGCCACCACAACCGGCAGGCCGGTTTCTTTGGCCAGCAGCTTGTCTAGATTACGCAGCAATGCACCACCACCGGTTAACACGATACCGCGTTCAGCAATATCCGAAGAAAGCTCAGGAGGTGTGTGTTCTAGTGCTGATTTCACCGCAGACACAATGTTTTGCAAAGGATCTGAAATGGCTTGAGTCACTTCGTCTGAGTTAACCACAATCGCACGTGGTACACCTTCTGCAAGATTACGGCCACGAACTTCAATTTCAAGCGGTTTAGCACCTTCATCTGGCAAGGCCATGCCCACTTCTTTTTTGATCACTTCTGCCGTGGTTTCACCAATCACACAGCCATGCGCCTTACGCACATAGTTAATGATCTGCTCATCAAAGACATCACCGCCAATCCGTAAAGAATCTGCATAGACACAACCCTGCAGGGAAATGATCGCAATTTCAGTGGTACCACCACCGATATCGACCACCATTGAACCACAGGCCTGCTCAACTGGCATACCTGCACCAATGGCCGCTGCCATCGGTTCTTCGATTAAACGGACATCACGTGCACCAGCATTAAATACCGCTTCACGAATAGCACGACGTTCAACCAGCGTCGATTTACATGGTACACACACCACCACACGCGGTGCCGGAGTAAACAGACGGTTTTCATGTACTTTGCGAATGAACTGATTCAGCATGGTTTCAGTGACTTCAAAATCCGCAATCACCCCATCTTTCATGGGGCGGATTGCTGAGATATTGGCTGGGGTACGACCTAGCATTTGTTTCGCTTCAAGACCTACAGCGGCAACAATTTTATGTGAACCACTATGACGGATAGCTACAACCGTGGGTTCATTTAATATAATGCCTCGTCCTGGCGCATAAATAAGTGTATTTGCAGTACCTAAATCAATGGCAAGATCTGGCGAAAACAAGCCTATTAGTCGTTTTAGAATCACGGGGACGTTCTCAATTAAACTTTATATGGACGCAAGGTGGCAACTTTAACTAAATGTGATGATTTGGACAAGTCAATCGCTTATCATAACGCATGATAATTTGAATTTTTTTAATACTGATTAGGTAATATTATGTCTACATCGGATGCACAGCATTCTGCAGATTTAAGTGCAGAAACAGTTTCAGCCATTGCCCACCTTGCAAGGTTATCTCTCAATGATACGCAATCTGCTGAATATGCTCAAAGTTTAAATAAGATTTTAGGCATGATGGACACATTGAAAGGCATCAATACCGACGGAATTGAACCGCTGAAGAGCCCTTTCGACCATCCTCAGCCACTACGTGAAGATGTGGTCTCAGAAAGCAATCATCGCGAGCAATACCAAGCAGTTGCACCTGCTGTTCAGGATGGTTTATACCTCGTACCGCGCGTGATTGAGTAATTACTACCCAGTTCATTCTTTTTATTAAATTAAACGTAAAGAATTATTTCTCATGACAGATTTACATCGCTTATCCATTCGTGAACTCAGTGAAGGTCTGGCAAATGCCCAGTTTTCATCTCGCGAATTGACTGAACATTACTTAAAGCGTATTGCAAAAATTGATGTTCAAGTAAAATCATATGTAACCGTTACGCCTGAATTGGCATTGGTAGAAGCTGATGCGGCTGACACACTGCGTAAGGCAGGTGGTGCAAATGTGTTAACAGGCGTACCAATCGCGCATAAAGACATTTTCTGTACTCAAGGCATCAAAACCACTGCCGGTTCTAAAATACTGGACAATTTTATCTCTCCTTACGACGCCACCGTTGTCGCGAAAGGCAAAGCTGCGGGCCTGGTGACTTTGGGTAAATTGAACATGGACGAATTCGCCATGGGTTCGACCTCTGAAAACTCATATTACGGCGCAACGACTAACCCTTGGAATTTAGACCATGTCCCTGGCGGTTCTTCAGGTGGTTCAGCAGCAGCTGTTGCAGCGGATCTGGCACCCTTCGCTACCGGTACTGACACCGGTGGCTCTATTCGTCAACCTGCGTCATTCTGTGGCCTGACTGGACTTAAACCGACCTATGGTCGTGTGTCGCGCTTCGGTATGATTGCCTATGCATCATCACTCGACCAAGGCGGCCCGATGGCACGCTCGGCGGAAGACTGTGCCTACCTGATGAACGTGATGGCCGGTCATGATGCCAAAGATTCAACATCAATGAATCAAACCGTAGATAACTATGTGGCGAACCTGAATGATACATCCGTCAAAGGTTTACGCATTGGTATTCCAAAACAGTACTTTAATGTTGCCGGCCTAGCTGAAGATGTTAAAGCACGTGTCGAAGAATCATTGAAAAAGTTAGAAGACCTGGGCGCTACACTGGTTGAGATCGACCTCAATATGACCGAAAGCTACGTTCCGACTTACTACCTGATCGCACCTGCTGAAGCATCCTCTAACTTACAACGCTTTGACGGCGTGCGTTATGGCTACCGCGCAGAAAACCCGGTGGACCTGATGGACCTGTACAAACGTTCACGTTCAGAAGGTTTTGGTGCAGAAGTGCAACGCCGTATCCTGATTGGTACATATGCGTTATCCGCGGGTTACTACGATGCATATTATGTGAAAGCACAAAAAGTACGTCGCCTGATCCAGCAAGATTTCCTTAAAGCCTTTGAATCTGTCGATGTGATTGCTGCGCCATCTGCGCCAACGACTGCCTATAAAATTGGTGCGGATTTGACTCCGGTTGAAATGTACCTGGGCGATATTTATACACTTGCAGTGAACCTGGCAGGTCTTCCTGCGATTAACGCGCCTGTTGGTTTTGACCAGAACAACTTGCCAGTTGGCTTACAGTTGATTGGGAATTACTGGTCAGAATCGCAATTGTTGTCTGTGGTGCATCAGTACCAGCAAGCAACCGATTGGCATACACAACGCGCGGCAATTGCTGAGGAGAATGCATAATGGCTCAAGCTCAAAAATCGGCTAAACCAAAATCTAACCTGATTGAGGGTTGGGAAGTCGTTATTGGTATCGAGATTCACACCCAGCTTGCCACCAATACCAAAATTTTCTCGGGTTCATCGACTGTATTCGGTAATGATCCAAACACCCAAGCCAGCCTTGTAGATTTGGCCATGCCGGGCGTATTGCCGGTATTGAATAAAGAAGTGGTGGATCTTGCGATTCGCTTTGGTTTGGGTATCGATGCCTATATTGATCAGGCTTCTGTATTTGCACGTAAAAACTATTTCTACCCGGATTCGCCAAAAGGCTACCAGATTAGCCAGATGGACAATCCGATTGTGGGCTTGGGTCATATCGACATCCAGCTTGAAGATGGCACGGTTAAACGGATTGGCGTAACCCGTGCGCACCTTGAGGAAGATGCAGGTAAATCGATTCATGACCAGTTCGAAGGTATGTCAGGCATTGACTTGAACCGTGCCGGTACGCCGCTGCTTGAAATTGTTTCTGAACCAGATATGCGTTCGGTTGAAGAAGCGGTTGCTTATATTAAAGCGATTCATACGCTGGTGCGCTGGTTGGGCATTTCTGACGGCAACATGGCAGAAGGTTCGTTCCGTTGTGACTGTAACGTGTCTTTACGTCGTCCGGGTCAACCCTTCGGTACGCGTTGCGAATTGAAAAACCTGAACTCATTCCGTTTCATTGAACAAGCGATCAATGTTGAAATTGAACGTCAAATGGAAATTCTGGAATGGGACGGCACCATTGATCAGGAAACGCGTTTATTCGATCCTGTGAAGATGGAAACGCGTTCTATGCGTTCAAAAGAAGAAGCCAACGATTACCGTTACTTCCCTGACCCTGACTTGTTACCTGTGGTGATTGCGGATGAACAAATCGAAGCAATTAAAGCAACCATGCCTGAGCTTCCTGCGGCACGTCGTGCGCGTTTTGTGGCGGACTTTGGCGTGACTGAGTACGATGCTCACGTTCTAACGCTTACTCGTGAAATGTCAGAGTTTTATGAAGAAGTCGTGAAAGCTGCTGGCGGCGCTGCACAAGGTAAGATTGCTGCAAACTGGGTGATGGGTGAATTCTCAGGTGCTTTAAATAAAGCAGGCCTGGATTTGGCTAACTCTCCTGTATCTGCAGAAAAGCTTGGTGGGATGATCGCGCGTATTGTCGACAACACGATTAATGGTAAGATCGCGAAGCAAGTATTCGGCTTTATGTGGGACGAAGGCAAATCTGCGGACGAAATTATTGCTGAGAAAGGCTTGAAACAGGAAACTGATACAGGCGCAATTGAAGCGATTATTAAGGAAGTCCTTGCTGCCAACGAGAAGATGGTTGAAGAGTATAAATCTGGTAAAGAGAAAGCTTTCAACGGTCTAGTTGGTCAAGTGATGAAAGCTGCAAAAGGTAAAGCTAACCCTGCACAAGTTAATGAATTGATGAAGAAATTGATTGGTTAATCTGATCTTTGTTTAAAAGAAAACCCGCTTAATAGCGGGTTTTTTTAATAATAGTATATAAATCATGCTAAAAAATCTAAAAATAAATTAAAATTTCTAATACATTCCACTATAAAACAAATATATAATTTAAATTAAACAACCTTCCAGCTAGTTTACAGAAGCTAATCACATTATTTGTTAACGATTAAAAAATATGAAACTACCATCTAGATATGAAGATTTAGAAGAATCTTACAGAGGCAGACTTTTACCAAATGCTATTTTAAATACTAAGATAAAAAATGCTATCAAATCCATGTCTATTAGTGGTGGCATCCGATTCCTAGTAGCTTATGGAGAAAGTGGGGCAGGCAAAAGTTCATCAACAATTGAACTTAAAACTCACCTTCCAGAAGTTCATACATTTTTACTAACAGATGAAGAAATAAGAGATAAAACCTTATTGCTTAATCGAGTTTTAAGTGAACATAAACTTCATCAAAATAAAACATTAATTCCTATTATTGACCAATTTGAAGAAAATGTTGCAGGTAAAGAGAATATTCCCACACAGTTTGTTGAATTTATTAGTTTATTTGATAGAAATGAACTTAAAAAAATTCCTACAATATTTATTTGGCTAACAACTAGCAAGGATTTTCAAGCTTCTTTAGTTACTGCAACTTCAAGAAACAGAAGAATATTACTAGATGAGAACTTTGAAATTATTGGTCCAGAAAAAGGTCAATGGTTAAGTATTATCAAAGATAATTTTTCAATACATAACCAAGAAAAAACACTATCCGATTATTTAATTATCGATTCCGACATAGAGTCTATAATATTTCCGAATGTGACTTTAGGAAGTACTATTGAACAGGTTGGGGATTTACTGGCTGAACATATTGATGACATTCAAGATCTTTCTGAGTATACAGTAATTCTACTGTGGCCTGTTGCCGACTCCATTAGAAATCAAAGAGTTCTTCAATTCAGTCGACCACGAGATGCATATCTATTAGATTGGGAAGCATTCTATAGAGAACTTTCTGCAGAAGAGAAAAGGCAACTTCCTTTAGATGTCTATAATAGAACTAGATTATATTTCGATATGAGAATTATCCCAGTCCGTGTCGCAGATCTTCATAAATTATGTATAAATTTAAACGATGATACTATTACCTTAGGTAAAACTTACTTAGATCGTTTTTCTAAAACTCATTTTTTTCACGTTGTTAATGAGACATGGAATACTTATGATTATGCACCTGTTAGAGAAAGAGAATCTGAGAGAAGTACTGAAGCAGCGACTTGGTATACTACAGTTACATCTCAACCAACACTTCTAGGTAAAAGATTAGCTAAGATATTAACAACCCTCGAATTAGATGCTAATCATGAACATGAAATCAAAACTGAATTTAGCACTGTAAGATCTGATGTGTTTATAGATATAAAAGATGATTCTGAAAAAAAATACATTTTAGAATTAAAAGTTTACTCTTCAGCTAATACAATGCCCTCTACTATTAAAGAGCAAATAAAAGTGACCTTGAGAAGACATGCTTTATTAGCAGGTTTTATGAAAAAGAATTAGATGACTTAATAAACCGAATATAATAAAAAATATTCGATTTATTTGTGAAGTTTTATTTTACATCTGATTTAAATAAGGAAATCTTCTATCACCATACTCGAATACTTAGGACGTATTCAACTTTCAAAGTCTTTTTTATGTGCTACTTCTAGAATCCCTCTAAGTCCCCCTTTTCCAAAGGGGGACTTGTCATGTGATTAACTTGATACACGGTTTTCCCTCTCTTCTTTAAAGGAGAGAGCTAGGGAAAGAATTATTATTTATGCTATAAAATCAAAAACCTTCAAGAACAACAAAAATGACACCTGAACTTTTACTCTTCACTCTCCAAATTGCCATTGGCATATTTGCGCTTGTGATCGTCATCATGCTCATCTATCCCAAATGGCGAAAAAAGATTACAGAACCTAAAGGTGACACCTCTAAACGTCAAAGAGGATCGGATTGGGCAGATGGGCTAGAACTTATTTTTATTCCCATTTACTGGCTAATTAAACTCATTGCAGGCATCTTCAAATAAAGCCTCATGACTTATCGCCTTACAATCCCAACTTATTCCAAATATCCGGCGTTAAAAAAGTTGTGACCAATTTATTCAAATCAATATAACGCAGAACACCTTTAAGCTGATGATTAATTTCAGGATTCTTTAAAATTTCCTCGCCTGTGGTTTTGCCCAATGATTGGAAACTATCCCCGACTGCCTGTAAACCTTCAGCCTGAATCACCGCCTTGGTTTGTGCTGAACATTGCTCAACTAAAATGCGCTGCAACACCGTCGCCAGATTCTTGTCTAATGCTTCCTTTTGAGTCGAAGTCACGTTACTAAAAGCCTTTAAGTCCGGATGATTGCCCAATGCCACAAATGTCCATTGCAAGACCGTGGTTTTATCAGTGGCTGTAGTGGACTTCATCAAACAGTCACTCAGCTGATCGACCGTTGGGCCCGCCATCGTAACCTGTGCTGCTCCCAATAATGCTGCACCTAGAAAAAATGAACGAATACGAGAAGAACTTTTTAAACCCATCACCACTTCCTTTTAATATGACATCAGCATTTTGGCGCTGAAAATAGTTTCTTTGTATCATATAAAAAGGAAATATACTGATAGAGCTCTGTAAAACCTGAACTGGATTTAAAATTAATTCAGATGAAAAATTTCATCCCATCATGCTATTCATCAGATGATGATATTGATCGAGTAAACTTAGCGTTATTATTCAAATTAAAACAATAAAAATAATCATGATGACTGCAAACACCTTTAACAGCATCCTTCCTTGGAGACTGGTTGTGTTCTTTAGCTTGACCGTATTGTTATTGATCCATCCTGTTTTTCGAAGATGGATGTTCGAATCGCGCGACCTGCCCAGCAAACGCAGTCGGATCTCATCCTCTATATCCGACCTAATTGAACTGATTTTTTATCCCATCTTCTGGTGAATCAAAATCATCATACGGATTCTGGATTAAATGCGTTTAGTTCAGTGCTTATTTGATCTGTCTCAACATATTCTTCGCACCATTATGATTATAGTTGTTGGACAGATTCTGTAGCACACGCTTGGCCTGAGCTTTAGCATTCGGGAAACGGTTGGCATAGGCCGGAATCCCGTTCAAACAGCGAGCAACCAGCATACCGGATTCGGTATAAACCCGAGTCCCCTCAGTCCCCTGCAATTTGCCATAATTATAGGCACGCTGGGCATTATTACAGGCATTATTCAGGTTCTTGCCACTATTAATATCACGGCGTGCTGCCACATAGAGCTTCATCTGCTGCTGTTGAGGTGTTTCTACCACTGAAGCTCTCACGGGGACTACCGTCGTCGCGATCTGTTTTTTCTCTAGCTCTTTTCTTTCTAATTCCTTTCTCTCTAATTCTTTCCTTTCCTGCTCTTTACGCGCTGACTCTTTAAGTTCATTCGTGGTCTTCGTTACAGGCGTTTTTATCGATGCAGCAGTCTTTTTCTGGGTAGCAACAGTGTTCTTATTTGCAGCAAGGTAAAAGTTTCTTGCCTCAGTCGCACTCATCAACTTGGTCAGCAATCGAACGCTACGGTTCTGGCTGGTTTTATCGACCTGTCGTTCAGAAACCGGCTCGATCGAGACGAGCCAGCTTTCAGCCAGGCCATCCATACGACATTGATAGGCACCGCTTCCCTGTACCACACCTCGGTTTGTACTCAGGCGTTTGCGTTGGGCAGGATCTGCCACTGCATTAAAATTACTTCTATACAATAGGGAAAGTTTACCGCCTTGTTCATGACAATATTGCGTCAGGATCGAACGCGGATACATGGCCTGAGTGCTGTTATTTTTCTGTGCTTGCCCCCAAAGATAAATATAATCTTTTGCACTGCCATCACGTTGATTCAAAGCCCGCTTGGCGATTAGCTCTTCCGGACTGGCAAAAGGATGTAAAACCCCTGATTTCAGCCGACTCACGCTATTACATCCCGCCAAGCCTATTGCCCCTATTATTAGAATTATTACGTTTAGCTTCACAGCAAATATCTCAACCCCAAATTCCCGTATAACATAGCCTAAATAGCAGCAAACAACAAACACAAGATGTTGATAAGTATCAAATTTAAAAGATAAAAAGGAGGCACATCATTCACAACCCTATACATTATGCCAAGCCTCAGCCTATAAAAATTGAGATAAGCATCCTTCTGGCGCGTAGTTAAAGGATAAATAACAGCGGGATTGAATCAGAAATAAATAGAACACCACATAAAAAGCCGAAGAAAGATAGCAATCTTCCTTCGGCAGCTTATTCAAGATAATGGTACAGATCTTTATTATCATGTGTAAAAAATTACTTTTTACCCTCTATAGCATTGTCTAAACAAGATCAGCATCAGAATAATTTCCTCAACGTACACTTCTTATTTTTATACGTTAAACCGCTGGAAATTAAACTCCATCTTCGCTGGTCATTAAGATTCTAATCAGGAAAACCAGACCTGAATACCCCTATATTGGGATGTTTTGCTCCTATTTGATCTGATCTGACCAATGGTCAGATCAAGCTTTTCGATTAGATGTTAACGTCGATTTAGATATAAAAAGACAAAGATAAAATCATTTGGCTTTTACAATCTAATGGGTAACTTAGAAAAAATTAATCCAGATGGGATTCAAATGCTTTTAAACGTTTATAGATCGACATCAGCTCAATAATGGTCGGCCACGATAAAATCAGATATTGGAAAGACTCACGTACTTTTCCAAATACATTCAGGATTTGCATCATCAAACCCAGGGTGATCGTTCCTGCTGCAATACTCGGAAACAGGATAAATAATCCATAGATATTGTCTAACTGTAAGTACCAGATCCGGACCAGGTTGAAATAGGCATAGTGAAAATACAGACGGAAATAATTCCAGCGTACCCGGCTAAACAGTTCTTGCAGTGTCAGCGGATGAGCCCGATCAGCATGATCCTCTCCGTACACCAGTTCTTTACGGTAAGCAGCCTCAACTTTCTGGTTATTAAACTCCAGTCCTGGCAGTTTCATCCCGACCACCATCAAAATGACGGTACCCAATACGGCCCATCCAATAGAAGCCCACATTAAAGCATGCGGTATTTCTCCCACAATTGGCAGAACCTTTACATGACTTGAAAGCTGGTACAGGATAGGCAGAAACGCCATCAATAGCATCAATGCTTCGATCAGGGAAACACTCAGCTGTTCCGTGGTTTTGGCAAAGCGCATGGTATCTTCCTGAATACGCTGGGATGCGCCTTCAATATGACGCAATTGTTCCCAATGTGCCGTGTAATAGTTATTCATCGCGGTACGCCAGCGGAACACATAATGGCTGACGAAAAACATATTAAATACGGCCAAAGTGACGTAAATCATGGCGATATAAATAAAGGTTAAAGCTTCTTGATAGAGAAGTGAAACATCTCCGCCACCGCTGCCTAGCATTTTCTGGATCTGGTCATAAAACGGGCTATACCATTCATTTAAAACGACATTGACCTGTACTCCAAACCAGATATTAAACAGGATAAAAGCCGAGCCCCAGACTGACCAACGCTGCCATGGATGTTGTGCTTTCCACGTCCAGAAGAGAGCAAATATGGCAGTGGCAAGAAAAAACCAAAGGTAGAACCAGAGAAACTTGGCTGACCAGAAACGACTGATACCGATAGCGAGACTTTCCTCAGAATAGCCTTCAGGGAAACCCAAATAGACTCCCCATCCTGATCCGCCAGTATGCCAAAGCACAAGATTAAGGATAAACCACAAAATCAGGCTGCTAAAAAACCAGACGGGTTGCGGGAAAAATGACTTGAACATGCTGACCTAGTTCTCCTTCTATCTCTTGGTCATCCAAATGACGCCTAGTTTATTCTTATTTTAGACTTTTACTGTTATAAAGCATTAATTTTCAATTTAGTTTAAAAAATAACATAGCGATGCATAGTCCCTTATAAAATTTATTTTTATAGATTTTCAAAACGTATTTTTCTCTTAATGAGTCTTTTTATTCTTGATCAGCCTATCTAAAGCTCCAGAAGCAATCAGGTGCATGAATCATCAAGTTTTTGCCTTATGTATTTTTAAATCCTGTACATCAGTACGGCCTGTCTGTTTTATTAAAAACGAATATAGCTTCTTAAAGTTCTATAAATATAATGAAATCAAATACTCAATAATGCCTTTATAGATGTTTAGATAAAGGTTTTGCTGCTACTGAAGTAAATAAATCATTGACCCAGTTCTCATTTTTTGGAGAAATAGTTAAATTTTCAAAAACCATGCTATGATTTAACTCTCGAAAAGTAATCTTATTTTGGAATAAAACTATGGAAAGTTCGGTAATTGAATTACTTAAACCATTGACCTTAGAAAAGGAAAATTGCACCCCGATTATTTTTGAGGCAGGCACTGTTTTGAAAGTGGTCATGCAGACTCCCACCAGTCTTTTGGTCAGTAATGATGATGACTTTAACTTCACAATTCCTTTAAAAGATGAAAATGAGCTGTGGAGAGAGCTCTAAGCACTTTCTTCATTTTGAACAGACGGGTTGTATCTGTGCCAGCTGCTGAATTGATATGATACGGCCCTCAACTAAGCTTCCTTTTGAATGTAAGTTATCGTTATTTTATTCCCTTCTTAAAATTCATTTCTCTTCTTTTCTGAGAAGTCCTTAGCAGTCTAAGCGGGATATGATTCGTGCAAAAAACACCTTTATAGTTGAAAATCCACCTATTTTTTGGCCTGGACTAAATAATTTTCACCCGTTTTTCCCTTTTTATGTAAGTTCCAGTACTTAAAGGATCTTCTTTCCTTACACACCTTTTCTTTAGCTTAACTTCATCTAAGCTCAACGTCTTGATTTTGAAACCTGAATATTCTAGCTATTTATGACCAGTAAATTAAAAAAACCTCAGTCTATATGAGTGACTTTTTATACCAAATGATAAAATTAAAAATCTAATAATGAGAAAAATTTAAATCTGTAAAACTAATTTAAAAAATCCTTAAACATCGTCTAATTTGTTATATCCGATCTAAAGAAAATTATAGAGCAATAAGTTCTTATCCTGTAACACTCTAATAGCCCCCATATCTTCATGACCTTTTATATATTTAAAAAATAATAATTTTCAACAGCTTGTCTTCTATTTTTTCACTCCAAGAATAGGGTTAATTATTTTCATCCAAAAAATTCATTTTAAATAAAATCAACTTATATTATCTACATTTAAAATAAATCAAATTTTAAAAATAAAATACTAAATTATAGCGATTAAAATTTTAAACAACTCAAGCAATCACATTGAATATTATGGCTTAAATAAAAAATAATCCTAAATAAAAATAAATTAATAAAAAACAGTCAGAGCATTATCTTTAAAATTTATTAAGAATAATATCTTTTACATGAAAAATATTTCCAAATTTTACAAAGTAACTGTACTTGTTAAAAATGTTTCTTTTCTGCACTTAAATCCAGTCTGTTAAATGAAATATGCTATATATTTATTAGATTAAAAATTAATCAGGCAGTTTTAAAATTTAAATTAATTTTATTTCAAATACTTAGGTAGAGTTTATGTCCGCTCAACACTCTGGTCAAGATGCAGAAGATTCACTTATAGTGCCTTCTCCTCTATTAGCTCAAGTGATTTTAACTCAACTCAATCCAGTTATTTATTCTCATAAGCTTATTTTATTTCTTGATATTGATGGAACTATTTCCGAATTCCATCCTGATCCAACAAAAAATATAATTAAAGATGAAACCTTAAATACCTTGAAAGAGCTACAACAATATATTGAGTTGGTATTAATCACTGGACGTTCTATTGCACAAGCTCAAAAACTTATTTATCCCTTTGACTGGAATATTGCCGGCTCACATGGTCTGGAATTAAACTATCAATCGCATTTAAGTCATTTAATTGATTTAAATTCTGAGCAATTTGAATTATTAAAAAATTATATTACTGAACATAGCGCTCAGCTTGCTCAGATTCGAATAGAAAAGAAAGACTATTCGGTCGCACTGCATTTTCGTGAACATCCACATTTAGAAGATCTGGTGCATACATTTGCATTGGATTGTCTGACCCACTTTCAAGCATTTGAACTGAAGGCCGGGAAGTTTGTATTTGAGCTGGTACCCAAAGGTGCAAACAAAGGTTCAGCCATTCAACACATTCACCAGCAAGCTCATTTAAGTGATCATTACCCTATTTTTATCGGTGATGACCTGACCGATGAAGCTGGCTTTCAGGTGATTAATAGCTTAAAAGGCTGCTCCATTAAAGTCGGCACGGGCAACACCGTAGCACAACATCGGCTCGAAAACGTAACACAAGTACAAGCTTTTTTAACGGAGCTTTTAGCATTATTTAAAGCACAACAACAACAATTATTGGAGAAATCACATGTCAAAACTCATTGTGTTATCAAATCGTGTGAATCTACCTAACCCAGACAATACACAGGCAGGTGGATTAGCGGTGGCTTTGCAGGATGCTTTGCAGGATATTGGCGGCATTTGGGTCGGCTGGAATGGTTCCAGAGTCGATCATGGCAAAGAGCAGAAGTTTCAAATCCTCAAACATCAGAATGTTGAATATCATACGAGTCCTTTGACTGAGCCCCAATATCAGGGGTTTTATTGTGGTTTTGCCAATAATGCCTTATGGCCGCTGATGCATGATCAGCATCAACTTGTGGATTATCAGCCACAGGATTTCAAAACCTATAAAGATGTCAATTTACGCTTTGCCAAGCATCTGAAACAGGTCGCCTCTCCCCATGACATCATCTGGATTCATGATTACCATTTTTTAAGTGTGGCGCATTACTGTCGGAAACTGGGTATGCGTAACCGTATTGGTTTCTTCCTGCATATTCCTTTTCCTGAACTGAAACTCTGGCAGACTTTACCAGCCTATCAGGATCTGGCGCATCATCTGGCTCACTTCGATGTACTCGGATTTCAAACCCCACGCGATCAGAAAAACTGTATCAAGTTTCTGGAACAGACCTTAAAAATCAAGCATCGTCATGATGAAATCCTGAATTATCAGTCAAGACGGATTTATGTGAAATGCTATCCAATTGGCGTGCATCCAGTTCAACTGCAAAATCAGGCGGCTGATAGCCAGCTTAGCAAATTGCCTTTTGATCTCGAGACAGTCCGTCCTTATAAACGTATTATTTCGGTCGACCGGATTGATTATAGTAAGGGTTTACTGGAGAAAATCGGATCCTTGCAAAGCTTGCTGGAAGATCAGCCCGAATTTAAACATCAGTTTCAGCAACTGCAAATTGCCTGCCCATGCCGACTGGATGTCAAAACCTATAAAAACCTGTATGAGCAATTCCAGTCTGCCGTGCAGGAACTCAATACCCAGCATGGCACAGCAGACTGGCAACCTTTCGATTGCAGTTATGAAACCTTAGGTCATGAAGCGTTAATGCAGCTTTATCGCAAGGCAGATATTTGCTGGGTCAATTCGATCCGGGACGGTATGAATCTGGTGGCGAAAGAATATATTGCGGCGCAGAATCCACTCGATCCGGGTGTTTTAATTCTGTCTAAATATGCCGGTGCTGCCGAACAAATGAAAGAAGCCTTGCTGGTCGATCCTTATGAGCATGACAGTATGTCCAAAGCCTTGAAAAAAGCGCTGCGCATGTCTAAATCGGAGCGTTTAGAACGTTATCGTTATTTAAGCCAAGGCTTGAAAAACTTCGATATTATTCGCTGGCGAGATCAATTTATCACTGACTTGAAAAAATCACAGAGTGTACGAATCTATCGTCCGGTGGCTAGCGGAATTTCCACCCAGTTCAGTGTGCATGCTTAAATACACACCTGAAAAAAACACCAGCATTATGCTGGTGTTTCGTTTTGTAGCGGAGAAATAAGCTCTTCGGCTGCTTGTGCATCTTTTGGATCTGCAGTCAGATGATTCAAAATCACAATACTGAATAGACCTATCGCAATCACACTAAACACCAGACTCAAGCCAATAATTTCACTGCCGAAACCGACCAATGCCGGTCCGATCAGTGAACCTGTGTATGCAAATACCGATACATAGGATAATGCCACATGTGAAGCCAAGGTTTTTTGACGGCCTGCACGTGAAAACATTAACGGTACAATATTAGCACTGCCCAGACCGAGAATGGCATAGCCCAGCAACACTACTTGCCAGACTGGTGCAAAGACCACAGTCAATAAACCGGTTGCAGCCAAAATTGCACTCAGTAGAATGGTATTTTTTTCACCAAACTGTTGAATAATGAGATGTCCGCTGAAACGACCCAATACCATCAAGGCCGCAAAGAAGCTATAAGCCAAACCAGTTTGAGCCGCTGGCAAATTGAACTGGCTGGCAAGATAAATCCCGCTCCAGTCCATCGCTGCGCCTTCGGACAGGAACGCCACAAAACAGATCAAACCGATGCCTAGAATCGCCCAGGTGGGTGCTGCTTTTGTCGTTGACTGTTCTGATGAGGAGGTTTCCTCTAGCACTGTTTTTGGCTCAGTCCCCAAGCTAAAAGGAATAGCCAATATTGCAATCAATAGCAAAATCGCACTGACAATAACTGCGCCAGTTAAAGGCGCTAGACCGAATCCCATTAACGTGGTCATTCCCAGCACACCGGCCAGACCACCGAGGCTACATACGCCATGGAAACCCGACATTAAACTTTTAGCAAGTTTTTTCTCAACCTGTGCGGCCTGAATATTGACTGTCACCCCCAAAGCACCAGCACTGGCCCCAAAGAAAAACAGGCTGATCGCCATCATCAAATGATTCGGGCTATACGCCAAAGCAGGCAAGATAAACAAAAATGCTGTTAACACCACAGCCAGAACAGCACGGCAACCTAATGTATTGGCGAGTCGGCCTGCCAGTGGCATCGCCAGCATGGATCCAATTCCGGCACAGAGTAATAACAGACCAAAGTCTGCATGATTGAGTAACAGGCGCTGCTGTGCATAGGGAATTAAAGGTGCCCAAGCTGCGGTACTAAAACCCAAGCTAAAGAAGCACAATGCAGTCGCTATTTTCTGCCATAGATGGGGTGATGGAGACTGAATTCGAGAAAGCAGAGTTTGATTAAACATTGTATTACCTAAAAAGAAGGCTCAGGCATCCATTACCGATCATCCATAGAAAAACCCCACTGACTTATAGCTGAAATGTATAAGTAGGTGGGGCTTAATTTGCGTGAATTATAAACAGAATAATTTTAAATGGAATAGCTTTTAGGCGCTAATTTCAAGATTTTTTACAAGTGGCTGATTGTATAAAATTTATAATTTTGTAATTTTATTTGCATAGGCTGATCGGTTTTTCAGCGGCTTGTTTAAGCTCCAGATTTTGCAGAAAATGTGCAAAACCGGCTGCAATTTTTGAGCTAAGCCGACTGCTGGTGGTCACTCTGAGCTGATTCGACCAGATAATCTTTGCCCCGACATGTTCTAGGCGATGGATGAAATCGACATCTTCATGACAGTCCAGTTGCTGAAAGCCGTTTACCTGTAGATAAGACGCGGCTTTAAAACATAGATTTGCCCCATGAATATGACGGTGATCCATCTTGTCCTGATAATGACTCAGATAAGTCTGACGGGCTAATGTGCTTAAATGCCCCCATTCATCCAGATCGACCACCCCACAAATCACATCCGCCGGTTGGTGCTGCAACATGACCTGAAACCAGTCACGCTGTACAAAAGAATCGGCATCGGTACAACAAATCCAGTCACAACCCTGCTCGATCATGTGCTGAACGCCCAAATGACGTGCCTTTCCTACATTTTTAAAATGACAACTGATCGTCTGGATTCCCGACTGCTGAACTTTGCTTGCAGTAGAATCGGTGCAACTGTCTAAAACCACCAGAATCTTGATCTCGGGCAGAACTGCTAATTTTCCCACATGCTGAAAGAAGTAAAGTCGTGCAGATTTTAATGCTTTCAGGCAACGTTCAATATAGGCTTCTTCATTACAGGCCGGAATCACCACCGCAATTTTCTTCATTTCAAGCCCTCCAGCTCTGCCACAGATTGCGCAGAATTCAGCCACAGATCGACCAGAAAGTCTGAATCCTGTACGCTGAGATTATGCTTATATTTTAACTGGGCTTTTAATTGTCGATGTACCTCTTCACCATTTAAGCTAAATCCTGCAATCGGCGCGCGCCAATGACAACTCAAGATACATCCACCGGGTTCGAGTGCAGTATGCAACCATGCCAGCACCTGTTGTAATGCGGCCGGATCTAAATAATATAGAATCTCACTAACCACAATGAGCTGAAATTTCTGTTGCGGCAAGTGATCTGGCACAATCCGCTGTAGTACCTGTACATGCGGATAAGCATGTAAACGCTGCCGAGCCAATTGAATAGCAGTTTCGTTGGCATCCAGACACATTAAAGTTGCTGTTCGCTGCGCCAGTTCCTGACTGAAGATGCCATTACTACAACCAATTTCAATCGCGGAGTCAAACTGCAAACGCGGCAAGACCGCCAGACAAATCTGCCGTTTGCGCTGTTCATACCAGCGTTGTTCATAGTGCCAGGGATCTCCCTGATTCAGCGCATACAAGGCATCAAAATATTCCTGATCATAGGCTACTTTACTATTCATACAGATACACCTCCCAGGGTTGTAAAATACGCTGTAATGCCTGCTCTGGCAGAATGGGTGCCTGTTCTATGCTAGGGTCAAGCTCGATCTGACTCTTAAAACACCGCGCAGCTCGAGACTTATAGTGCAATTCTCGATCAGTCAATTTGAGTTGATGAGCGATGGTCCAGGGAATTCTGGTATCTCCAGGTGTGGCCCAATGCCAGGCCCAAATCAGGACCTGAATACAGGATAAGTGCCGTTCGGTTGCTAGCTGTTGGGTGACCTGCCCTGTAATTTCATGATCTGGATGTCCATCATGCACAAAGGTGGTAATGAGCACATCATTGGGCTGCAAATAAGATTGCAAATGCTGTTTCAGCAGTTCTCGCTGTTCTGCGACCTGGCCATCCTGAATATCCAGCGCAATCCGCAAAATATTCTGCTTCAATGCTAACTCTTCCAAAGCTGCTCGCGTTTCAGCAGGACGAATCTGGTTCAACTCTTCCGGGTTATACAAAATCGAGTCTGGATGGCTGGCGGTACCATTGGTAACGGCAAAAAGTACAATCTGATATCCCAATGTGTCCAGACGCTGAATCAGACCGCCACAACCCAAAATTTCATCATCCGGATGCGGGGCAATAATGCAGACTCGGGCATCTGATGGAATAATGCTGGGAATATCGAATTCCGGCATCTGTTGCAAAATCTGGCAAGAGCGCCATTCTTCAAGCCGTGTACCTTCGCCATGGATGACACGGTCTTCGACAATCTCGTGTCTTATAATGTCCATAACTCTTCCTCCTGCACACTCAATTCACCAATCCGTTCCAGATCAAAGGCGGCATGGCTCTGACGAATAAACACCGGCAGATCGGCTGCAAGTCGGGCAAAATGTGGCTGCTCGCAATACGGTGCAGCGCCAAGGGCCTTACCCACCTGAGTCAGCACGTTTAAAGCGGTCGCTTCAACCTGAGCACGCAAGGCCTGAATCTGTAATTGATGGGGAAATTTAGGCTGCTGATCAATTAAATCTGCGACTTGATAAAACAAAGCCTGTGTCGCTAAAAGCTTCCGACTGATTTCACCGAGATACATGGCCTTATAGGCATGCGGTTTTAACAAGACAGCCTGTTTTAAATATTCAGCCAAACGCACGGTTGCGCCGTACCAGCAGGCAGCCACGCCGGCAGCGCCATGCCAGAAGCCCGCCCGATCCAGATAAGCATTCGGCGCTGCAACTTTTTTAGCATTAACCTGATTCAGTTCAAGCCGGGCAGTCAAGGTATGCTGCATGCCCACCGCCTGCCAAATGTCCGTATGATGCTGAATACCTGCTTGTTGCAGATCAAGAATCAGCAACTGTGATCGTTGCTGCTCATCACGATAAGTCAGCAGACCATATTGCACCCAGACCGAGGCAGAACACCAAGGCTTTATTCCTGTAAGTTTTCCAGCGTCTAATATTAAAGGGCTTGGCCCGCCTTCTGCCGCCCAGACTGCCCATAGACCTTTTTGCTCTAGCGGAATATTCAGTTCATGCAAAATGGCCAAGGCATCCAGATGTGATTCAAACAGTTTGCCCAGACTCAGATTGCTTGCGGAAACCTGACTAAGCATCCGCCAGCGTTTTAAGGTGTTTCCAGAAGCGGGATAAGGAATCTGATCGGAAATCGATACCAGTTCCATCAGGGTCTTAGGAATTTTTTCTTCTAGCTCCAGCGGAGAATTTTCAAATCTTTGTAATATTGAACCGAGGTTCATGCAGGTTCTTCCTCATAAAATACGGCACTGTTGTTATGTTTTAAAGTCAGTTAATGGGAAAGTTTTCGCATTTGTTTTAACCGTGTGGTCAGGCCTAATAACTTACGGCGTGCCATGATTTCTTCTTCATTGAAACAAAGTTGCTGCATCAGTTCAGCTAAAGGCAAATGGTTATGCTCAATCAGATAGATGTCCTGTTCTCGATTCCATTTGGCTTGCTGTACCTGTGCCAATAACTTTTTGGCATCCGGTCTTACCATATTATTTATCCATTTTGAAACCAGAAGGATAGAAGCCAAGGCTCCTATCCTCTAGTCGTTTAGGCAGGAATGCTTTCTGCAACCAGTTCACGCGCCCAGACACGATGGTTCATGATCAAAGTCTTGAAGCTGTCTTGTACCGCGTCAAACTGTTCATGCGTCAAAGTCCCTTCATCCCTGATCAGGCGCAGATCTTCAATCAGCTTGGCTTTATCGCCCAGGAAGATAATCGGTTTCAGGTGCTTATACGCTTCCAGCAGATAATGAGTCGCCACACCATCTTTCATCACCACATCATAATTATCACCATCAGTAATCACCACGGCATCATAGGCAATCGATGGCTCGGCTTTTTGCATACCGTCAGAAGGAATTACCTCGCCTTGCTGACCCAGTACCGGACCCGGTTTCGGGGTCAGTACATCGACCACAGCACCCTCTGATTCTGCCCAGGCTTGAACGGCTTTGATACTGGCCTCATTGGCTTTATCGTGTACCAGTAGCGCGATTTTCCGTGCCTTAATATCTTCGGGTTTAAAGGCCTCGAAAGATAAACGCGGTGAAACCTTTACCTCTGGCAATGTTGCCGCTTTTTTCTCTGCCGGAATTTCAATGCCCAATTGATCCGCGACTTGTTGTGCCAAGTCCAAGTCGATGTTACACAGCACTTCCAGTACTTCACGCTCACGAATATATTTGCGTTCTACCTTGCTCAGTTCGAAGACATAGGCATCGACAATATGTTTTTGCTCATGGGGTGCCTGGCTGCGATAGAAAAGACGAGGTTGACTGAAATGATCACTAAAAGATTCACTGCGCTGACGGATCTTGTGACCATCAATACGTTCCTGATAGCTTTCAAAACCACCATCTTGTGCTGCTGGCGGAGCTTCAGCCGGCCAGTGATCATCAATCGAGTTTGGTTCATAACTGGCTTGACCGGTATGTACAATACGCTGATGTAACCCGTCACGCTGATTATTGTGGAACGGACAAACCGGCTTGTTGATTGGAATCTGGTGGAAGTTTGGACCACCTAAACGGCTGAGCTGGGTATCGGTATAGGAGAACAGACGTGCTTGTAATAAGGGATCATTGGTAAAATCTAGTCCCGGCACAATATGTCCCGGACAGAATGCTACCTGCTCGGTTTCACCAAAGAAATAATCGACATTACGGTTCAGCACCATTCTGCCAATCGGCGTCACCGGCACAAGTTCTTCCGGAATAATTTTGGTTGGATCCAGCAAATCGAAATCATATTTCATTTCATCTTCTTCTGGAACGACCTGTACACCGAGCTCCCATTCTGGATAATTCCCGGATGCAATCGCTTCGTATAAGTCACGACGATGGAAATCCGGGTCTTTACCCGCCAGTTTTTGTGCTTCATCCCAGACCAGTTGGGCGAGACCCTGTTTTGGCGTCCAGTGAAATTTCACAAAAACCGCTTTATTTTCGGCATTGATCAACCGGAAGCTATGCACCCCAAAGCCTTGAATGGCTCTTAAATTACGCGGAATACCCCGGTCCGACATGGCCCACATCACCGCATGCGCTGATTCAGGCACTAAAGAAACAAAATCCCAGAACGTATCATGTGCTGATGCACCGGTTGGAATTTCAGTTTGTGGCTCAGGCTTCACCGCATGTACAAAATCCGGGAACTTGATCCCGTCCTGAATAAAGAATACCGGCGCATCATTCGCCACTAGGTCAAAATTACCTTCATCAGTATAAAACTTGGTCGCGAAACCACGAATATCGCGTACAGTATCTGCCGAACCACGCGGCCCCTGTACCGTAGAAAAACGTACAAATACCGGCGTTTGTACACTGGTATTGGTCAGAAAGCCTGCCTTGGTCAGCTTTTCATTGCCTGGATAAGCTTCAAAAAAACCATGTGCACCGACACCACGCGCATGCACAATACGCTCCGGAATACGTTCGTGGTCAAAATGTGTGATCTTTTCACGCAGAATAAAATCTTCCATTAAGGTCGCACCACGAACACCTGCTTTAAGACTGTTCTGGTTATCTGAGATTTTAACGCCCTGATTGGTGGTGAGCGTCTGCTCGGTTGCATCGCTACGATATACGTCAAGCTGCTCACTCTTTTTATTGTTATTTTGCTTATCTAAACCATTTTTGCCTGTGGCTGGACTATTCGCCTTAATTTTCATGATGTTTTCCTTGCTGAGATTGAGTTTAGTGCAGATATTTTTGTCTATCTCAAAGTCGCTTGAGCTTATATGTCTCGCATGGGTTGGCCAATAACATGATTCCCGCAAACCCAGTTGCTACAGCCAATTCTGTCTCAAGTCAGCACTTCATCTCTGTGTTCTGTCTCGTAGGATTTTGCTTTCTGGGATATTGTTATTGACCGCGCCTGTGTCCTAACATAACTGCATTTAGGAAAGAGGTTTATTATTCTTTGTTGTGCCTTGTTTAATTAAGGCAGCGTTGTGTTATTTTTTTATAAACCCCCTCTTTTTTTATGATCTTTGCACACAGCCATCTCATTCATTTAAAAGAGATATAAAATTTTAGTCATGCTATGTTGCAATAAAAGTTCTTCAGGCAAGATGTGATAGTGCATACAAATCCGTCATCATGAATCAGTGCAATATTTCCATTCTGAAATAGCTAAGGCTTTTTTCAACGTTCTAAATCTGTTGGGATAATTATCGCTAGGTTGATAAAGAGAAATAAAGTTTATTAAATTGAAAAGTTACAATCCTCTCTGCAGGCTATACATAATGACTAAACTTCCTGCCTGTCTATTGATCTAATATCTATAACTTATAAACACTTAAATCTTTCAGCTTGTTCATATTGATAATGGAAATTAAGTTTCAATTCGGGAGTCATTATCAAGATCAAACCCTCGTTTGACTCAAACTTCGAATACATCTGACTTTATTTTAATACACAGCATGTTGTTAAATTTTAAGGAGTAAGAGCATGGCCTCTTCTAAAAAAGAATCTAAAGCAATGAAAATTGATATCGGAATTTCGCATGATGATCGTGCCAAGATTGTCGACGGTTTATCCCGACTATTGGCGGACAGCTATACCCTGTATTTGATGACCCATAATTTCCACTGGAATGTCACCGGCCCCCAATTCAATAGCCTGCATAATATGTTTATGACCCAATACACCGAGCAGTGGAATGCGCTGGATGTGATTGCTGAACGTATCCGGGCCTTGGGTTTTGCAGCACCTGGCACCTATAAACAGTTTGTAAAACTGACCTCTATTAAAGAGGTTGAAGGGGTGCCAAAAGCTGAAGAAATGCTGCGCCTACTGGTCGATGCCCATGAGACCGTAGCACGTACCGCCAGAAGTATTTTTGCAGTGATTGAAGACGCCAATGATCAACCAACAGCGGATATTTTGACCCAGCGACTAGATGTACATGAAAAAACTGCCTGGATGCTCAGAAGTAGTCTGGATCAATAAAGCGTCATTAATCGCATTTGAGAGCAAGCGGATGAGCGGGATGACACGAGGGTGTTGCTTAGCCGATTAAACCAATCCCAAAGATATGACCTTTAAAATGAAGTACTAAAAACTTGGAGGATGTATGCAGTCGTGTACATCCTCTTTTCATCACCAGGTTTTAAGAATTGAGGCATTCAGGCATGAAAATAATTCAGCGGCAGTTTTAAATAGGAAATACCATTGGCCTCTGTTTCAGGAAATTGACCGGCACGTATATTGATTTGAATCGCCGGTAAAATCAGTTTTGGCATACCTAATTGGGCATCGCGTTGCTGGCGCATTTCAATAAATTCAGCTTTGGCCATCCCCCTGTGAATATGGATATTATGCTGCTTCTGGGTCTGAATATCGGTTTCACAGACAAAGTGATCACGGCTTTCCGGTAAATAGTCATGGCACAGAAATACCCGGGTATCATCCGGCAATTGATACAGTTTTTGTACCGAATCGAATAGCGTTGCCGCACTGCCTTTGGGAAAATCACAACGTGCAGTGCCATAATCTGGCATAAACAAGGTATCACCGACAAAGACTGCATTCCCGACCACATAACTCAGACAGGCCGGTGTATGTCCCGGCGTCGGAATGTTATAGGCCGGTAGTGAACCAATATTGAATTTTTCATGATCCGCAAACAGATAGTCAAAAGGCTGCGCCAGATTGAACTGTTTCATATCCAGATGATAGATCGCACCAAAGACTTCCTGCACAATAGAAATATGCTGGCTCATGGCAATCTTGCCGCTCAACTGTGAATGCAGATATTGTGCTGCGGTCAAATGATCTGCATGCACATGGGTTTCCAGAATCCACTCAACCTCAAAGTTCTGCTGTCGTATATAGGCAATAATTCGATCCGCATGTCTGGTCGATGTACTGGCAGAAGCGGCATCATAATCCAGCACACTATCAATCACCGCACATTTTCCAGTGGCCGGATCACCCACCACATAGCTAAAAGTATGGCTATCTTCATGAAAAAAATCTTGAATTACGGCGCTATGACTCATGATGATGCTCCTGACCATTGACGATGTAGATAAACCCCTGCCAGCATGGCCATAATAAAATAAGTAGCCTGATAGTGGCCTAAACCAATGAGTGTCAGACTGGGCGCTGGACAGATACCGGCAATTCCCCAGCCGATACCAAATAAAAGACTGCCGCTCATCAGTTTAGAATCAATTTTCTGATTAGTCGGTAACTGGATCGGTTCATGAAATACAGTTTTAGCTACCGGATTTCGCGTGGCTTTCTGAAAAGGAATAAAGGCGACCATAATCGCGCCCAGCATCACAAAGGCCAGACTCGGATCCCAGTCGCCAAAAACATCCAGAAAATCCAGAACCTTTTCAGGATTGGCCATACCGGAAATCATCAAGCCAACTGAGAATAAACCACCCCATAAAAATGCCAGCAGATTTTTCATTTTAGCGCACTCCAATCAGGTGACGAATCACATAAACTGTCATAAATCCAGCCCACATAAATACGGCTGTAGCCAAGATTGAACGTCTAGATAAACGGCTGATGCCACAAATCCCATGGCCACTGGTACATCCCGAGCCTAAACGGGTGCCAAAACCGACCAGTAAACCCGCAATCACCATCATCCAGGGACTGGTATTCAGTTCGATTTCAGGTTGTATACATCGTCCATAAGCAAATGGAATGATGATGAGACCCAATAAAAACCACAGAGCTGGCGTCTTGAAAATGCTTTTAGGATTAAGTACCTGTCCAATCAGACCACTAATGCCCGCGATCCGGCCATGAATATACAGATAGCCGACCACTGAAACACCAAGAAGTAAACCACCGAGAAAAGCGCTCAGGAAGTCATGCATCATATTTCACTTTCATCACTATATATTTTGATATTATATTTAATTAAATATTATTCAAGTTCTAGTCTGTTTAACTTATTTGATGGAAGATGATTATAGGCTCAAATCCAATGCATGCTAAGCTCTCTGGTTTCAGCCCTAGTCAGCTGTGACTAATAAAGAAATAATCTGGATCGGATCAATCTAATATTTGAAATATTGTCTAAGTTTCAATTGGATGAACCGTATGGGAATCACTTTCAATCCGGCCATCGACCAGATTAATGGTTCGATCACAGGTGGCGGATAGGCGCGGGTCATGTGTCACCAGCAGAACGGCGCAGTCGCGTTCACGATGCACTTTACGAAACAGCTCAAACATGTCGGCGGCGGTCTGCGTATCCAGATTACCGGTAGGCTCATCGGCCAGAAGTAAGGCTGGCTCTGTAATCAAAGCCCGCGCAATCGCAATCCGCTGTTGCTGCCCACCGGAAAGCTCGTTCGGTTTACGATCAGCAAACTTTTCCAGCCCCACTGCAGCCAGCAAATCCCGTGCACGTTGTAAGCCTTGCTGTCCGGGTTTGCCTCGCGTCATCATCAAGGGCATTAAAATATTATCCAGTGCAGTAAATGCCTGAATCAGGTGATGGAACTGAAATACAAATCCAATACTATTGCCACGTAACGCAGTCCGGCCACGATCATCCATGGCACTGGTCGGCTGTCCCAGTAAATACAGCTCGCCACTACTCGGTTGATCCAGCAATCCCAGAATATTCAATAGCGTACTTTTTCCGGAGCCAGAAGGCCCAATCAGAGCAGCAAAATCCTGGCGTTCAATACACAGATCAATACCATGCAAGACCTCAATTTCATTGGGCTGACCAATATTATAAGATTTGCGCAGCGCTTCTAAACGCAGGACTTCTTGAGATGGTTCAGACATGACGAATCGCCTCCACCGGATCGAGTGCCGCTGCCCGGCGTGATGGTACTGCAGCGGCCAATACCCCTGTTAATGTCGCCAACAATAAAGCCAGAAGTACCAGCTCGATCGAAATCGGGATATAAAATAATCCGGGGCCAAAATTATTAAATACCCAGACCAGACCATAACTGGCTGCACTGCCAACGACCGAACCCAGCAGACCAAATATGGCCCCCTGAAACAGGAAAATTCTTAAAATTTGTGACTGGGTGGCGCCTGTCGCACGCAAAATACCAATTTCCCGGGTGCGCTGTACCACGCTGACGGACATGACACTGGCAATGCCAAAAGCCACTGAAATGGCAACAAAAACAATAATCATATTGGTAGACAGGCTCTGTGCAGTAATCGCATTCATCAGCTGTGCATTGGTTGAAATCCAGCTTTCGGCCTTTAATGAGGTCAGGCGCCCCACTTGGGCCGCAATTTCATCAGCCTCAAAAATATCGTTAATGGTCAGATCAATGACAGTTACACCACCGGGCAGACCGAGTAAAGACTGTGCCTGTTTCAAGTCCAGATAAACATAACGCGCATCCAGTTCACGCACGCCCAGTTCAAATATGCCGGCAATATTTACCAAGGCACTGTTTTGCTGACCGGTATCCAGTCGCAATTTGCTACCGACCTGAACCCCCAGATCTTTGGCCAACTGACTGCCGATCAGTACATCATCCGCGCCAACACGTAACTGACCACTGGTTAAATATTCTTTCAATGGAATGATCTGCTGATAACGCTCCAGATCCATTCCGACCAAGGCCACGGATTCAATCGCATCACCGCGTTGTACAAAGGCCGGCCCGGAGACCACAGGCGACACAGCAGTTAATATCGGCAACTGATCCAGTGTTTCGGTAATCTGCTGCCAATTATTGATGGAACGCAGTCGTTGTGCGCGTTTATCTTCCTGTAACAATTGCACCGTCCCGGCAGGCGGCGGCACAATCCGGTTGACTTCATCGGGTGAGAGCAGACGGATATGTGCCTGTGTACCTAATGTACGTTCGACAATATTGGCCTGTAGCCCCTGAATCAGGGCCGTGATAAACACAATCACCGCCACACCAACGGCGACGCCCACCGTGATCATAATGGACTGCGCGCGACCTTCGCGCAAAAAACTGATCGCGATTTTCCATTCGATCCAAAGCCGCTCGAAAAAGTTTTTCAATCGAATTTCACCGGTAATTCATTCTTGCTATCGGTCGCGTCAGTCGAGCTCATCAATGAGCTATCTTGTGGCTTGAGACGGACTCTCGCACCCTCTTCCAGTAACGATTCGGCATTGGCCAGCACCTGATCACCCTCACTCAAACCTGAAGTTACTTCTGACATGGCCAGACCTCGTAAACCTAAAGTCACCGGTTGGCGCTGGATTTTTCTATCACGTACCAACACGACCACTGCCTTATTGCCTTTAATATTGCTAAGCGCATCGTTCGGAATAGCCAGTGCCCGCTCCCGTTTATCTGTCTCGACATTGACCGATACGGTCATGTCCTGACGCAGAAAATCTGGCACCGGGTTGACGGTTAATCTGACCTCTACCGTGCCCCGCTGCGGATCAATGCTCGGTGCAATAAAGTTAATGCGGGCCGGAAAAGACTGATCCGGATAAGCATCGCTAATCACGGTGGCATTTTGCCCTAAGGCCAGTTGCGGTAAATTCCGTTCATCGAGTGGCACCCGGATTTCTGTATTGCCCGTTAAGGCAATGGTAAATAAGGTTTGTCCTGGTTGAACCAGATCGCCTGGCTCGACATCCCGTGTCAGTACTGTACCTGCGACCGCAGCCCGAATTCTGGTTTTTGCCAGTTGCGCCTGCGCCACTGCCAGCTGTTCCCGAAGCGATGCTTCTTCAACTTGTCCCGTAGACAATGCCGCTGCTTTTAGACGAACGGTTTCATAATTGTTGCGGGCAACTCTTTCTGCCTCTAAGGCCTGTTCTATTTCTTCAGCCGACAGGATACCCGCTTCGGCATTACGTCTCCGTGCTGCTTCACGACTGGCCTGTTCCAGTTGTGCTTTGGCACTGGCCAGTTCTGCTGTCGCCTGTGGTCGTCTGCTGGTGGCCAATTCAGTCAGTGCCAGTTCAGCCTGTCGTACTTGGGCCAGTAATTCATCCGATTTCAGCACCACCAAGAGATCACCAGGTTTCACCTGATCTCCTTCCGTGACCCGCCGCTCAAGCACTACGCCACTAATTTCACTGCCCACCTGAGCACGCGAGACTGTCGCCACGCGTCCGGTGGCCACTACATTTTGTATCAGCGGCATGGTGCTCAAGGTATAGCTTGGTAGAACCGGCCCCTGCCACCAGCGGAACAGAGCAAAACCGACTGCCAGTAGCAATAAGATGATGAGCAAAATTTTATAGCGGGCAGCGCGCAACTGAGAATCTCCGGTTGATGCATCGAATATTGAATAAGAAAGATAACGCTTTATTTATTTTCTTCGAGTGTTTAATTTACAACAGGTTCCTGCATAGATTTATAGATATTTTGTTGAGTTTAAATGAAATGTTGGATTCCTGAGCATGTTTAGCCAGCACTTATCGATTTCAGCTAAAGTGATCTAATGACAGCTGCAACATTTGAATGAAGAGCTAAAAGTCCGCTGTATGAAGCGACCGCCATGTCAAAGATCTGGATAGCATCAAAAACAGGCTAAAACATCGTTGATTTAGCCTGTTTAATGAATGATTGATTTAATAATTTTACCCAATAACTGATCACGTTGCGACAGGCTTTCGCCCAAAGGCGCCAACCGGATTTCCTGATTAACTTTCTGCCAGTTTAAATCACGCGGATCTGCCTTCATGGTACCTAGGGATTTTACTTAAAAAAGCCCAGCAAAATAGAAACATTATTCAGCCTATTGAAAGGACACTATAATTTAGTGACGAGTAAAGCTCGGAGTATTTCAGGGTCTTTAACTGGCATCTATGCTTCGTTATGTGCATACCAATTAACCCATCGAAATAAGCCAACCATTCAAATTATAAAGTCATTGGCTTAAACAGGATGAGGGTTAAATTAATCTTTGAAATAAGCAAATACAGTTTCTAGCTATCTGAGAAACTATATTTTTCAATCTTATAACTAACTCTTATTATTCAAAACTTGCCGTTCGCTTGAATTGCAGAATTTCTCGTTCTGCCATATTATATTCACGCTGAACTTGCCCCAACTTATTGCTAGCTTCGTTATATTTTTCACGATAATACTTTCGTGATTCTTCCTTAAGATCAGAGTTATACATATTAGATTTTGCTGTCGCAATTGTATCTTCAATCGATTTTAAATTTTTATTCGCCACATAAAACTTATTCGCCACATTGTAATAAGGTCGTAAGTTATTTTGCATTTCCATTGGGCAACTCTGATATGTTCCTCTACCTTGTAATGCGTAATCAAAAATAGTTTGTGGATTGCAATAATTTTTTAGACCTTTTTTATAACCAGTGGTATAGGCTTCTGTGTCTAAAATAGCGTTGTGTTTCATACATGCTTGAGTACGCTTTTGCATGAATGAACCATTACCGTTATAACCATCATTCTGACCAATTAAACCCCAATTGGCAGATAAACACTCATTTTTAGACATAATTGCACAACCATTCAGCATAACAATACTGCCTAACAGCAACATTTTTAATTTCATGAAGTTCTCAAAATATTGGCTACAGTAAAAATCCCAATATGTATCAATACATATTGGGATTTCTAAGAGATTTTAGACTAATGTGATCGTACGAGTATTGTTTGCGACTTTTTTACCATTCACGAGTAATTCAGTATCAAGTAAGTATTGTCCTTTTGATACACTCGAAGGAAACTTCCAACTGAATGAATTTTCAAAATCGCCAGAACTATAGCCTTGGGCTGTTGAAACCTGAACATCTTTCACCAATTCACGTATCACTTTTCCATTTGCATCTTTTAGAACTAATTTTTCTTGGACACGCTGAAGAGGATCAGCAACACCTTCTACAACAGTCAAATCTGATTTTACTGTAATATTTTGGTTCGCTGCCACAGTTTGATTAGGTAAAATAACAGTAGAATACTGTTGAACCCTTGTTGTTTGAGGCAATTTCCCTTTATTGGCTTTCTTATATGCCGTTTCAACTTCAGCAGCTGATTTTTTCTGAATGGTGTGGGCATTAATCATTAAGCATCCTGCTGCAAAAACCGCACCGCCAATAGCAGCACCTGTTGCAGCATAACTACTATCACCCACAGATGCCCCAATTGCTGCACCAAGTAGTGCGCCTACTGCTGTAGACATTCCCGTATTACATCCCCCATTGGCTGACGTTGCCAATCCCCCTGTACTCGCACAACCTGAAATAACTAAAGCTGAGCTCAACATAGCAACAGATATTGTCTTTTTCATTAAATTTCCCTCTTAAAGTATAAAATGATTATTGAATTACCATATCGTCAAAGGCTGCTGATTCACCTGCTTCAGCCTGACGTAAAATACGTTTTGCTTGACCATTACTCGGAGAAGCAGACAATACTTCTCGAGCCAAAGATTTAGCCAAACCGTAGTTATTTGCATTTAATGCACGCTCTGCACGACTGAGCTGAGAATCAAAACGTGCTTCATTCTGACGACGTGCTGCTTCTGCTGCTAGTTTACGTGCAGCCTCTTCAGCTTTCTGACGTTCTATTTGAGCCTGTTCTGCCTGGCGTTGTGCATCTGCACGCTCACGCTCTGCTTGTGCTAAACGCTGTGCTTGCTCAACTTCTTGATGCATATTTTGCTGTGGAAAATTTTCAACTTCATTTTGTATAGTTTCACTTTCTATAGATGCTTCCAGCTCTTCTTCTTGTTGAAGATTAAATTCTTCAATCATCGATTCGATCTGTGGCAACAGCTCTAGGCCACCTACAAGTTCCGCATCAAGTTCTAATGCAGCAAGCAATGTCTGATGTGCTAACTCCAAGTTTCCAGCTTGCAAATACTCTTTTGCTAAAGTGAGTTTCTCTTTTGCAGAGGTGGCTTGCGCTTCTGCAGATACAACCAACTGCACAAAACTTGCATTAATTTTACATTCTGCCTGGTTGAGTTTGATGATACTCAATGCACGTGTCGGCATTTTTTCACTCAAAAAGCTACTAATTTCTGCATTTACATTTTCACAAGGATCAACCTGTGCCTCTTCGTCTATAGACACTTCTTCTTGTATATTTTCTTTACCACTAAACAAGAAAAAGATCACCATCAAAAGTACGATAAAGGCAATCGCAATATATTTAAAACTCGAGGTTTTTTGCTGTGGTGGATCTAACAGTGTAGGTTGACTGGTTGATGGTAGTTGTGGAGGGGTTACGATTGGAGCCGCAGGCTGTATCGGTTCAAGAGGCTCATCTGGTTCAGCATCTAAGACTGACAGATCACTTTGAAACTTGAGTTGATATTGTTCCAAACTTAAATATTCATTTGGAATATTTGCTAGATGCTTTAAACGTACAAAAATTCCTTCATTTTTTTTAAAGGCGTAACGATCATAAGTTCGCATGTTTTCAAGGGTCGAACCAACAATGATGACACCCACTAGCTCTTTATTGCCCTGCTTTGTGATGTGTTTAACTACAACCGATGAGTTTGATTTTTCTTCGATTTGAGCTTCATTTTGGCTTTGACTTCCAATTGAATCTTGATTTTCACTCAATGACTCTCTTGGAATGATTGGTATTTCCTTTGACTCTACAGGCGGAGTTTGGAGTTGAACGTCATGCAAAGTACCACAAAAAGGACAATATTTTACCTTGAGCTGTAGCTTCTGCTGACATTCAATACAAACCATCTCTTCGTTCTGCTTAGCCATGTTATTTAACCTATTACTTCTTTTTTGTGTTGAGCGTTGGCAGTATTGCCCTTTTTCAAGGACAATACTGCATGAGCAATTATTGTAAAATTGGCGGGATACTAGGAATTGGTGGCGGCACAGGTATTGCAAGCTCAGGGCATTGGGCAATTGCGATCCAATTAGCTAAACCTTCACGCCATACCATCGTTGCAGAGTTAATCTGTTGCTGCTGCAACATTTCAACTACTTTTGAATGAGGGTATGGTCCAAAGTTTTGCCCATTGATCGCAATATGATATTGATACTGGGGTTGCTGCAAAATTGGGGGTGGCATTGCGCCTGGAGTAGGTGGAGGTGTCATACCAGGCATCGCAAATGTCGCTATTGGTACTACATCTGCCATGCTATTTTTCACAAGAAGTTGTTCATGTATTTGTAGGATACTTGGTGACATATTCATCACCCACTTCAGGCGTCGACCTTTATTTGGTTCGCGAATTTCATCCTGATATGCATCTTCATCTGAATCTTTGAGTACTTCAGCCCATTTTTCCATTTCTTCGCGATATTCAGTTAATTCATATGCACGCTCGATCAATTCTTGAGGAATTTCCTTACGCTCAGCTAATTCGATCAGCTCTTTCTTTAATTCTTTTGCAATAGCACATGCAAAACCGACATGTTCAACTTGCGCACCCGTTTCATTTTGAACAAGACGAGGGGTATAAATCTCTCGTTCATAATGATCAACTAATGCAATTAGCATTGTTAAATTTGCATCACTGAGTGATTTAAATTTCTGCTGCACTTGATCATAAATGTTATCACGGTAAGTCTGAGGTAAACCATTTAAACGGAAACCACGTTCATTGCCTAAGCGACGCACATCGCCACGTGCGACCGCAAATTCATACTGCCCACTTGGAATCAAGCCTGGAACGTCACAACGTTTTAAAACACCCAACATCACTGCTTTTAAGTAGCATTTAAAATCATCAGCCAAGCTGTTTAATTCATCAGGTGTTGGTGCATATGGATGCTTGAATCGTGTTGAGTCAATATGCGTATGTAGTGGTGTTCTTTCACTTTCTTTACGGTAACTAGTACGCCAAGTCTCAATACCCCGTAAAATCGTAAGAGGAATACCTGATAGCTCGACATAGCAGACTGCTCGACCAGGTTCTCCGGTTTCGACAATCGACAATGCTTGAGCATTTAAGCCTAAACCACTTGGAATACATCCCGTCAGTTCATGTTTGTACTTTTTGCTAAATTGATCTGCACCATTCACACCGATAAAACATTTGAAACGGTCTGGTGGTGGGGTGAAATCACCGCCCATTTTGGCATCAACCCAAGGCATGGCACGCTGTAACCACTCAGTAAATACATTCTGACGTTCAACTACACTCATATTTTCAAGTGCTTTATACAATGCATCTTCTTCTTGATCATTTTGTTCAAAAATAACTAGACGACGCTCTGCCATGCGAATAATTTTAAGCAATAATGGTGTTTGCTGATCCGGGTCAACAAGAATTTTAAATAGCTCTTTTGAACCACCAAAATCCTTAAATGCTTCAGCCGCCCATTCACACATTAAACGAGGATCTATTTCACGCTCTTTTACATCGTCAGTTTCAATAATTTGTAAAGTTGCATGCTTGGTACGAATTTGTTGATGAATCACTTCGCGATCGTGATCAAGACGTTTCATCATATCTATGACAGACTCTTGACCACTTTGCAGGTCACCCATCACACCATTCCAAATTGTTTTTCCACTTTCATCCACACCCAAACTGTTACCTAACCAGTTTGAAATATCTTGCATCAGTTCAATGGCTTCTAAAGCTGCTTTTGCACGCAGGTGGAAAGAAAGAATATTTGCGATATCTTTACGCAGGTTATCCAACACTGCACGAGCTTGCTCTTCTTTATTCCCACCACCAAATATAGCTAAAAGCCCTTTACCCTTTGTTTCTTCTAAATCTTTCAGTTGCTTTTCATATTCATAAGTCAATAAGGCATCTTTAATCGCAGTATAACGATTGGCTGAATTTTTGAGCTGTAATGTAATACCTGAGTTAGCATTTTCAATACGGTCTTTAATTTGTTCGACTAGCGAAATCACATATTCGAAACCACCTTGTTCGTGATTATCTAAATATAAATATAAACGGCTTTCAATATCTTTTTTGAGACTTTCAAATAATGCTTTTCGACGTCGCATGACACGGTCTTCAGCTGTATCTGCCATAGCATCTGTATTACGAATGACATCACGCATTAAGCTTTGCATTGTTTTGCGGACTTCATTTGCCCACTGTTCACGATCAATAATACTGATTTCACTAATACGCTGACTAACACGCTGACGTGTTTCTTCTGCGATATCTACTTCGACACCGTTCTGACCTGAGCGTAATAAAATATCTACAATTTCTAAATCCATAAATTCGGTATTTAACTCACGAATTTCTGGATTTTTTAATGTCGCAGCTGAAAACTCAGGAAGGTTATTAAATGGCACCAAATTGAGATTCATATTTTCGGCCATGAATGCATCACGCTTTTTTTCACTCGCCCGGTTAGCAGCAGGATTTGCGCTTGCTACACCAAAGAAGGCTTTAAGCATGTCCGCTGCCAAACTGTACGCATATTCATCATAGCGAGCACGACCAAGTGTGTCCAAAGTCGATTGACCAAATGCTGAATATGCACATGAATAATTCAATTTCATGTCACCAAAACGCCCTGTTGGTACAGGTGGTGCAAACATATGAATTTTATGTTGACGTTGATTTACTGCAACCGAACGTTTACGGTTGGCAAAGTCAGCAGAACGAAAATCCTCGAACAAAGTATCCGCAATCATTGAATACACGTCATTCATATTGTCCGTATGCTGGCGTGCGAGGTTACCGGAATCAATTAAATGAACTTCATCATACGGCTTCGATGCAAGCTGTGGACGATCATAATCATCCCATTTTTCAACATACTTTGAATGCCCAACCATTGCAGATTCAACTTCCATCAACGCTGCATAAGCATTGGCCTCAGTACGTGCTTTATTGGCACTTGAATAACCCGTCGGTAAGAACAACATCAACTCTACATCAGCAGCTTCAACTTCGTTGCTTGCTACCCATTTAGATAACCATCCCATATCCAAAAATGAACCTGATCCTGTACCACCCGCCACAGAACCCAAAACCACGATACGGAATTTACTTGTATCCAGCTGTAGATTTAATTTTCTCAGCATGTCATCGCGTGATAAACCTGCTTTTAATGTATTTAATTTTGAGCGAATTTTGTCACGTGTTTTTGGATATTTATCAAAGAAATATAAACGTGATACAGATCGAATCTGTCCCGCACCTTTTGCAGGATCAATGCCTAATTCACGAATTTTTCTCGGTGTTAACGGTAACCAATTTTGAATATGAGGATAACGACTCAGTGATGCATCATCACGGCTATATTTCTCAATATCAAAAGACTCTACAATTTTTTCATCATCCGTAAACTTGACTAAGTTATATTGCAAATCTTCAGTTTGTGCACGGCCACTATCAATAATTGCACCCTGATCTAAGTCAAAATGCATAAATTGTGCAATTGGAAACTGTGATAAGTTTTCTAAGCGAACATTATCACTGCCCCAACTTGCATTTAGAATACGACGACGTACACGCATCATCACTTCCATACCTGTACCACCGACACCAATATAAAGTGTTGGGCGGAGTTTTACGGTCTGCTCTGCTGCTTTGGCTGCAGTGCCTGTGTTGACATTTTGCGTGTCCGTCATCTTCTTCCCCTATTTTTGCTTATTTTTTAATTACTTAACTTATATTCAGTGCTTAAGCGCGGCTTGATGTAAATGCCAGGACAGCACTTAGCAATGCAACAACACCTAATGGCCCCAAAATAAGCAAAGATAAGAATTTCACTGGATTGACTGCTGCCAAGACTGCACCAATGGCAACTGCAGCAAGGAAAATAAATAACCACCAACCTGCCATACTTGCTTTGCTTGGAGAAATACGTTTTTTTACCAAACTATTGCTGAAACCACGTTTTGCAAAAAAGAAAGCGATGAGAAGAACAACGATAATTCCTCCAGCAATCATGAGATCGCGAGAACCAGTTTCTTCTTGAACTGTTGGAACATTCACTGCTTGAACAGTTTGCGCTACTGTAGCTGTTTCAGTTTGAGCTTGTTCATCTGCTGTTGGTAAAACAAAACCGTTATTTGTATTTGACTCTGACATATATCCCCCTGGATGTTTATTAAACTTACTATTTAACGAAGTATTACACTAAATTTTTTATCTATAACTTGAACAGATGCGTCTGAAATACCACGTTTCACAATCGCAATTTCTTCCCCTGAATCACCATAAACACTCATCTTGGAAAATGGTTTTAATTGGATGGTTTGTTTTTTCAAGCCATTAACCCAAACATCGTATTTTTTACGTTTTGAACTCAATGCCAAAGCCAAAATGCCGAATACAAGTGCCAATAAAACCCCTGCAATCATGACTACAACTGGCCATAATGGATATTGCAAACGGAATTGCACAGGAATTGTGGCTGTGGAAGACTGAATACTTTGTGGTGCAACAAAGACATCCGATAAGGGGTCACCAGGAAATAAATTTTGCAAATTCTGTTTAAAATCTTCAGATAAGCTCAGCTTCTGCTCATACAGAGTCACGTCAATATTGGCAGGAATCGTAACTGCCTTACCCATTGCCTTAAACACTTCCCAAGACCATGGAGACACAATTAAATGCGAAGGAATTGGCACTTGAAATTCTAGCTTCGTGTTGTCTTTGGTCATCAAACGAATATCTGATTCAGAAATCTGAATCGGTGCTTGCATACCATTGGCCAATCTCAACTTTGCTTCAACGCGTGTTGCAGCAATGTTGTAAGGATAAAATTTGTTTTTTAGATCTGCTGTTAGCTTCAGTTCAGGAATAACATCTTTAGGTTCTAAATTAAAAACCAAGGTTTTTTGATCAGATGCTAAAGAAGCATGAATCGTAGACGAGTTTTTCACACCTGTTGGAATGAGTTGAACTGGTTCTTTGTCTAAAGGTTTTAACAATGCAGGTTGCTGGGTGAAAACCTTTTCCATTTGACCTGATTGAACCAAATGATTTAATTCAGTTTCAGCCTGATCACCATAAGCCAGGGCATAAACCATTAAGCCAGATGCATTAAAATGTTGTCCTTGCACAGGCATTTTTAATGGATATGCCATAACTTTGTTAATGGCAGGATCTAAATGTACCAGCTCATAGAATTCTTTATTGCGCTCAGCCGTAGCCGCATCATTATTTGGACTATTTTTATTGTTAGTAAAAATCCAAATAATGCCTGACTTTTTCGCAAATGGACCTGTAATCGTGGCAACGACAGCTTCTTTAAAATCGGTATCTGCATAGGCTTTATCAGATTTTTTCGCGATGCTCTGTTGGCTTAATTGCTGACTAATATTTTGTTTACCGGCGCCTTGATAAATCACCGTAGGTGATTTAGACACAGCATTGCTTTGGTTAAACATTGCTACCGCAATAGTGTCACTCGGTTGCGTGACGGTTTGAACCACAGCATTTACAAGTGGTTTTAATTGCGAGTTTTGATCTTGGTAAAAGGGTTCCATCCAACCAGAGTTTTGGACTAAAAATGCATGTTGTCCTGCACAAGTCAAAGATGATATAAGGCTAACTAAAGCCATTAATCCTATTTTCTTCATGCAGCAAGCTCCCAGCCTAAGATTTCAGTTAAGCTAGGGTTATAAAAATACAAAATGTTTTGATGAATAAAGAATCTTGACTGCAACGGCTTTTCAACTTGAACACGATGAAAATCTATGAGCCCATCATGCGTATCTATAAATAGCATAATATCCTGTTTAGACTCATCTGCAAGTTTCTGCTCAATACCTATATTTGTATCTGTATCAAAACTAAAACCTAAAATTAGTTGGTGCTTTTCATCCTCAATAAGTGGAACCGTAAAACGATGTGTTGGTTCAACACCAACTTTTTCTTTCCAAATATCTTTTACGTCAAGTTTGTCACCCAGGTAGAATTTTGAAAAGCCAGTGGTAAAACGAAATAAAGAAGGTTGTACATGTGGTTTTTCTGCATCGAGCTCGATATAACACCAAGGTCCTTTCTCAGCATTCTGACTTGTACAGAATTGGTAGAAATTACCTTTTCTATCATCATAAGGTGCGCCAAAACGAAAATCAGGCTTATATCCTGGTATCCACATCTCGTAAACGACCCTTAGCTCTTGATTATCAAGCCCCTCAAATTTTAAAATCAACTGGCCTGATTTACCAATCCAAATAATACGTCTATTGTCATACACTACTTTTTCAAAATAAATTTCTGATGCTGGATTATTTACTACTACTGATGTCTGCCGAGTAAGTACATCAACAACCTGCAGCTGATTATTGATCAACATTGGTTGTAATATTTTTTTATTCCAATATACAGGCATACCCAAACATGGATTATGTTCAGTCACATACTGCGTCTGATATCTCAACGATAACCCATCAATAATAACTCGTGCCAAACCAGCTTTAGTCGGAATATATAAATGAGGTGTTCCATCTGCACTCATAACACCTAAAAGGTGTAAATATTCTTCTATTGGTTCTGGGCAGCGCTCTAAACGCGGACCTTGATTACTTAAATCTAGCCATTCATTATTATATTGGCTCCAAATTGATAGACTTCCATTTACTTTATTCAATGCTATTAGCTGAGGAATATCTGTACCTGTTTTAATAGACACAAATTCAAAAATTCCTCTTGGCGGCATTTTAATTTTCAGTAGCGCATCATTACTGACATCAGGTTTACGTTCTAATTCTTTGAGTTGGCTACTCAATTGCAAGCCGTGATTATCCACATATTGACGACCATCATCATAATGTAAACTTTGCCCATAAGGTGCAAGCCAATATGAATCTGAATTGATTTTTGCTTTTTCTAGATGCTTACCCGTTTCAGGATCATACAAAAACTCAGAAGGATACATTTTCGCACCCAAACTTGGCAAATTAAGTAATTGCTTAACAAAGTGAGGATTCACATGATCTGCAATTCTTAAATTCGGCGTATTTTTTAAGGTATAACCGACTTTGTCATCTTGAACCCAAGTTCCGGATGCTAAATTCCACACTACTTTATCCTGATTATGAATCAAGACACACCCCATATTTTGAGTTTCTTTTGCAACATTCTAGACAGTTTTTTTTACTTTCAAACTATTTATTTGATTTTTTTTTAATAAAATTAGATAGTTAATATAACCTTAACAATGGACAAATATTATTTAACAAAAACTAACAAATTGTTTCATGTTTTATTTGAATTTTCCCATATAACGATTTAGTCAAAATAATCATCATTACATGAATCATGTTTAAGCCAATGACTCCATAATCTGAATTGCTGAATGATTTCGGTGGCTTAATTTATATGCACATAGTGAGATATAGATCTCACATAAAAAACCATTAATATTAGGTAATGCTGATCAGTTAAGGAGTTTAGAAATAGACTCTTTAATTTTTTAGTCATTCAAGGCGGAATATTAATGTTATAAATCAAATTCTTGTAAATTATTTGTTACTTTGGTTTCGCCCAAAGTAACCAAAGGCATTTGTCATCCGCAAAACTCGTCAGCCACCATCGACTAGTAAATTTGTCGCAGAAACAATCATTTTTAAATCTAGTCCTGCCTCAAACAGTTGCGGATGACTTTTCTATCTATCAGATATAATTATGAATTTGAAAAAGAAAATCCGTGTGGTGTCTGCCTGCCTTCATATCCCATACGGCGTAAAGCCATAATAAAGACTGTATCAGAGGCTGGCTCATTTACATCTGTTCTGCTTGGAAAAAGATAATCACTTTTTGGATTAAGATCTTTCAGTCGATTTAGTAATTCACACACTTGATTAGGCAACGGAACAATATGTTCTCGCCGCTTCTTCATTCTTTCAGCGGGTATAGACCAAATTTTCGTCTTGAAGTTAAATTCGTCCCAAGTCGCTTCCCTAAGCTCAGAAGGACGACAGAATAAATAACTAAGTAGCAATAAGCCTATTCTCGTTTCTTCTGCTGGATACCGTCGAATAGTTCTGAGTAAATCTGGAACATCTTCAGTACCCACATGTGGCATACTTTTCGACACACCATTTTCTAGATATTTATGTATACCTTCTAATGGATTATATTCAATACGTCCCGTAACTTTTGCTAGATTATAAATATCACGACACATGGTTAAAATTCTTTTAACCTGTTCATTAATTCCCTGTTCAACTTGAATAGCTCGCAAATGGTTAAACCATTCAACAGCTAGAATCGAATCAAAAGGTCTATGACCAAATTTTGGGAAAATATGTTTTTCTAATGCACCTTTATTTCTAACAAAAGTAGCTTCAACCCAGTTCCCTTGACGGATCGTTAGCCATTCTTGAGCTAAGGCTTTGAACAAATCTTTACGCTCACTAAGTTCTTTCTCTTGCTTCTGCTTTTTAGTAAAAACTGGATTTTTACCATCAACTATATCATTAAGTAATTCCCGAGCTTTTTTTCTTGCCTTAGCACCTGAGATTAGCGGATATGCTCCCAAACTAATCCAAGACCATTTTCCATCTTCTCTTTTATAACGAAAAACCCAAGATTTTTTCCCACTTGGCGCAACCCTAAAATAAAGACTTTCACTGTCTTTAATTCGGTACTCACTTGCCTCAGGTTCTAGGTTTTCCAATGCTGTATCAGCGATTGGAAAACGCTTTATTTGCGTCCGCTTCATGATTTGTACACATCCAGTTCAATTTTTCCGTTGTGTACACCCTATGTGTACAGCCTCACTTCAAAATGTTCTTAAATGATATGTAATGATCTTAAAACAAAAAAGGCTTGAACCCTTACGGTTCAAGCCTTTAGCTGAAGATCTTCGGATTTACTTTTGAATTTTGGTGGGGTGGCGACAATTGAACATATTTCATAAACTACTGTTTTGTATATATTAAATTTTATTAAAAAATCACAGTGTACATAACAGTGTACAAATCACTTGTTGCTAGGCCATTTTCCAACTGAGTTTTGAGAAAATTACCAAACAATCTCACACAATTAAATTATTCAGATATAAATCATATAGAAATAACAAAAGAAGTAAAACTTCCGCCAGCGATCTACCTCTATTCATCTCAAAAATCTGAATAATTTTAATATAAAAATATTTAAATCAATAAAAAACTCAACCTTATCTATTGACACTACATTAATCATATATAAATTAATTAATGGAAATTTACATTTCTATCTTCGAAAAATTCCCATTTTCCCAGAGTTGAGAAAATAGGAATTTATTTTATTGAGTAAACTGTTGATGCAAAATAGGAAGAATTTCATTATATGAATCCATTAAATGCTTATTAATTTGATTCATATCTGTAATATTCATAGGAAGATAATAATTAACAAAAGTTCTCTCAAGAAAAAGTTCTTCTGCAAAAAACTCATTAGGTTCAGCATTCATTCCATGAGAAACATTCGCATCAAAAATTCTTGCCGAATAATCAAGGTAGAAGCAATACTTCTTATTTGAATTAATATCTGCGTAACATGTTTTAATTTCCTCTTTTATTCCTATCAATCCAGACAAAGCCATTACCGCATCTAACTTTTTGACTGATGTTTTTATTAAAAACTCATCTTGTGCTAATGCTGTATTTTCAGATCGCTCTACAACTTCAACACTATTATAAATATTATTTTCTAACTCACTATTGTAAGCATTACTATCTATTTCCTTCACTTGTGCTTCAGTGTCAATCGCTTCCTCACTATCATTCAATATAGCACCTAACTCTTCAGCCGCTGCTATTGCTTCATCAGCTGCTGTTACGGCTTCATCAGCCGCTGTCATCGTCGCTGCATCAGTTTTAACTGATAAATTATTCATATATGAGGTTGCTGCAATTGCAAGTGTGAGAATTAAAGCTAATGCGATAAAAGTGCTCCCTATCTGTAAGAAAACTTTTTTCTTTGTAATGATCCAATTTTTAAGTTTTATAAAAGGAGAAAAAATAGAAAAGCTATTTGGAACATCAATGGAGATATTCATTTTAAAACTCTTGGAATCAGAATCTTGAGTTTTCTGTTTAGCTTGGGTACTAAAACCAGTTTGATCCTTTTGTTCAAAAGCTGCTTTTTGAGCCCGGATAAACTCTTCTTGCTCCTTCTTCTTTATATCCTCCTCTTGCTGCCGTTTACGTTGAGCTTGCGCTGCAAGAAATTGATCATAATTTTTACGTTTAATTGGATCAATTAAAGTTTCATATGCATCTCTAATTTTTACCATTATTTCATTCGCATCATTACCTTTATATCGATCTGGATGATACTTTTGGGCTAATCCCTTATACGCAAGCTTAATAATTTCTTCTGGTGCATCTTGAGAAACATGCAATATTTCATATAAATTCATAAATTATTTCTTACTTTCTTTAATTTAAATAAGGTATTAGACCCTCCCCTAATACCCATTTTTCTAAAAATTATTTTTCCCAAATTTCTATAATGGTTTCATATAGTTTTTTTGAGCGTTCATCAATAGCTTTTATATCCCAAACCTTATTCTCAAGACATTCTCTAGTGCGCTTTAATGTTGAGTAAGTATCCAATTCGTTGCGTTTAATTGGCCATGCTGAATCACGCAATTTTGAATTCAATGAACCTTTAATTAACGCTAAATTCCCCAGGGTCAGCAGCTTAAAATTATTTAGCTCAATTTTCTCTTTTGAATCTGGAATTTCCCAGTTATTTTCCCATTTCTTTGGCATTAAATGTTCTAATGAAAAGCCTTCTAATGACAGTGAATGATTGTCTGTCTTAGGGTCATTCAAATCATATAAAGAAATAATATATAGAATTTCTCGCGTATATTTGTTGATTAAAGCTTTTTCAAATACAGCTGCTTGAACTTGATCATCACTCGGGAAGATATTGGTATCTTCAGTATAAGTCAGAAGCTTTTCCAATAACTTTTTACTAGTAATTTCATTCCATTTTTTAACTTCAACTAATAGACCTAAAAATAAATTATTATAGTTTTTAGTAGTTAGCTTACAAATGGTACGTCGCGCAATATAGGATTCCAAAACCGCTAGAATTCTTTCAAGTTCAGACTCATCTTGTACTTGCTTCATGATGTACAACATTAAAGGCATAATTGTTGTAATTTCAAATTCTGAAACGATCTGGAAAAAACGTTTTTTGTATTCTTTATAGGCTAGTGACTTAAGATCAATACCATCTGGAATGGCTCGATAAACTACAGCATGTTCTTTTAAATCTTTAATTAAAACTGCCAATTCATTTTTAGATTTTCCTTTTATAAGATTCTTATATTCTTTAAAAAGTTTTTCTAATTTAACGGGTGCTTCTTTTGTAATAACTAAATAACTATATAAAAATAACTCTATTGTAGAGCGACGTATACGACCTGATGTACGTTCGGAAGACCAAAACTCTATATCATCTTCATTCTGTTCAAAGACTGAATACCAATTTTCCTTATACAAATCTATGGATTCTTGCTCATTTCTAAATAAATAATTTTTTAATAATTCTGAAGTTGTAAGCTTTACACCTTGTGAGTTAATCGTATCAAAAATTTCCTGAACATCATCTCCCTTAGATAAAGCCATATGAATAATAGGTAAATTATTCAAAATAACATCTAGAAATGCATTTAAATACTCGTCTCTTTCTTCATTATCAGTTGATTTTTCATTAAGCATATCAACGAGACGTTTTCGAAAATACAAATAACATCCATCAATAGCGTTGTTGCTTAAACTTAACTCAATATATTTTTCTAATAGAGTAAGATCAAAATCTTCAACTTCATTCCAAATTTCGAAATTCTCTTTTTCATCAATTAGTAATTTTTCAAATTTATTTCTATCATTTTGACTATGAACGATACGAGGATTTGCCTTACCTTTTTTGTCTGTAAAAATTATTAATTTTTTTACCCAATCTTTTAAGTCCTTATCTTCAATCTCATCATGAATTGCACGAATTAAAAGGCAAATGGTAGTTAATCTTTGCTGACCATCTACTAAATCATATTCATTCGCTCCCATCTTCTTTGCTTCTTTTTGTTGAACTATAATAGTTCCTATAAAGTGCTCAGATGTTTCCAAGTTATCTTTATCAAATTGTTCTAAAATACTATCAAAGAACTCTTGCCAGTTTTCTATTTTCCAAACATAAGGTCTTTGAAAAAATGGAATATGGAATTGCAAACTACCTTCTAAAAAAGAACTAATTTGTTCTTTATTTGCACTTAACATTAAACGCCCCTAATTTTGCTTTCTATATAAAAAAGCACTAGATATCTCTAGTGCTCTAAAACTTAAAATTTAAATATCCAACTTCGGTAACGCTTTCACAATCTTCATCGTTTCAAGGCTGACCGTAATCACTCGTAAGAACAGCTCAAGCGGGTATGCAGCATTGTTCATCGTCTCAGTCGCCCAATCGTTTGCATCATTGACGATACCACTGTCTTTGTGCGTAGAAACGCCCTGACGCTCCATTACCCACTCAAGTGCAGGCTTACCATTCACCACATATTCATACGCCTCTACAGGGACGTCCTTGATCGTAATGCGCTTGTTGTAAACAACCGTGCTTTTTTCGCCTTTCTTAGCAAACTTCATCTTTTCAACATAGAAGTCTTCAGCGGTTAATTGGTTGTACGCCGTACTACCTGTATCCAATGTTGCTTTGTACGGTTCAATGGTTTCATAGTTCAAATGCCAATGTGCAAGCTCACGACCCGCTTTTGAGAACGCCCAAAAATCTTCAGCTTTCTTTACACATGGAATACGTGGCAACTCTTTAGTGAGGTTGTCCGCATAACGATTACGGTATTCTTCACTGTGCAGTAAACCGTAGGTGTAATAGAAGATGTCTTCTTTCGTGATTTGTTCGCTAGGATAAGCAGTTTGGAAGTGCTGTAAGCCTTCGTCACTGATGCCGTCTTTGCGCTCATACTTGGTTTCAGTCACAGTTAAATCAAGTGATTTATCAAATAAATCACCCGAACCAACGCTTTTCTCTTGGGTTACTTCTTCATAGAGGTAGAGTGGAAAACATTGACCATTGGCTTGGATTTGGCGATCAGGTAGTACATTACATATTACGCAAGAAAACTCTTTAGGAGTTCCCAAACCTACAACTGAAATTACTTCATTATAAAGATTATGCTTGAAAATACGTGGTAATTGATTTGTTCTTTCAACTAAATCACGGTGAAAATATAAATTCGTTTTCGTATAAGGTCTATAGATAGATGTGCAATAGCTATCTATAGACTCTTTGAAGTTCATTTCTTTTTCAAAAGATTTAGTTAGATTTACAGACCAACTAATTTTAGTTAAATCAGTAATCATCTGTTTACTTGAGACAGATTCATTGAAGGTATCAATCGTTAAATTTATATGATTTCTAAGTTTATTTTTCGAATAGTTATAACACCAAATATCCCGATTGGTATTCGCACCATTCGTGTAAATATTAAATAAACTACGAGTCGTATTCTTATTAGCTAGTGGCATGAAATTACTAAAACTGTCATCACGTTGGTTCAACCAATCGCCATGTTCATCAGGTGTAATAACTTTCCATCCGTTAACCGTCGTAATACCTTGCAAACTTTTAAACTCATTAACTTTGCTTAACTTTTCTTCTCGACTCAAATAATCCCCAATATCGTAAAAGTAAATCTGACCTTGTTGTTCAGCTTGTGGATTCTTTACAAGAATTGAAATCGCAATTGGTGTTCTTGTCCCTTGTCCAAATACATTGTCCTTTTCTTTACGACGTTGTTCACCCGAGGTTCGAGCATTTCCACGTAAATGGAAGATATATAGACTGCTAAACTCCTCAACTAGACATTTACGTAAACCGTCTGCTGTATTTGCATCGATCCATCCTGCATTTGTCACAAAGCCAATCACGCCTTGAGTTGAAATACGATCACTTGCCCAACGAATTGCACGTATATATGAATCATAAAGCGCATTCTTAAGTGTTGCTACCGAACGATCAGCATAAGTTCGGCGAATCTTTTCATCTAAAGCAGGGTATTTTATATTGGCGTTATTGTCATTTGCTGAATCTTGACCTGCCGAGTATGGCGGATTGCCAATGATGACTTGAATATCAAGCGACTTTTGACGTTTACGGCGTGCACTATTGTCTACCAATACTTGATCGACTAAGTCCTCTTTCTCATACATTTGGAAAGTATCAGTTAAACAAATACCTTCAAATGGCGTGTACTCGTCAATGATCTCACTGTGATAGACCGCTTCAATGTTAATCGCTGCAATGTAATAAGCGAGTAATACAAGCTCATTGGCATGGATTTCGTTCTTGTATTTATAGGTCAATTTCTTCGGTGGAATTAGACCGCTTTGCAATAAGCGAGAAATGAATGTTCCTGTACCCGTGAATGGATCAAGAACATGCACACCTTCATCGGCAAAGCTCTTGCCGAATTCTTGTTGAAGAACATCATTAACGCTGTGAATAATGAAATCTACCACTTCAACAGGCGTGTATACGATGCCTAGACGCTCGGTCATGCGAGGGAATGCATTACGGAAGAACTTGTCATATAATTCAACAATGATCTTCTGTTTACCTTCCGCACTATCAATCCCTGATGCACGTAGCTTCACACTGTCATAGAAGCGTTGTAGTGCTTCGGTTTCACTGTCGAGTTGGTGCTGATCTAAGACATCTAAAACCTTCTGCATGGCAACAGCCATCGGGTTATTGGCTGCGAAACTGTACTCATCAAACAAGGCATCAAAGACGGGCTTGGTAATAAGATGCTGCGCCAACATTTCAATAATTTCAGCATCAGATACAGCGTTATTTAAGTCATCTCGAATCTCAATTGCGAACTCTTCAAATACTGCACGTTCTTTGTCACATTCAGGACGCGCCAGAATGTCTGTAATCAGCTTGATATGGGTTTGTGCAATCTTGGCAATGTCATTCGCCCAATCTTCCCAATGGTGGCGATTACCAACTTTTTGAACCACTTTGGCAACGATCGCACGTTCGATTTCGCCTGATTCAAAGCTAAAGGAATGCTGAGTATCTTCAATGTCATCCTTTTTAGACTTTTTGTTCGGCGTACCAATCGTTGAACTACCTTTGCCAGCGCCTTTTTTCTTCGCCTTTGCTGCCACTTTGTCGCTAATCGCAATGACTTCCATTTTGGACTTATCAATACCGGTTAAGTCCATTTTGTTGATCATGGCATCAAAGCGGTCATCATGCGAACGTAAGGCGTTTAGCACTTGCCATACCACTTTATAGGTTTGGTTGTCATCAAGTGCCTTATGTGGCTCTACTCCAGGTGGAATTACGACAGGCAAAATCACATAGCCACGCTTCTTATTTGGCGCAAGACGCATGACACGACCAACTGACTGCACCACATCAACTTGTGAATTACGCGGTGTCAGGAATAACACAGCATCAAGCGCAGGAACATCGACACCCTCAGACAAGCAGCGGACGTTACTCAATACTCGGCAAACTGGACGCTCTTGTCCATTTTCATCAAAAACTGGCTCAGGCGTTGCTTTGAGCCAATTCAGTTTTTCTTCTTTCTTATCTGCACCCATACCACCATCGACATGCTTCGCTTCACAGACCAAGCGGTGTGAAATCTCATTGCCTTCTTTGTCTTCGGCTTCTTGGTAGGCTTCAACAACTTTATGGAAAGTGTCGGCAATACGGGTGGAGCTGACTTGGTGTTTGCGCGCTTTCGCCGTTTGGTCAATCACTTGACAGAAAGCCAATGCGCGTTGCATTGGGTTAATATCTTCTTCAACGTCCGCATGAATGCCCTGTTTAGACAATGCCTTCCAACAGCCAACAATACGCGCTGCGTCATCAACCACAATATCGGCATTTTCTGTAATTGTTGAACCAATCTTGTCGATGATGGTGTCGGAGTCCACCGTCAGGACAATGACCTTGTAATCAACCAATAAGCCGCGCTTCACCGCTTCCGAGAAGTTGATGGTGTAAAGCGTTTCACCAAATAGCTTCGTATCGTCCATTGAATACAAAGTGAAATCGGTAGCATTGCTTTTTACATCGTCCGAGAAGATACGCGGAGTTGCGGTCATGTATATGCGTTTCTTACCAAGAATGAAACCGCCATCGTGAATCTTGACGAAGTTGGAATCATCTTCGCTATCATGTGTTGAGCCTGTTGTACGGTGGGCTTCATCACAAATGATCAGGTCAAACTCACCCATTTGGTGATCATTCTGCGCGTCACTTATGGTATTGATCGAGTGGTAGGTTGAGAACACAACGGTCATGTGATCAGCGTCGTGGCGCTGCTCGACGTTCTCGGCTAACTTTTTCGCGTCGGTGGTGGCCGGATACTGCAATTCGTGCGCCAAGGTTGTAACGGCATCAATGGCAGTTTTGTTTTTGCTCTTACCAACTTCCGTATCCGAACAGACTGCATAGCTAAGTAATGGCGTGTTTGATTCCTGCGTCCACTCCGTTAAAGTCTGAGAGAGTAGGGAAAGGCTAGGAACAAGAAACAAAACGCGCTTACCTGCTCCAGCGCATTCTTCGGCGATTTTCAGACTGGTAAAGGTCTTGCCTGTACCACAAGCCATGATCAGCTTACCACGCTCAAGTCCTTGCTCATATAAGCCAATTTGAACATTGGTCAGTGCGGCCTTTTGATGGTCACGTAGTTGCTTTTTAGGCTTAAAAACAATTTCTTTCTTTTCGGCAAACTTTGACCAGTCAATCGCGCTCTGCTCTAGGGTTTCCAAGTCGATCTTAGTAACAGGCGGGTCTTGGTTCTCTAGGGTCGCTAAAGCATTGTCCGACCATGCGTGTGTGGTGCTGATAATGATACGGCGGGAAAAGTAGGTTTTAGATGCTGCTGACAGGAAGCTGTCGATTTCAGATTTGGATACTTTACGGTCTGCATCATAGAGTTTGCATTGGATCGCGTGAAACTCACCGTCTTTGGTCGTTGCTACAAGGTCAATGCCAGTATCTTTACCTGATAAGCCCTGCTCTTTCGCCCAATCGGTATATGTTTGAACCTTTGAAAATTCTTCTTTATAGAAAGGCTCATTTTCAAAATATTTGATGCAAAGCAACTCAAAATAAGTTCCTTTTTCCCGTTCCGTTTTAGCTGCTGTTCTATATGTGTTTAATAAATTAAAAAAAGCAGACATAAGTCCCCAAACCCATAAATAATGTCTTATTGAATACAATGGATTCTACTGAATGTACCCATTAAAAACCATGAAAAGTAATATTCTATTTGCGGAACTATAAGTTATTTCTTATCTAGAAAAAGCTGCATCGATTAAATAAACCTCTATTTTTCAATAGTTAAATATTTAATGTTTATGAAGTCTCTTCTTATTCAGAACTATTGGTGATTTTCGACTAAGTAAATGTCATATTTTGCCAATTCAATTACCATTGAATTTTAGCTTGACAAAATCCTTCATGGGGTTGTTTCCTGAAACAGCTAAAACAACCCTAAAAAACATATTAAATTAATTTTAAATTATTGTATTTTATAAACTTAAAATAATTTATGGTTGTTTTTTATATCGGAAATAGTCAAACACAATTTTGGCGCTATTTTTTGGAATTTTATGCCAATAAAAATGAAGTATTTCTGCTTTGCTTCATCAAGTTTGCATGAGTTTTTATGCTGTACTTTTTGCTGTTTCCTCAAGGTAAATTCAGGAATAGTATATCTGTAAAATACGGCGTTCTTGTGGGATGGCGTATGGCAAAACAGAGATTGCAGATATCTAGTTATAGCTAACTTATGACTAGGTTTAGCTATTGGACTGGTGAATAAGGCGTATCCAATCGACACGTTATCCATGTCATGTCAATTCAGTTCCATTATATAGACATTAAAAAGCCTCCGATTAAGGAGGGGCTATTATCATTTAAAGTAATTACAGCTCATCAGCTCGAATCTCGGTTATTTCCTTTTCTGCACCTCTTTGATCTTTCCATTCCCTCTATTCTTAATTTGTTAGTCCGTATATGTGTGTCTTTTTAGGTGGACATGGTGGAAAAAGTGGACTTCTACCTATATCTGTATAATTTTTAATAATTAATCATGACCACTTATAGGAAAAAAACATACAAAAAGGTGGACATAAAAAGCATAGTAAGTGGACAATACATATTTATTTTAAACTATGTCCACCTTATGTCCACCTATTAAAATGAGTATATTTGTATAAAGTGGACATACTAATATCTATATATAACAATATATTAACTATAAATATTATCTCCATGTCCACCTTGTCCACCTAATAAAATCCATTTTCAGATTTCACTATCTATGTTCTGCATAGCCTCAATGCTAAAGTGCATCATTCTCGGACGTGTGCCATCGGGTAGTTTAGTGCTAGATTTTTTCACATATAACTTTTTATCCCCCTCGATAAACTCCTTTATCCATCCGTGCTTAATCAATACCTTTTTGATGTTTGCATCATTCATTCCGATGCACATTTCTTTTTTAAACATGGTTGGGGATACAAGGTAAACCTTATCTACAGGGTCGTAGTAGCCGACACGGTTATGAATACGAAGGCGGATGACTTCACCGTTTGTTTGTCTGATTACAGTTAGGTCCTCAAAACGGCTCGTTCCATTAGATTCAAAAAACGCCTTGATATGCTCCAGAATCTTTGTTTCTTCCATATTCTCGCCGTTGCCTAGACTGCCAAGCCAATTATTAAAACATTGCGCTACAGCCTCAAATGCGCGCCCTTGCTGCCATCCTGTAATGCCTGCCAATGTTGCCAACTCTCCTGCAACTGCGACCAATGCAAAACGGCGTAAAACACGGTTAGCCTGTCCGCTCTTTGCTTGGGTGTGCTGCTCAATAAAGCTGTCTAATAACTCCTGTGCTTTTTGCATCACTGCATCTTTATCACTGGTTAGATATTCAAGCCACTTAATACCTGCATGTCCGTAGTGCATCACGGCAAGTTCATTAACACGGTTGCCGATGTCCTTAGATTCAGTACCGTAGTTGATACAGTCAAATATGCCGTACCCTTTGCCTGCATCACTAGATAAGTGAGCAAAACGAAGTAATAAACCTGCATCAATTTCAATATTCCCACGGCGTAAATGCTCCCCTAGTGTTATCTCTCCAGTGGATGTATACATCAGGTTAAATTGCTTAGAATCTCTATTTTTACCTGATTTACTGCTTCGTACTTTACCCTGTCCACCTGTAACCATATAAATAATATCGGCTGCGGCTTTTGGCGTACTTTGCCCAATTTCATCAAGATTCATAAAGCTATCGTTTCTTAACTCAGCGTCATTCTCTAAAGCATTATCTGTGGTACGCCATGACTTAGATATGTCTTTAGGTTTTCCCCATATCCCACAAGCTGCTTTTGTAATGGTGCTTTTGCCGTGGCTTGATATGCCATATATATGGAATCCACCGCTTTCAATAGCTAATGGCGTTATAAGCTGTCCTGAAAATGCACATGAGAATGCCAATACAGCCAGTGAGTGAGGTTCAATTAATCGGCTTAGCTCCTGCCATCCTTCAAAACTACCCAATGTACTATGGGCGTCTTTCATATCGCTATAAAACAGCAGTTCTTCATCTGTGCCGTTGCCATAGGTTCGATTAGTAGTAACAAAGCTATTTCCGTACCATCCTGCACGGTCTACCGATCTAAATCGCTTCTGTATCGGATAATCCTGAATGTAGTTAATGAATATATTTTTCTTATAGGCTTGACGCGGTGGCATAAGTCCATGATTGGCAATAACTCTTAATGCTTCTTGTGCTTCACCCATGAAATGCTCATAAGGAACTAATATCGTGTGCTGTGTATTGTCCTTGTCAAAGAATCTAATCACGCGCTTCCAGTTATCATTGTTCAGGCTTCTTGCTTCTCCCAATACGATTGCAGAATGAGAAATAAACGTGCGCGTCTGCTTGAGTTCGCCATCTTCCCCCCTCTTTTCATTAATCAGATATAGTCCACTATCCATAATATGCAAAAATGAACTGTCATCCAGCTTGAATGGCTTAGCTAAATGACCTTTGGGTAAAATGCTTTTTTCAGGTAAAACCGCGATAGCATAATCAAACGATACCTGCACCTGATCCGCTTCATCATATTGGGATAAGTCACATTCATAGCCATTATGATAATGATTTAGCAATCTAACCGCCGTGTTTTGTTCCAATGCTTTGAATGGCTCAAGGTTTATATGCTCAGGTCTAACAGGTAGATATAACTTTGTATAACCTACCTTCGCTAACTGATTAATGACGAACTGGATTTGTTCAAAATCAAATGGCTTGAGTTCTGTTTTATGTTTGCTACATAAGGTAGGCAATATGACCAATACAACGGCGTACCCAGTTTGGGCAATCTTAAAAAATGATTCTAGGTTGTAAGTGATAATTACAGGTTGGGCATGGTCAAAATCACCATACCTGGCAAAACCTTTAGCCAATCCATCAGGCATGACAGATACACTCTTACCATCCTGTAGTACAGCGCACTGTACAAGCTCAAGTTGTCCGTTATAGATAGGCAGAATCAAAGGCTGTGCATAGGTAACGCCGTTTATATCCACATTGCCATCATCAACATAGATTGGCTGCTCAGGACTGCCAAAATGCTGTATTAATGGATGTGATGAATAAGCATCATCAAACGATACAAGCTGTGTGCAATGCTTTAGAATGTCTAAAGGCTTATCATAGTCTTGCTGAAATTTTTGGGCGGCGTTATTCACAGTAACACCGCCTTTTTAGTATCTAATAAAGAAATACGCTCATTATGTTTCTTTTGCCATTTAGCCCAGAACACACAAGAAACGGCTTCCATTGCCTGATTAATACGCAAAGTCCCTGTAATAAAATTAAAACGACTATCGGGGTATTTTAACTGAGCTTCACTCTTAAACTGGTCAGCTTCTTCCAAAGAATAAAAAGGAATATTCCAGTTTCCTAGAGGATAAGTAATATCACTATCTGCAAGTCCAACGGTGATATAAAAGCAATAGCGTTTATTATCTGCCATTGCATCAATCCATGCTTGGATTCTTTCTTTTGATTGATATTCAGTATTAATTTGATTAGGCATGGGAATGCGCTCCTTTGTAAATTGGAGCTTCACAAACCACTGTCAAATGATTGGTGTGAAGCCTGAGAAGGTTGACAGACTGGCTACAAAGGAAACCAGCACACCCAAAGGTGTCCCTCCCAAGCTCCACATAACGATGCGGACGCATAGAGATATTACGCACAAAAAAAGCCCAATGCGGACTGTGTGCGCCTTCGTAGTTGTAGCCTGTCAAAGCTAGCTCATCATGTGGATGAACGTCATTAGAATAAATGGAATGGCTTGCGGTTGCAATAATTAAGCAAAATACAACAAAACAAATGCCCATTAATAAACCTTTAATAAAGTCTAAAAATAAATCCTTCACCGTTGCACCCCTCTGTATTCATAGCGAGCATGTGTTCCCGTGCACTTATTATTGCGCTCACGATGAGTCACAATGTCATAACCAGTATTACGTAAACGCTGAATGATAGGGCTTAATCTAAGGCATCCACAAAGCTCTAATGCTTCGAGTGCTGTAATGGTGTTGAATTTTTTCAAATGGTCTAAAACTTGCTGAAATTGAGTATTATTAGTCATGCTCAAGCCTCCAAAGTAGAAAGGCTTTGCTTTTTGTTGTTATGCCACTCTACAAGCTCGGCATAGTCAAAATAGACTGGGGCTTGCTTTGTATCACCTGCTTTAATTGGCCGCGGGAAAGTAATATCGGTACGTACAATATGACGTAATGATTCACGGCTTATGTCTAGTAGCTCACAAGCTGTTTTGAATTGAACGCGGATAGGTTGAATAGTCATTTATGCACCTGTATGGCTGAATATTGTTAGTGCATAAAAGCAAATTATCATATAGGTGCTGTAAGGTCAGCTAAGCAAAAAATAGCCCACCCAATCTAGGTAAGCTATATATAAATCAAATACTTAAACTTATTTAATTCGCTGAGGATTCCAGTCTTTTAACGGGGTAGTTATCTCCCTCAGCCTACTCCCTGATGACTTATTAACATCATAATTAGTATTTCTAGCTATCCATAAATTAGCTTTATTTGTATGACTATCTTCTTTATTTGATTCGATATAAGCATGTTTCCAAAGCTGTATTGCTCTTGCTAGATCTAAAGCATAATAAGGATGCTGTTCATCTAATATCTGATTTAATAGGTCATTTTTTTGGAATGATTGGAGTTTCCTTTTTAATAATTCTATTTCCGCATCTTTTTCCTGTAACTCTGTTATCAACTTATCAGGGGAGATTTTTTTAATCTCATGTATATGAGGTTTTTTAATAATACCTAAATCCATAATAGGCTGAAAATTATAAACATCCTCTTTACACCATAAATGCATACTAACAGCAACTTTAGCTGAGCTAATAATTGCTTTTGTTTTTTCCTCACTATCAAAAGGTAAAAAGGAATCTAGTAAATCAATAAATTTTCGAATAGATGTCTTGTCAGATTCTTCTGCTACACGGTAACAATAATCATGTTTATATAACGGCAATCTGGTTTCGAAATCATAGTATCCTAAAAATTTAGCTACATCTTCCCAGTTACCTTCAGCCTGACTATATAAAAGTTCAGCAATCTCCCATACGTAGAAATAGTCATTTTCCAATGAATCTATCACTTTACCAATTAACACTATAAATGCCTCCCATAGCCCCCAATGAACTACTAAGCCAATCGGATTGGGTGACCGACTTTCGCCCCGTCAGGCTAGGCTTAGCAAATTGAATATAATCTATATAGCTTTAAATCTGTGCATATTTTGGCATTCTCCTGTCAGGCCTTAGAAATTGCCTTTTGCTAGTTTGTATCTAAAAAAAGCCTGAAATTAGAATCCAGGCTTAATGTCATAGGTAAAACAATCATTTTTTGCTACAAACATAATCAAATTTTCTAAACTACATGTTTCCTAATCATTTCTTGTAGTTCTTCTATCGTTAATGTTTTGTCTCGTTTTCTGTGCACTACTGCATGGCAGTTTGCACATAAGGGGACCAAGTCAATTTCAGGATTTACTTTCTTTTCACCGGTTTCAAAAAGAGGTTCCACATGATGAATATGAATAAATCCTTTTGCATACTCCCCATAAAATGCTTCAAAATTAAAGCCACATGCAACACAAGTACATCCATGAATTAAAACTGCATTTTTTCTAAGCGTCTGATCTCTCTCATATTTAGTACCAGTATACACAGATGCTTTTCCTTCAATCCCCGACTCAAAACTCTGATTATCATCCTTAGATAATACTGTTTTAGTTTCTGAAACAGGTCCTAAATTTGCTAGGTATAGAATTGCATTGTAAGTATCTTCATCAATCTTTCTTACGCCGTCTCTCCAATAATTTGTTTTCTTACTTTTTGGAATTTTTTCTAAATATTCACCATCTTTTTGAAAATCGACAGCTTTCTCAAATGGCCTAAAATTAATAATTTCTGCTAACAACTCTTTGTCATTCTTAATAGAAATAACAGATCCAATTTCAGCAATGCCAAAATAATGGGGAGACTTACTTAAACGACTTGCCTCAAAACTTTTATCGTTCATCCTACCTTTGTAGTAAATAACTTTTTCACCCGGTAATAGTAATTCTCTATACCTTTTAGGAAAATGATAAACCTCCCCTGTTCGATCCTCCCATTGTGAAACATCATTTTCTACAATAATTGTTGGCATGTTTATTCCTAACTGCTGTATTTAAAAAATTATTAATCAAGTGCCCATCACATTCATTATTTGATGATCAATTATTACTTCATCAACTTTGGATATTTAAAATTTCTTACATTATCTTTTAGTAGTTGTTGTGAAAATTCACTCTGCTTTCTTAAACTTAATAATGCTCTGATCTGCGATTTGCTCTAAATAATTCGCATACCACTGCATCATCTGCTTACGGTCTTGCAAATATTGCGCCTTGTTATATACCCCTGCTACGCCATCTTTCACATGCGCCAAAGCAGACTCAATATGCCGTTCATCAAAACCACGATTATTTAATAACGTACTAGCAATATGCCTAAATCCATGCGGTGTCTGTCTACCCTCATACCCCATACGGCGTAAAGCCATAATAAAAACAGTATCAGATTTTGGCTTACTCTTATCAGACCGGCTTGGAAATAAATAATCAGAATTAGTTGTATAACTTTTTAATTCTTTTAGTAGCTCAATTGCTTGAATTGGCAATGGAACAACATGCTCACGGCGTTTTTTCATCCGTTGCTCAGGGATATTCCATAGACCTTGTTCTAGATCAAATTCATCCCATGTTGCCCCTCTTAACTCACTAGGACGACAAAACAACATGCTTAACAATTGCAATCCAATACGAATATCTAAAGTTGGGTAATTATTAATTGCTCGTAGCAATGCAGGGAGTTCACTCTCACTAACATGTGCCATATTCTCTTTTTTGCCTTGCTGTAAATACTTCTGCAATCCCTCTAAAGGATTGTAGTCAATACGGCCTGTGACTTTTGCATAATCGTATATGTCACGGCACATGGCACGAACTCGGTTTACCTGCTCATATATGCCCTGCTCTTGCTGAATACCTTTCAAATGATTCATCCATTCAATCGGTTTAATTGTGGTGTACAAGCGTTTACCAAAAACTGGGAATATATGTTTCTCTAATGCACCTTTATTTCGAGTCATGGTGTCGTTTACCCAAGCGTTTACTTTGGTATCCAGCCATTCACGAGCCAATACTTCAAAGGTGGCATTATTCTGCTCTAGTTCTTGTCGTTTTCTTTCCTGCTTGGTAATGATTGGATTGTCACCGTGTGAAATATCCTTAACTATCTCTCTGGCTTTTTTACGAGCGCCTGCTCCTGAAAGTTCAGGATAAGTTCCAATACCTAGCCATGACCATTTTCCATCTGCTTTTTTATATCTGAATAACCAAGCCTTTTTGCCATCAGGCTTTACACGAAAATATAAGCCTTCGCCGTCAAGCTCTCGGTATTCTTTTGATTCTGTTTCGAGATTGGCTAAAACGGTATCGGATAAAGGACGACGTTTTATATCGGTTCTTTTCATGAGCTTGTACACCCGTGAGTTCAATAAATTATGCAATGTACAAGGCAGTGTACACGGTGCATGTACACTATAGCTAGTTATATTTGGTTATGTTCAGGCAAGAAAAAAGGCCTGATTCCTTTAGAATCAAGCCTTTCCACTTTATATTTCGTCATGTTGAGTCATATAAAGTTAAGTATTTGGTGGAGGTGGCGTCAATTGAACTCAAATTATAACCTATTCATTCTAAAGCTATTTTATTGAATAAAAAAATTTACTGACCCAATTTTGACCCAAATTAGATTTAGTACATTGAATCACTTTAAATTCTTGTTCAAATCCGAATTCAGGATTTGAAATGGCGTACTGATTATACCAACATCGAGCACACTACAAAATGCTATACTATAACATATCATTTCTTTGATTTTCTTTTTTGATGTATCATTCTTTTAGACATATTCAGGGACAAGCTAATGTTTGAAATTATTGATGATTTAAAAAATAAATTAGATCAGCATCGTCCCCTATCACCAGCAATAGTAAAAAATTTACAAGAAGACCTTATTGTACGATGGACTTATCATTCCAATGCTATTGAAGGCAATACACTTACTCTATTAGAAACTAAAGTTGTACTAGAAGGCATAACTGTTGGTGGCAAAGCATTACGAGAACATTTCGAGGCAATTAACCATAGAAATGCCATTTATTACGTTGAAGACATTATTAGAAAGGAAGAACATTTTTCTGAATGGCAGATTCGAAATATCCACCAGCTCATTCTAAAAAATATTGATGATGACAATGCAGGACGTTATCGCCAGCAAAACGTATTGATTTCAGGTGCTACTACTGCCCCACCCGACTATACATTATTGAATGACAAGATGGCTCAACTTGTCGATTGGTATAATTTGGAAGCACATAAACTTCATCCCATTGAACGTGCAGCTAAAGTACATGCTGATTTTGTAGGTATTCATCCGTTTATTGATGGCAATGGTCGCACATCACGTCTTTTGATGAATCTAGAATTGCTAAAAGCTGGTTACCCACCTTGTGTCATCACTGTAGAAAATCGATTGGCTTATTACAAGGCTTTGGATCAATGGATGGCTTATGGAAAGACTGAGCTTTTTATTCAATTGGTCGCAGATGCTGTACTAGAAGGATTTAAACCATATCAGATTGTTCTAGGTATTTAAGTAAAGGAGTTAACTCCTTTACTTACTCTTAATAAATGACTGATTTTATTTAAAATAATCACTTTAACTTAAAAGCTAAAACCAATGTTTAAATTCACTCGGTACATCCATTTTTCACTATTTTCCGATGTTGCTGAAGTAAATCCTGTACCATTAGTTGCACCGCCAATAATATTGGCATTTTTACCCCAAGTATAATCCGCCCAAACCATAAACGGTGAAGCAATAAACATCGCTCCTGTAGTATTCATTTGCGATGCTGCCCAGTCACTGCGCTCTTTGTCTAAATAGCTGTAATCATTATAAAAACGAATAGCTTTTAATTTCCCCATATTCTGTACTGGCAAAGTATAGGCTAAATTTAGACTGGCAACTGTACCCTCTGAGGCAATAAAATATGCTGGCGTTAAACCATTTGCCCCCATCAGCGTCATATCGTTATTTACACCTTCTGGATTTTCAGCGTCATATTGATAATGAATCATGGAGGACTGCAAATTCCAGCGCTGATAATTGCTGTTAGTATGTAAACCCGCTGCATAATAACTCCCATCATCGCGCGTAGTTTTATTATGCAACTGAGCTACAGAACCCGATAAGCCAATTTCATGTTTACCGATTTTCTCATCGCCAAATTTACGCACAATACGCGTATTCAGCTGATTCTGCTTTTCGTTTTGATAGGCCGCTTGGAAAGGCAAATGATTTTCTGAAAGATCATCATAGGTTGCAGCTTCTGGTGAGTAACGCAGATTGGTTTCCAACATGCGCGGGTAATAACCAACTTTAATATCCCACTCAGGATTATTGTAATTCCAGTTCACTCCAGGCGCGGCATTGTTGCCATAACCTAAAAAGAACGGAATGTGGTAAGTCCAGCCATTTTGTGGATAAGGATAAAGCGCAAAAGGTTTATAGACAAAACCCGCTTCAATGCTGTTATTCTTGTTCAGGTTGTAGCCTACATATGCCTTTTCAATGGAGGTTTTTTCCTGATCTTGCACAAGATAGCTGGCATTCAAGTAAGCATCATCAGATTTACCTTTTAAATCTAAACGGAAAATATCAAAATCTAGTTTTCCTACACCGCGGTTAAGACTGGCATCCCACTGTTCATAACGATGATTGAAACGTAAGACTCCACCCACTTTCAATGACTGTGTACCATCTTCGCTTTTCCATTCCAATGGATCATCTTTGGCTTGGACACTAACGATAGCTGCGCTCAAAGACAACATAACTGCTGCTGTTAATATGGTTTTATTCATTTCATTTCCCTATTTTTATATTTTGTATACAAAACTTTGTTTGTAATAAATTTCAGCTAAAAAATTTAGTTTCACCGGCACGAACTTTGATTTGCGATTAAGCAATGTCCTGTAGCGGCGCTTCGATGCTGCGAACTTCCGAAATTAAATTTTCAAATGAAAAGACCTGTTTCAGCTCGTCTTCTGTCATCAATCCTTGAGACAATACAACGTCTTGAATAGTCTTATTTTCGGCGATACATTGTTTGCCAATAGCATCACAGCGCTCATGCCCAAGGATCGGATCAAGCAAGGTCACAATCCCTACACTGCGCATCACCATGTCATATGCTTGCTGTTCATTTACCGCAATGCCTGCAAAGCATTTTTCATCCAAACTACTGATGCCATGCTGCAGCAGCTCAATCGACTCATTCAGCGACAAAGCAATCACGGGTTCCATTACATTCAGCTGCAGCTGTCCTGCTTCGGCCGCCATGCTAATAGTTAAATCATTGCCCATGACTTTAAAGGCAATTTGGTTCACCACTTCAGGAATCACTGGATTGACTTTGGCTGGCATAATCGATGAGCCGGCTTGCAATTCCGGCAAGCGTATTTCAGCCAATCCAGTACGCGGGCCTGAACTGAGTAAGCGCAAATCGTTGCAAATTTTAGATAATTTGCATGCCAAACGTTTTAAAGTACTTGAGATTAAAATGAATACGCCGCAATCGCTGGTCGCTTCGACATAGTCTTCTGCACCTTTTAACGGCAATCCGGTCAGCTCACTTAAACGATCTGTAATGTAATATGCATAACCATCTGGTGTATTCACACCTGTACCAATCGCGGTCGCACCTAAATTAATTTCCAGCAAGAATTCACGGATTTGCTTAATCAGCTTCATATCTTCATGCAACAAGGTTGCAAAAGCCTGAAACTCTTGTCCCATGGTCATCGGTACGGCATCTTGTAGCTGAGTTCGGCCCATTTTCAGCACATATTTAAAATCTGCAGCCTTACCTCGAATGGTATGAATCAATTTGCCCAACGCCAGCAGTAAATCGTCAATGCGGTGATACAGGCTGATTCGCAATGCTGTCGGATAGACATCGTTGGTTGATTGTGATTTATTGACATGATCATTCGGATGCAAAATCGCATAGTTGCCCTTTTGCTCACCTAAGTATTCCAAACCGATATTGGCAATGACTTCATTGCAGTTCATATTAACCGATGTACCCGCCCCGCCTTGATAGCCATCAATTGGAAATGACGCCGCCCATTGCTGCGGCTGTTCAATCAGCTGATCGGCTGCATATTCAATCGCATTCAGCTGCTGCTCAGTGATTTTTTCATAATAAAAATTACTTTGTGCTGCAGCTTTTTTCACAAAACCTAAAGCGCGGATAAAATGCAGTGATTGCCCAACCGTTAAATTGGAAATTTTAAAATTCTCTAATGCTCTTTGGGTATGAATGCCATAATAAGCACTATATGGTACTTCTTTAGCTCCCAGTAAATCATGCTCAATCCTTGTTTGCATATCCACTCACCTTTTTGTTTTACCTCGGTCTACTGTACCGAGGTCTGTAATCCTTTAACGAAAGCTGAGTGCAATCCCCCTGTTGGGAAATTGCACCATTGCATTGTTCTAAATATTTTTTAAAGCAATATTGCTTTAAATCTTGCGCTAAATTTTTATTGATCCTATTGGGATGAATCAGTACAATTTTTTCTGTGGTGGACCTGCAAATTTCAACGGACCAATGGCATTCATATCCAGTTCAATGACTGCAGGACCGTTCAGATCCATGGCTTCTTGAATTGCGGTTTTAAACTCTTCTGCGCTACCTACTTTCCAGCTCTTTACCCCCATCGACTCGCCCAATAAACGGTAGTCTGGTGTATGCAGTTCGTTAAAGTATTGACGACCACCAAAGTAGTTATTTTGAATGCCGCGCATGACGCCATAACCACCGTCATTCATTACCATTAGCACCATGTCGGTATTTTCTTGTGCCATCGTGGCAATTTCACCAATACCCAGCATCAAGCCGCCATCACCCACTAAGCCCACAACTTTTTTGTCAGGATTGGCAATAGATGAACCAATCGCATGTGCAAGACCAAGGCCAATTGCACCAGCCAATGAGTGAATGTTTTTATTCGGTGTTTGTACAGGGAATAAACGGCTACCCCATGTACTGCCTGACATGGTGATGTCACGAACAAAAATACCGTCTTCTGGTAATGCAGCGCGTAGGTGATCACAAATCAATGCGTATTGATCCATTTGCGTACGCAGTGCATCCACTGCATGTTCACGCGCAGCTTTGATGTCTGCATCATAGGCAGCATCAACTTTGCTTGCGCCATTCAGTGAGCTAATCACACGTGCAAAGGTATCTTTGGTATCTGCACAGACAAATTGTGAAACCTTATAGTTCCGCTGCTGCGCAACTGGATTGGCATCAATTTGAATAATATTTTCAGGGAACTCTACCGAATAGGTTTTGGTTTCATTACTGCGTAGACGTGAACCCGCAACAATGAATAAATCCGCCTCTTTCATCAGTTTTTCAACGGCTACAGAGTTATGAAATGCACGTAAGCTGCGTGGGTGGTCATCTGCCAATACACCGCGAGCATGAGTTGAAGACACCACTGGAATACCCAAGTCAGCAAGCGCTTTCACTTCCGCAACAGCATTTAAAGTTCCGCCACCAATCCAAAGTAATGGACGTTTAGCATTCTTCAATGCATCTGCAATCATGTCAATTTCAACATCATCCGCTTGCGGCAATTGCATGGCTTTTACTGGACCAAGATTGGCTGGTAAATCAATCTCAGTAGCTTGCACATCAATTGGAATTTCCACACTCACTGGACCCATAGGAACAGTAGTTGCAACGCGAATCGCTTCACGAATTACACCTACTGCATTGTCCGGGTTAGTAATACGAAAAGCTGCTTTGCTTGATGCTTTTAAAAAGGTTAACTGGTCTTTAGTTTCATGAATGAAGCTGGCATCGCGGTCTAAATATTCACGTTCTACTTGACCGGTTAAATGCAATACTGGACTGCCAGCATTCATTGCCTCAATGAGTGAGCCCACTGCATTACCAGCACCTGCACCCGTACTGGTCAATGCTACACCTAAACCTTTAAAACGCGCATGTGCATCTGCCATAGTGACAGAACCAGCTTCACCTCGTGCGGCTACAAAACGCATTTTTTCACGGCGGCCAACAGCATCGGCAATAGGTAAGTTGTGAATCGAAATCACGCCATACATACTATCTACATTATGCTGTTCTAATACTCGAGCGATTGCTTCGCCTACATTTACACGTTCAGTCATTGTTCTTTCCTTAATTTTTTCAATTCGTTGTTTATGGGTGTTCAGCTGCTAGTCCGACCATGGATTGGCTTGCTCGTTTAAACCCAGATAAATACTTTTTTGCTGCATATAAGACAGGATGCCGAGGCGACCTTTTTCACGGCCAATACCGCTGTCTTTAAAGCCGCCAAATGGCGCGCTGATGGAGAATTTTTTATAGGTGTTAATCCATACCGTACCGACTTCCAGCAAGCGGGCAATTTTCCATGCTTTACGGTAGCTTTCTGTCCAAATGCCTGCCGCTAAACCAAAACAGCTATCGTTGGCTTGTTCAAATAAATCTTTTTCGTTGTCGTATGGCATGACCACTAGTACAGGGCCAAAAATTTCTTCTTGGCAAGTTTGTGCGCTGTTGCTCAAACCCGTAATAATGGTTGGCTTATAAAAACTGCCTTTGGCAAATTCGCCGTCTGTAATTGCTTCACCGCCGGTCACCACTGTACCGCCTTCGGCTTTTGCTAATTCCACATAACGGTGTACAGATTCCAAATGTTTTTGGTTAATCAATGAGCCCATATGCACATTGGGCTGTTCAGGATGCCCTACACGTAAGCCTTCAGTGATTTCTACTAACCGTTTTAAAAATTCGTCATAAATTGAAGCGTGAATAAACAGACGCGAACCTGCGATACACGCTTGACCTGCTGAACTGAAAATACCGTAAACAATGCCTTTGGCTGCAATTTCAAGATCTGCATCTGGCAGGACAATCGTTGGCGATTTTCCACCTAATTCTAACGATGTTGTAATCAGCTTTTCAGCTGCAATATGCGCCAAGTGACGGCCAGTTGATGTACCGCCTGTAAACGAAATTTTGCGTACCAATGGATGCTGAGCGATGGCATCGCCAATCACTGAACCGCGCCCAACCAGCACACTCAGAATGCCTTTCGGCAAGCCAGCTTCTTCAAAAATTTTGGCCAGTTCCAAGGCAATCAATGACGTCGCTTCGGCTGGCTTTAAAATCACCGCGTTGCCGGCTGCAATGGCTGGCGCCAATTTTTGCACTTCACTGGCAATTGGAGAATTCCAAGGAGTGATGGCTGCGACTACCCCTACAGGTTCATGCACGCTCATGGTCAAGAAATCTTGTGCACGCTGTGTAGTCAATTCCTCACTAAAAGTTTCGCATGCTGCCGCATTAAAACGCGCCGTTGCTGCTGCACTCATGACCAAGGCACGTGTTTCCGCTAAAGGCTTGCCATTGTCACGGGTTTGCAGTTTAGACAATTCATCTGCACGAGCCTCAATAATATCTGCAACGCGGTATAAAATTTTTGCGCGCTCATGCGGCAAAGAGTTGCGCCACTCAGGCTTACGCCAAGCTTGATCGGCCTTTGTAATCGCTTCTTCCACATCTTCCAACGTTGCGGTTGAAATTTCCGCATTGACTGAATTGTCTGCGGGAAAAACACTTTGAATCACGTTGCCGCGGCCTAAACGCCATTCACCTGCAATATAAATTTCTTTTACCATGACATTCACCCAATCCCTTTAAATCTGAATCGCATCTACGCTGTTTCTGCACGCACGGATGACGCTCAATGCTGCCAATGTGGAGGTCTTTGGATTGCTTTCCAAAGGCACCCCCATCATTTCAATACTCATTTGGCCAAACCGCCCTTGGGCAATAATGGTATGTTTGTTTTGGCTAATGTTCGGATCAACCATCAATTCAACCATGGTTTCATCTAAACCAATGCCTGCCAGCGCAATAGTCGCCGCGACATTGGCATTGGCTGGAAAATACAGCGCTGCTTCACGTGCTGTGCCAGTATAAAAAACCGTAGCTTCTGTCACTTGATCGAGATCAATCAATTTTTCTGCATAACTGCCGCGCCAGCTGTTTGGGCTCTTGCAACCTTTATAAGTAACTTTTTCCAAGCCGCCTTCTTTGGCAGCCGAAATACCATCAATGCCTGCAATTGCGCCTGCCAGTAAATGGATATGCGCGCCAGACTGCTCAGCCGTGTTTTGCAGTTGTTCAAAGAAAGTGCTGTCGGCCAATGTGCCGACGGAGATCAAACCGATGTTCCAGCCCTTTGCCAGTACTTTTGCTGCATGTTCTTTCACTGCAGCCTGACCCGCCACTTCAATCACGTAATCTGGAGTACCCTTGCAATCATCAATATCGGCAATGACTTGAACATCAGCAGCCACTTCTTGCCGTACGCTTTCAATACTGCGCTCAGGCACCACCACCCATTTCAACTCAAGGTCTTTAGGCAAATGGGTACGAACTTCGTTTGCCATTGCGCCAAAACCAATCATCATCAGCTGTTTCATACGCTCACCTTATAAATGCTTGTTAAAGCCGCCAGACACATCAATGGCTGAGCCTGTGGTGTACGATGCCATTGGTGATGCCAAGAACACTAAAGCGCGCGCTGGTTCTTCTGGCTTACCCAAACGTTCCATTGGAATGCCACGTTTTTTGGCAATATTGCCAATCCACTCTTCCCAGCTTTGTTCTTGATCTGAACGCATTGCAAAACGGCGTTTCCACTGTGCAGATTCCACCATGCCCAATAAAATTGAGTTCACACGAACACCGTATTTAGAGAATTCATGCGCCAATGAGTGAGTTAAATTCAGCAATGCTGCACGTGCAGATGACGTCGCAATCATGTGCGGTTCTGGCTGCAGCGCGAGTAAAGAATTCACGTTGGTAATCGATGCATGATTGGACTGCTGCAAGGCCGGCAAAAATGCGCGGATCGGGTGCAGCACGCTGAAATACTTCAACTCCACTTCTTTCAGCCAATCTTCATCAGCTGTATTTTCAAAATTTGAAACACGGCCTTGGCCTGCGTTATTAATTAAAATATCGACGCCGCCAAATTCGTTTTGCACTTGATCGGCAAATTTTTGAACATCAACTTTGTCTAAAACGTTGCAAGTTACAGTCAAAACTTTGGCATTTGGGTAGCGCAATAAAATGTGCGCTTTTGATTCATTCAAACGCTGTTCATCACGGCCACACCATGCGACGTGTGCACCTTCCGCGATCAAAAGCTCTACCGTTGCCAGGCCAATGCCAGACGAGCCACCGGTGACTACTGCTTTTTTGCCTTCTAATTGGAAGCTCATTTTCCTATCTCACATCCGTGCGTCATTAAGCGACAATAAAATTTGGTTAAATTGCTCTGCTTGGTCCAGATAACTTAAATGGCCTGCAGCGACAATTTCGTAGCATGGCTTCAGCTGGAACTGATCCGCCAATGCTTGAATATCTTGCGGTGGGGTAATGCCATCCACCATGCCTTTGATGACATGTACATGTTGTTGTGCTGGCAGTAAATAACTTTGAATTGCATCGTAGGCCAGGAGGTACGAAGCATCAGTAAAACCTTGTAAATCGATGTTTTGCATCACTGCATCAATCAGTGCCAGCACTTCGGCTGAAGCATTGACCACTAGGTGCGGTCCGCGTGATTGCGCCATACCTGAAGCACCCAGTGTTTGCAGCATTTTTGGACGCTTTTCAAAAACATCTTGCTGCTTCTGCGCATCACTGTCTTTGTAACCCTGCGCTACATTAGCAATAACTAAAGCCTCTATAACCTCTGGATAAAGCGCATTAAAGGCCGCAGCCTGCATTGCACCCAAAGAGTGGCCAACCAAAATAATTTTGTTTTGACCCTGCCCCGAACCTAAGTTAAGCCCTAAAGCATCCAACATGCCTTTTAAACGTTTGGCATAATCTTCTGCATTAGGCTGCGCAGCTAAACGATCCGATTGCCCATAGCCCGGTGCATCCCATGCAATCACATGAAAATGATGACTTAAATCTTGCAGCTGCTTGACCCAAGAACCTGAGCCAGAACTGATGCCGTGTAACAGCACCAATGTTTTACCTTTACCCGCTTCGCGGTAAGATTGCTGCACACCATCAAATTGAACGGTTTTCAATTCAAACTGTGCCAATTGATCAATTAAAGTCATCACTTCACTTCCTAAAAATTAACGCTTGATTTGAGACAACGGGTGTTCAGGCGGATAGTTCGGAATGGTCGGTTTGCCCGTACCTAACATCACACACATCAAGGCATCTTCTGTTCCTGGATTAAACAAACCACGGTAGATACCCGGTGGAATTGAAATCAAGTCACGCTCTTTTAAGCGGGTTGAAAACTTCTGACCGTCATGTTCAATAAACAAATCAATTTCACCGCGCAGCATGAAGAACACTTCTTCTACATCGTGATGGATATGCAGTGGGCCTTCACATTGCGGCGGTAGCACCATGGTTGAAAACGTAAAGTTTTCTGCAGGAACAGTATTGCCATCGTTTGCTACGCCTGTAGCGCCTGTTCCCATATAACGCATTTGCGCACGGCGGTATTTCGGGTCGTAATCCGCTTGAAATTTGAGTGCATCAAAATCGTATTGACGTGTTTCAAAGCGAGCTATGCGTCCGCCAATCCAGTCTTCTAATGATTGACCTTCAGGCTGTGTCCAAGTTTCAAATTGTTGTGCAGACATGAATTTCTCCTTTTGCAGCATTCAAGCTCTTGTTTAAAGCTATGCTGTGTCCTCATTGAGGTTTGGTTAGTCCGTGATCCTTTGGCTTAAGCTGTCTGAATCACGGCAAATTAATGTGCGCTGTACTGTTTCTTTGCCGCATCAAACGGCGCTTGAATCAGTGCGCTTAAACATCAGTAGCGTTTTAGTAATGGTGCCAAGAAGAAGGAACCAATCACGGCAACGGCTGCCAAGAACGTAATACCAATATTAAAACTGCCAGTTTGCATCACGATTGCGCCAATAATTACAGGCGCTGCTGCGCTAGCAAAGTTACCTAATCCATTAAAAATACCGCCTGCGGTTGCACCAACATCTGCTGAAGTAATGCGTGCCAACAGTGCAAACACTGCCGCGACACCAAAACCCCAAGCCATTGCACTTAAAGACATGGCTAAAATCACTAGCATTGGATCTTTCGCAATGACCATCACATACATAAAGATGCCTGCAATCAGTAAACCGCCGCTGACCTGAATTGCCCGTTTGCCTAGTTTGTCTGAAAGGAATGCACCAGCCACTTCACCAATCAACATGGCAATAAATGGCAGACTTGAATAAATGCCAAACTCTTTTAAGTTGAAGCCTTTATCTTGAATCAGATAAGACGGCACCCAACTGTTTAGACCCCATAAATAGGTCATCAAAGCGATATTAAAAATGCATAGCAGCCAAAAAGAACCATTGCCCAGCAAGCTTTTGGTATTGCTCAAATGCGTTTTGAAATTTACGCGTTTGCCAACGCCTTCCAAATCCACGGTACGTTTCAGCTGTAAGTTACGCAGGCCATACACAATCAGTATCAATACAATGAAGGTCAATGCCCCCATAACAAAGAACGTGGTGTGCCAGTCATAGTGCGCCAAAACAAATGCCGTTATCGGGAAGCCTAGGAATGCGCCAATTGGGGTCCCGAGCAGGAACATGGTCGAAGCGCGCGCTTGCTGCCGGTCGGTATAGGTTTGTTTCACAATGGTATAAGCCAATGCAAATAATGGGCCTTCTGCCAAACCGAGCAGTACACGCAGCGTCATCATCGTGGAATAATCTGTCGTGAAACCCATCAAGAACATCAATAGGCCCCAAGACGTCACACTCCAAAACAGCATTTTTTTAGGGCAGAAAATGTCGCCTAAAAAGCTTAAAAACATTGATGAAAAGCCATAAGCCAACAGGAAACTGGTCATCAGCCAGCCCAGTTTAGCCTTGTCTTGTCCAATGCCCATCGCATTTTGGAAGGTCTCATCTGAAAACAAGACAGCAATACTGATTTTGTCAAAGAAAGCCAGTACCACGCAGATCATTAAAATGATCGCGGGTGTCCAATGCTTTAATCCTGTTTTTGCATCATTATCCATGGGTAAATCCTTTCATTCATGGGCTGATATTGTTTTAAATGCTTACTTCAATTTCATTAAATTAAAGTCTGGATCTTGCAATTGAGCTGGATCCAATTCGCGCTGGCTGGCCATCCATCGTTTTGCCAGTTTGATTAATTTTGAATCATTCACTGCAATCATATTCAGCAATTGATTCTGTTCATCTAAATAGAAAAAGCTGATCTGTGTATCTGAGGTTTGACGGATCACCACCTGATGAGTTTTTTCAGGCTGATAAGTCCCTAAAATCTGAATGTTACATTGATACTGATCTGACCATAACCAAGGGATATCCTGATAGGCCGTCATCTCACCCAACATTGATTTAGCTGCAGAAATAGCTTGATTTTGCGCATTCGCCCAAGACTGAATGCAGTATCCGAGTGATGGATGAATCGCCACATCGCCTGCAGCATAAATATCGGCATCGGATGTTTGGCCAAATTCATTTACCACAATGCCATCTTTAACTTCTAGTTCAGCTAAAGCAGCCAATTCCTTTGCAATTTCCGCACCTGCACCCACCACCACACAATCAAACTGCTTTAATTTAATATCCGCATCAAAAACTTCAACTTTCTGATCAGCTGTTTCGATCAAATGCAGCTTGGTGGCATTAAGATGAGTGGCCGTGCCCGCATCTTCATGCAATTGCTTTAAATAATCTGAGACTTCAGGACTCACACTGCGTGCGCAAAGACGTGAACCGTATTCAAAAATTTCAACGTGCTTGCCCTGCTTGCGTGCAGTGGCTGCAATTTCAAGACCAATCCAGCCGCCGCCAATCACTGCAATGTGCTCTGCCGACTTAAATTTTTCAGCCAATTTTTGGCAGTCTTTAATGTCGCGCATGGTGTACACGTTGTGCATGCTAGACCACGCAGAAACAGGAATACGCGCACGGCTGCCTGTCGCAATGAGCAGCTTGTCATAAGGTAGGATTTTTCCGCTTTCCAAATGTACGGTTTTATCCGCCTTATCCAGTTTTACAGCGTGATCTGGCTTATGCCAAGTCACTGAAAAATCATTGACCTGATCGGCAGAAAATAAATTCAAGCTTTCAACTGCCGCTTCCTGCGACAGTACTTGCTTTGACAATGGCGGACGCTCATAGAAGACCTGATCTTCATTGGATACCACATGAATTTCACCGCCAAAACCTTGACGGCGCAGCGTATGCACTGCCCAGCCTGCGGCTTGCCCTGCACCCACAATTACAATCCTGTCCATGCTGATCTCCTTATCCTGATTGGGCTTTAAGCGGGTTTAATCTGACGGCGGGTTTCATGATCTAAACCGCCTTCAATTGCCCACTCAGTAAACAGCTCCAAACTATGTTCTTCTTCACGTGGCTGCCACTCTTCTGTCAAATAATCATCATTGGTGTAGTACTCAAAAGCACCGCCCAATGGTGAGTTGACATACCAGAAATACGCCGATGAAATTGGATGTCGACCGGGACCAATAAAAGTCGACCAGTCTTGACGGTTCATGCTTAAACCGCCGCCAATCACTTCATGAATATCACGCACCACAAAAGCCACATGGTTTAAGCCAGCAGGCTTATTCGGAATCGAAAGCAGGAATAAATCATGGTGAAAACCCTCACCACTGCAGCGTAAAAATGCACCGCGCTTACGGTAAGCATCGGATAAATGGAAGCCGACTTTTTCAATATAAAACGCTTGTGTGGTTTCCAAATCCGGTGTGAAAAATACCACATGGCCAATCGCCACAGGTTCTGCTTTTTCATACACAGGACTGGCTGCATTCACGCGCTGGATATTACCAAATTGATTAATGCCTTCGGTTTTCGCTTGCGGCAATGCATGAGTTATACTTTTTTCAAATACAATGGTCATACCATTTGGGTCAAGACACTGCACACGTTCTGCTGAACGGCTAAAGCCCGGCTCATTGGCTAAATTAGCCGCCAAGGTTTCAAAATCCTGCTTATTTTCAACGCCCCATGTCACTTCACGCAGTGTTGAACCGGCTTCAATGGCTGCGGGCAAACGTATATCAGCAAGATCAAACAGATAAATTTTGCTGCCATTTTGAGTTTGATATAAATCTGCGCCATCAATATCAGAGTCAACAGCTTTTAAGCCAAAATCAGCTAAAAAGGTTTTCGCCTCTTGGCGGTTTTCGACACCAAATTTAAGGACTTCAATTCCTGTAATCATGTCTCGCTCCTTAATTAAATACAAAACCGCCGTTCACAGGAATATTCTGCCCGGTGACAAAAGACGATAGATCTGAAAGCAGATAAATCGCTGTACCGTTAATATCCTGTGGAAGCTGCTGACGCTGTATTGCTCTTCCATTAACGTATAAGTCATGACGTGATTGCGGCACATATTCTGTCGCTTCAACTAAAGTCAGCCCCGGGCTGATGGTGTTGACACAAATATTATCTGGGCCTAATTCACTGGCCATCGAACGGGTCATGGAGATAATGGCACCTTTACTGGCTACATAAGCCATCAACTTTGGTGCACCCCATAAAGCGGTGTCTGAGGCAATATTGATGATCTTTCCTTCACCTGAAGCCTTTAAATGCGGGACACAGGCTTGTGAAACCAACCATGTGCCTTTGACATTGACCGTCATGACACGATCCCAAAGCGCTTCGTCATAGCCCATCATATCCACACCGCCAACACCTGTTGCCAGCGCTGCACAATTAATTAAGCCATCTAATCCGCCCAAAATATCGACTGCAATTTGCACCGCGTTTTGAATAGATTGTTTATCCCTGAGGTCCATCATCACCGATGAAACTTTCAAGCCGTTTTTTGCCAAGGCCTGCGCTTCTTTATAAACTAAATCCGCCAAGATATCTGCCATGACTACCACAGCGCCTGCCTCAGCTGCAGCCTGTGCAAAATCCCGTCCTAAGCCGCGTGCCGCACCGGTGATCAGAATGCGTTTGCCGGCTAAAATTTGCAGGCTAACCATTGGCAGCATCCTTCATTTCAATACGGTTATCGTCTTGCGCTTCAGCACGCATCGCCGTAATTTTCTTGATTTGCTTTTCTGCTTCTTTTTTCATCATGCGACGCAGGCGTGAAAGACCAACATCGTGCTGATACAGGAATTCATGCTGGCGTGCATTTGGCGCCATGTTTTCCAAAATAATACGGTCTTGTTCGAGTACGTCCCAATGCAATTTTTCCAAATAGTTACGGTACATGAAACGCCACACATTCCGTTGCCAGCCAGAAACTTTACGGCAGCGCCAGAAGAATACACGGGTGTTTTCCGCATCAATTGGGGTTGCAAAGCCGACAATCCAGAATACGCCGCCTGGACCAAATTCTTTACGGTATGGAATCGATAAACGCAGCCATGCAGCGCCGGTCTGACCGTATTCCACCCAATCAAAGTTCACACCGGTTTGACCCTCTTTTTCGAAGATAAAGCCTTCTTTGGTTGCGCGGTGTTTCATTTCAGCTGTGCGCTCACCTTCCGCCATCGAGTGTGATGTGCAGTGCAGGTAAGTGCCATGCATTGGATCCATCACGTTATCAATCGCATACTGATGATTGACTTTCCAATCTGCCATACACAGGAATGAACTCCATTCTTCGCTGGCAAGCTGTTCTGGCAAGCTTAATTCTACTGGTGCTTCTTTATCATCAATTCCGAACCAAATAAAAATCGCATCATGCATTTCTTTGACTTGATAAGACTTCACGCAGTCACTGCCTTTGAGCGGGCAATCATGCACTGCAGGCACATCTTCCACCACGCCATCGTGACGCACTTCCACACCGTGATACCAGCAAGCAACGCGGTTTCCGAGGTTCCAGCCCAGTGACAAACGTGCGCCGCGGTGCGGACAGCGGTCTTCTAAAGCATGTACAGCACCTTGATCATCGCGCCATACCACAATGTTTTCGCCTAAACGAGTAATCCCGACTGGATTTGAACCCACTTCCCAACTTGCCAATACGGGATACCACTGATCACGCAGACCGAGATCCAAATATTGTTCTAAATTCATTTCTGTAGTCATAATGAAATCCTTTTCTTAGTAGCCTAGACGCTGCATCTCTTTCGAGAAGCTTTCAGTAGTCCATACATCGCCTGCCACTGTTCTAAACCCTTGCTGATTTAAAGCATCGGTTAAAGCATCTAGCTCTGTCACATCATTGCTAAAGGCTTGAATGAGATGCTGTACTAAATCCAATTCGTACTGGCTAGGTGCATAGCTGCGGTTTTGCCAAACCAAGTGCTCGACCTTGCCCGGAATTTGAATATTGTTGATGCCTGCATCAGTAGAAGGAACTGCATTAATCCATCTTGTAAGTTTTTCATTAAATTCTTTCATGTGAAATCTTCCCTTTCTTTCTTAGCCCTTAGAATTGAATCTGAACTTCACCGTTCTCAACTCGTATTGGGTAAGTACATAAATCTCTGCATCCTGGGCCACTTTCCAATGCACCAGTTTCTAAATTGAAAATCGCTTCGTGCAGTGGGCATTCAACTGTGAGTCCTTCAATGAAGCCTTCAGTTAGCAGTGCGAATGCATGTGGGCATACATTTTCAACCGCGAAGTAATTTTCCTCGATCACAAAGACACCAATCTTTTTGTCTTCGATTTCAACCGCTTTAGGTTCTTCCTCAGCAACATCACTCACGTTACAAACAGATATCCAGTTCATGTGCTCATCTTCCATGTTTTATATACAAAACAATATTTAATATTTAAAACTATTTGAATAGAATAGTCTGTGACCGATTTAATTGTCAATTTTTATAAATTTATATTTTTCATATACATATTAAAAAAACACATTTTGCAATGTTTTATTTAAAAATAAATGTTTTATATATAAACATTGTTATCTTGTTTTTTGCTCGCTAAAATAGCTAAATTAGGTATAAACTTAATCAAAGATGAGCTTGGCAAATGAATTCAATTAATACAGCTGCCCCAGTAGAGCAAGAAGCGGAAACTAGTAATGATGAACGTTATCTAGTTCCAGGTTTGATCCGAGGGTTAGCAATTTTAAAGTTATTTGATCAACATCATCAGGAAATGACTATTTCTGAAATAGCGGAAAAAATTGAGGTCAACCGTTCTAGTGCCTTCCGTCTAATTCATACTTTAGAACATTGTGGCTATTTAAGAAAAATGTCGCAAAAGGCCTATGCGTTGAACAGTAATGTGATGGAACTAGGTTTTAACAGCCTATCTAAATCTTCTTTAACTGATTTGGCTACACCTATTATGCGCACGTTGCGGGATCACATTAAAATTGCAGTACATTTATCTGTATTAGAAGACACTGATGTAGTCTTTATTAGCAATGTGCAATCGATTGGCCCATTCACTAGCACTGTACATATCGGCACACGCTGGCCTGCACACGCGACGGTCATCGGTCAATTGATTTTGTCACAGCTCCCTGAAGCAGAAGTTATTAAACGTTATGAAAATATGAATGACTGGAAAGTATTCTCTGAACGAACACCTAGCGATCTCAATTCATTACTTGCCCGTTTAAATGAAGTACGTAAAATGTCATTTGCTGTCAGTTGGGGGCATTTCAATACAGATATGGCCGCTTGTGCTGCGCCTATTTATAGTCAATCCAGCCAAGAAGTGGCTGCGGTACTCTCTGTCAGTTGCCCACTCAGTACTTATACTGAACAGGAATTTCGTGGTGAAGTGGCTGAAACAGTGGTGGACTACGCAAGACAGATTTCTAAGTTTGTTTATATTTAATTCATCATTTCTGTTGTTTAAATTGATAAACAAGCCATCTTCAAAATGGCTTTTTTCTTCATATGTTTTTCACATGGTATACCTAGCAAAAAGGCAAACAAGATCGAAATCAAACTTACTCAGATACAGCGATTCAATGCTGTTTTAGCATAAAATTTCTATTTCGACTTTCTTTGCGTATGGTCGCAGGATTTTTGCATAGTCTTATTAAACTATAAATTATCGGGTTTAAATTGGACAGTTCCAGCTTATTCAACTCTTTTCAGAAGACAAAAGCAGACTGGTATTTCGATTAGCTATTTAATTTTCAATGACTCTAAATTGTCCAAGTCTTTGCTTGTATCAAGTTTTAACCTTTGAATAGCTGTAGCCATATCTGAGTAAGATCTAGTATCCATATTTTCCTCTATGAATCCATTTGTATCTAACACCTGCTACAATCTTTTTTCTTTTACTATCATTTTGAGATGGTGGCAGTTGAACTGACATTATTTTTTTATAATTAACAGCAAGATATTAAAAGAAACTCACAAATAAACATCCAATATTTACCCATAAAATATAAAGAAGATGGCTATAAGGCCTTCTTCTTTTACTATTAATCAAAATGCAATTTCAAAATAGTTTCATGTACGCCTTGATGCACAATTTCAAACCTTTCTGATCGATTGATCTGAAATGCGCCATGTGGTAATTCGAAACAAAAAAAAGCTGGATCCGCAAGTAACTCGTTCAGTGAAATGGTTTCTCTTTGATTAGAGTACATTACAGACTCACATAGCCAAGTAGCAAACACCGGATCGTGTAACTTAATTTTTGCTAAAGATTTTACTTTAGCTTTATCTGAACAATCTAATATATTCCATTGGCTTAAACTTTGGAGAAACCGTGCAGCTGCTCTTTTTATACTATCTCTATCACCATGTAATTCAATTACTCGACGATAAAACTCTTCATTAGAAATTTCATCTTGTAATTTAAACAATCGTCCTAAGGTACGACATAGCGAGTAAAAGAATGGATAACTCGAAATCATGAGCCCATAATGGATCACTGTTCTCTCATTATTATTTGCTTGAATATAAAGTTGCTTCGCATCAGCTTTAAATTTTGGATTAACACCATCACTCTTAATCCATACACCTGATAAGACATTTTTAGTTTTTCGCTTACTAGTATCACCTTGAATATAAGGAGCCAGATAATCATCAATCAACATATGAATATCTTTAGGGGCTTTTCCTTCAATAACCCACTTCGCAGTTTGGTCAAGCCAATCCAGTGAGACATATCGCTCAAATCCAATTAAAGGTTGTTTTTTCTTTACACTCATTAACTACTCGATATTCTGATATAAGGCACAATCACCTCCTCAATTGTCACTCCACCATGCCCAACTATACTTTCACCTATTGAGACAAAAGCATTACGCCCTGTTGAAACAATAGGACAAAAATTTGAAGGAAGTCCTAATAGAGGCCATTCTACAACATCGCGTGATTGATTGTATTTCTGAAAAATATCAGCCCTTAAAGCTTCTGTTTTATATATTCTAGTTCTCTCTCCACGGGATTCTGCAATCGAGCCTTCATTAACCTTACCAGTTCCAATTGCCTCTACATTTCCATGATCAGCAGTTATATAAATTGAAAAACCTAGTTCATTTAACTTACTAATCAAACAATTAAGATACCCTCTTTTTGCCCATATTTTAATTTGATTATGCATACCAATAGAACCCAATTTCATTCCGTGCATCATGTCATCTACGGTATTAATAACCAGACCTATGGCACGTAAACGATGATCACACAATTTATCAATCAATACGTCAAGATTGTCCAATCCTAAGTTTTTTTCATAAAAGATTTGCGTTTCAATTAGTCCCTGTTCAAGCCAGAAATTTTTCCATAATTTATATTCTGAACTAGTGGTGAAAATTGAATTACTAAAGTGAAATGGGGCTTTGGCAGAGAATAATGCTTGGCGTGATACTGATGTCACTGTTGGTACCCAAGCAAATACACATGACTCCTTAATCGCTACATTGAGATTAAGCTCATCTCGTATAGTTATCCATTGATCTAGAGCTAGTCCATCTATAACGATTAAGGCAACTTTTTTATTAGAATCTTGACTCAGCTCTCGAGCCATATGCTTTGGAACATGATGCAACATTGCTGGAGGTGAAGGTGGGTGATTCAGCAATCCACTATAATTTACTAACATCCACTCTAAAAAACGTTGATCAATTAAATTTTGAAATGTTTTAATTTCTATTTTATCAAAGAATCTTGGTTCAAAATAATACAGATTAAGCAGTTCCGCCCAACGCTTAGAAAATTGATACCACATTTGATGCCTATCACTTTGGTTAGGAATCGTCTTATGACAAAGTTCAAATAGTTCGTCAGCTTTTAATTTCTTGTCTCTATCTGTATTTGTTTTTACACCTATCAGGCACCAGTGATCTTTGAGTATTTCTGGATTCGACACTGCAATTGGCTTTAATAGACCTTCTATAAAACAATTTTTAATGTAAATTCGAACATCATCATGACCAAAAGGTAATAATGTCCTATCTTCCAAAATTGTATTATGGTGAATTAATTCATTCGTAAATTGATTTCTTGATTCATTTTTCTCTTTTACAATAGTTTGTACATAATCAGACCACTTATTCTGTAAAAAATCATAAAATGACTTTTTATTACTCAGAATTTCTATTAATGGCCAGTCAGTAAATTCTTTTCGCTTCTTAAATATTGAGATTAATCTATCTCTTAATATTTGAGGCAAAGCAATATCCCGATAATTTAAACTTAGTAATATTCTCAGTAAATCTGATGATGTTTTGACTATCTCGGGAGCAACTTGATATACATGACGCAACACAAAGTCCAAACTTGCAATATTTCCTAATTGTCCAGGCGTGTATTCAATAAGTGCTTTATATAATATGTCGAGTTCTTCTGATTCAAGTTGATTCAAAACATCTGAACAAATATCAGGAAAACTATCCCTCAAAGATAGGGAAACAATTTTTGCATTATTATAAATATCAAAGGGTAGCTCACGAGCACTAGAACTATTTTTGTTTAAACTAATCACTAAAGTTTTGGAATTTACACGTTTGCTTTCACAACTATCTATCATAAATTTTGTTTCATAGAAGTAACGTAGCGCAATACTATTATCATAGTGATAATAGTCATAATCTCTGGAAGCAAGTATTTTTTGAATACCTGGCTCAACCATCAAGTTGTCTGGGTCTTCAACAATAAAAATTTTTGCTAATCCAGGTTGTAATTCATCCAAAATACTATCGCGCCAATCCCCTTGTTCATAATAATTATTAAACACTCTCAGACCTCATAGGTATTACTTTTAATATCAACACAGCACGTAAATCAGGACTTATAGATTTCAGAACAGTAAATTTTTTTTGCCATTCACTGAATTCTTTTTCAAGTAGTTGCAACCGATAATTTCGTACTTCTGGCAAACCAATACGTTCTAATGCTCTGCGTCGTACTAAAAAGGCATATCCTTTTTTTTCTTTCTCTTTTATTACCTGTTCCTGATATTTATTTTTTAATGCCTCAAATAATTTCTTACCTTCCTTTACTGCTTCCAGTTTCTGTTTATCGTATAGAATTGTGTCATCGCTCCTATTTTGTAATTTACTATCGAGGTTATCTGATAATTGTGAGTCGATATGAATATCATTAGATAATAGCGCCTCCCAAATTCTTTTTGCTGTTGCAGAATAGTTCTTACCTTCTAAATCCGTATATATTGGTAAATAAATATCTTTGCGATTCTCATGCAATTCAGAGTCAATACTTATCTTCCATAATGACCAAACCCCATTTACTGTCTGAGGTATCGAAGCTATTGTTATAGAAGGAATTTTTTGGTCTTTTACCCAGAATGGTATATTTTTAATTAGCTTCTTAATTCTAGGTTCATCTAACCCGATAAACTTCGTTTCTTGTTTATTCTCATGATCTATTTGGAATGTACAACTTTTCCAAATCTCTCCATCAGGCCAATTTAGTTGCCAAATTAAGTTATCAATTTGTTTGATGTTTTTAGAATCATATTGTTCCAAATAGCTTAAAACCATTCGCTCTATCCAAAACGAAAGAGGATGATTTTTTATTTGATCCACTTGATGGATATCAATCGGTGTATCATCAGAACATAGTATTTTACTCTGTTGACTTATTTTTGCTTGTTCACGAATTTCTTCCAAAGCTTTCACAATTTCTTGATCAATCGATTCAGGATGCTGAATAGCAGTAGTATAAATTTGATCAAATAATTGACTAGCTTGTGCAGAATCAAGAACATCGCCCGTTTTATCTACGCCAAACTCCTCTAGTATAATATTAAGTTTTTCTTCTAATACCTCACGGACACGATGTTCCACAGTATCTTCAAATACCAAATTAATAGCACGAACCACATGTTTTTGGCCAATCCGGTCAACTCGGCCAATTCGTTGTTCCAGCCTCATAGGATTCCATGGTATGTCATAATTAACAATGACATGACAGAATTGTAAATTTAATCCCTCTCCTCCAGCATCAGTCGAAATTAATATGCGACAATGAGATCTGAAATCTTGCTGAACTTGTTTACGTTGTTCCATACTCATGGAACCATTTAACATTGCAACTGATATACCTCTATCTTTAAGAAAATCAGCTAATGCAACCTGAGTAGTCACAAATTCCGTAAAAATGAGAATTTTTAGATTAGGGTCATTTTCCTCTCGCTGAAGTAAGATTATTAACTCCAATAAAGCATCAGCTTTAGCATCTATTCTTTGATTAACACACTGATTTGCCAAAGATAATAAATACTCAACCTCCTGTTGCTCATTTTTCAGCGCCTTACTTCGCCGAGCTAATTCTTTATGATTGAATAGAGCATCTACTTGTTGCTGACCATCTAAATCTTCCCATTCTTCAATGTTCAACAGACTCTCCTGTTGAACAATGGTTGGTTTATTGAGTACAGCTAACCGCCTCTCTAAAGCCATTTGAATTGCGGATGGACTAGACACAACTAGACGTTGCATCAGTATCATCAGAAATCCAATAGCATTTTGCTTAGTTTGTATTGCCTGATTGTATCCCTCTCGGACATATTCAGTGACGGCATCATAAAGTGCTTTTTGAATTTGATACTGGGGTTTCCATGCCACACTTTTAAGTTCAGTATATCTAGGTTGAAATAAAGCATGACCTTCACTATCTATAGCGTGTCTTTTTTCTGTCCGAATGACGTAAGGTTTTACTCGTTCCTGATTTACACTTGTAATGTCAGGAAAATTGTCTCGATCCAATAGAGACATTAATCGATAAAACCCATCCGTTTTTCCTTGATGTGGCGTTGCAGATAGTAATAGAAAATAAGGAGCTGCTTCAGATAGTCCTTGACCTAATTTATAACGTGCGACCGTATCCGTACTTCCTTGTAACCGATGCGATTCATCCACAATAATTAAATCCCATCCTGCAGATATGACACCCTCATATCTTTGCTGATTATACTGATTGATTTTATCTAAGCTCCACCCTCTTCTTTTTTCTATTGGTTTAATGGAGTCCATAGAACAAATGACTTGATCATATTGAAGCCATATATTTCCCTCTACGTCATCAGCAGTCATTGGTGAAATAAGATGAAATATTTCATTGAAATGATTCATCATTTCACTTAACCACTGAGTAACTAGTCCTTTAGGAGCAACAACCAAAATACGCTTAACTAAACCACGCAGTTTCAGTTCGCGCATTATGAGGCCCGCTTCAATCGTTTTTCCTAAACCCACCTCATCTGCTAAAAGATAACGAACGCTCTGATTTTGACTAAGTCCACTCAAAATACGATTTAAACATTTCAGCTGATGCGGTAATGGAATCACCTTACTAGTTATAGGAGCAAATAGTATGTCGTCGTTTTGAATATTCTCAATCTTACTTGCTGCTGCTACATAAGTAATATATGCAGGTGAAATTTTCTTTCCATAAACTATGGGTTGAAGTTCTCTTAAAGAAAGTTTTACAACACAATCACTTTGGGTTAACCATATCCAATATAAATCTTCATCCCAAAGTGAATAGTGTTCAATTACTTTCCCAGCTTGCTGATGGGCCTGAGACCACACCCATTGTCCTATAGCAAATTGAGTCAATTCATATTCCTTTAAAAGAATCCAGTATTACCATGACGGGTTTGGGCTTGGTCATACCACATCAGTAGTTTTTCATCCTCTTGAAGCAAACTTTCCGGAATCTTTTCAGCAATATGAATAATCGTCTCATAATCACGATCTTTCCAAGCTTTTTTAAAGCCAGCCCGTACTGCCTCCATACGAACTTGCTTAATTTTTTTACCGCTAAAAGTTTTATATTCTTCAAATTGCTTTAACAAATCACGCTCTCTTAACGCTTGTAACTGTTCTTCATTATTTGGATCAGGTACAAACCAACGATCTTTCGCTTTTGCAAGCAGTTCAGGATCATCTTTCTCTAAACCACGAAGCTCTTTAAAATTCGTTGATAGATAACTATGGATTTGAGCAGGAACAAGTCCCTGTCCATTAAACTTCAAGAAATTTTGTTCAAGTAATTTTATTAACTCTAACTGGACCTCTGCTTTTTTCCAGCCTGCTAATTCACTCATAAACTTCGGTTGAATATCTTGATAAGTTTGCGGTTTATCCAAAAGTAATTGGCGCAACCAATCAATCGCTGATGCTTCATCATGAACAAAAATACTAAGTTGACGTAATTTCGTACTACTCATACGTGCTTTGTCATATTGAGCAACTTGCTCTGGTAGAAAAATCATTCCGTCTCTTTCAGAGAATCTTTCTATTAAACCATTCTGAAATTCTTTAGATGACAATGGAACATCTCGCATATTACGAACAAAATATGCTACAACTTGGTCAAATAAAATTCGTGGATCTCGTTCAGGCACTTTTACTAATTCATTACCTTCACGTTTTATAATTGGGAGATAACTTAAATGAGAGCGGATGAAATCCCATACTCCATCATCATTTGAATCATTAGCAATCAATTTTTCCAAATTGTCTTTTGGTTTGTAAGCGGAGATAACCAGATCTTGTTTAACAGCTGTTGTCGTTGTAACAGCCTTGAAACTACCTTGCTTTTTGTCTAAAGCTGATATATTCGAAATCAAAAATCCTGCTTCAGTCAATGCTGCTTGTATGTTGTTCCATACACCTGAACTTGTATTAGAGAATTCAACTGTCAACCATCTACCTGGTTTTAGAATACGGTACGCCTCTTTAAATCCTTGGCTCATCAGATGTCTATATTCATTAGCACCTTTCTCTTGGACTTTATTTTCAATAGCCTCTTTTTCATTACTTGTTTTAACTTTCAGCCAAGCTTCCCATAGTATATTTAATTCAGAATAATTAAGATTAGAACCAAAAGGAGGATCAATAAATAAATAGTCTAAAGAGTTGCTTGTGATGAATTTAGAATCAGTAGTACTTTGACAGGATACTAAAGCCCCTTCGTGTGCCCAAGGTAACGCTTTGAAAGCTTTTGTAATAAAATTGAGATTCCTTTCAAAAGTTAGAATTGGATTGGGTGGAGTTGTTAATGCTCCAACATAAAGAGTACCAGCTAAAGGCCCCCCTCCTTTTTTATCCGCACGAAAACGTCTCATCCTAGAAACGTAATTACTTGAAGATGTATGGATAAATTTTATGCAATTTGAAATTCGATTCTCTCTGCCCGCCTTATGCCAAATAGTAGACAGCTCAATCAACCCACTTTTAGGATAAAACAAATGTATGTTTGTTATGCCATGTGATTTTTTAGGCTGCTCTGTATTATAACCTCTTGGTAGAGAATCAACTGGAAACCAATACTTAGGGGTTAACTTATTTATTTCATTTATTAATTTTAAATCATCTTGATCTGGTTTTTTTTCATATCTCTTGGTATGTAATGAATAATTAATTAAAACAGGGACTTGTTTGGCTTGTTTTATTATAGTTTTAGTTGGCTCATCTAAACTGGTGGTCCAAACTTTCTCTAACTTACTCTTCGTTAGTAAAGCGTTACAATGCTGGCAGTTAAACTCTTTTTTTATATTCCCTTGATCATATTCAACCGCAGCATCCCAAAAGATTATTTCGTTTGCACATGAAGAACAACTAAATACATCCGACCACAAAATATGATTTATACGACCTTTTTCCCCATTTGAATGATAGGTTTCAAACATCCATCCACACTCATTTTCAACCTCTAAGATTATTTCTTTAGCCTTTTCTTCTACTTCTGATACATTGACAGGACTATTATAGTTATACGCTATAAATGTAGCGATAGGAGATAAATCATTTAAAATTGCTCGTCTATTACCTAATTTTGAGAAAGGTACCCACTCTGACTTCTGAGTGATTACATCCCTTTCTTCTTGTAAAATTGTTCCATCGGCCAGCACCTTATAACCCAATGACTCTACTGTTTCTTTATCTCCACATAATTGTGCAGCTATTCCCGTCATACCTGTTCCACAGAATCCATCAAATACTAAATCGCCTGGATTTGTATAATGTAAGATATATCGCATAATCGCTTTGTGTGGCACTTTTGTGTGATAACTATGTGCATTATAAATTGGATCATTTTTACCTTCACTTACATCAGCTGCATAAGGCTCACGTTTATACTCCTCGTTTGGATCGTAAGGAGTCCCATAAAAACGAATAAAATCTTCCAAAAATGGATTTGGGCAAGCTGTATAATAAGGTGGATCTGATAAGTTCAGGATGTCTTCATCTTCGCCAATTGGAAATCCTTCAATTTTCCGAAATTCAGGATCCTTTAACTTTTCTGCCAAAATTGCTAAGTAATAATCACGACGAGCTTGGTCATTTTCAAAAGTTTTTCCTAAGCATTCAACTGGACCTGATTCTTTTTCAGAAAGCTGATTTGGGTCATCTAAATCTAATGACAGTACTTTATCGTTCACAAATGGATCCTTGTTACTAACTCTCTGCTTCGTTTACCTATATCTTTTATAAATCAGATAAACTGAACTTCACATTTCGAGTATCTATTTCTTAAATTGGTTACTTTAAAATTTTAAAGTAACCAAGCTCTTTTATTAAATATCTACTTCAATACAATACGGACTTTACTTAAATCTTGCCCACGACATTTCTCAGTAATAAATTGATCTAAGCGCTGTTTAATCTGATCTACTGTAGCAGCAGTCCCATTAGCAAATAATGCATCTCGAATTTGATCACTACTAATTTCTACTGGTACAAGCCCCTGTAAAACAACTCTCAATGCTTTAATAAAATCTTGGTCAATTGACTTAGGTAAGCTACGAGATTTTATAAACTCATCAATAGGTGCTCGATCGACTTCACTTAGCAAGCCCAAACTTTCTCTAGTTATTGGATCTTCTAAGTTTTCCAATAATGTATCAGTCCAACTTTTTACTAATACATTAAGCTGGTCCTCAAGCAACTGAAGTTTCTCACGTGCAGAAATTGTTAAATCTTCATTAACAGGCCTGAAATCTAAATTACTAGGTACAGGATCCACCTGTAAATCTTTCTCTAACAACACACCTTGAGTACGTAAACCTGCTAACTTATTACGGTATTCAAGCAACTGATTGGTTGGCAAAATATCAATAGTAGATATTGCCTGTAATTGAGTTAAACGCTCATCATTCATTAATGAAGCTTTACGCTTATCTTCTGCCATTGTCAGACGATATTTAGCATACAGACTCGCATAAATCTGAATATAGTTCGTTTTAACTTCATTTAAGCGCTGAGATATTACATTAATAAAGTTAACTTTTGATCGCTCATGGATATCTCCTAATTGTTTTAAAATATCCAAACGTGCAACAGTAACTTGATCATTCCATTCGTGATCTCTAGGCAATACACTTTCTGCTTTAGATAAATACGTAGCCAGCGGGGTAATATCAGCAACTAATTTTTTCAGTTTTTCAATATTTTCCAATTGAGTGAGATTCTTTTGTTGATCAATGACTTCTTCAGCACTGTATTTAAAATTCTTCAGCTTACCAACCGTACTATATGCTTGCAAACTCTCAAAGAAATTTTTGCTCGATAAAAGTTGTTCTTTGTAATGTTCTGCCTCTGATTCCGAAAGAACGTAACTCCCCCAAAATGGTAAACGGTCACGCAAGCTTTGTAGAGCACTAACAAGTCGGTAAACTTTTTTGCTAATTTGATCTTGTAATAATGAAATACTGCCATCTTTATTTTGAGAAATTTCAATTGCAAGACCTGGTGGAAGCTCTAACAACTCAAATAAGGCCTGCAAACCCGCAATATTCCAGTCTTTCGGTGGCTCAATATGCTTAAAAGCAGCGATATCGTTAACTGATGTAGCTACCAAGTCACTCAATTTACTTGCGTCGAATTTATTGCCTGGAATTGCTAAAACAATATCTCCAGAATAAACCAATGCAGCTAATATAACAGCTACCCACTCTGATTCTAAACGATAAGCTCCTGGTTCAAAATAGTCGACCCCATGCACTGTTTCCATAATTTCTGCACGATTTAGCACTTGACCATGAGGCTTTTGCTTAAGTTTAGATAAGAGGTTGCTAGCATACTTAGATTGAGCAGGTACAATTCGATTGCCGTCCAGCAGTTCCAGTGCATCTAGTACCGCCGTAGCTTGTTTAGTCGGATTCCCACCTGCTATAAAACGGATTACATCTTTTGCATATTGTTCTCTATTTCGACTTGTTACCAGCACTGAAAATTTAGGGTACTCTGGAGCCAAACTTTCAAAATGATGGGCTAAGCAGATACCTGCTACTGTATTAACCAAATCACGAAAATTGATTCTTTCATTTCCACTCACACCAGCACGATCACGTAAACTCTGACCTTTAACCCAATCCATTATTGGCTTACGTTTACCTTGATAAACGATTTCAAAAGCAGTTCTGTTTTCCTGCAGCCATTTGTTAATTTCTCGTTGGTAAGCTTGTAATTTCTGCTCATAGACTGCTTTAGCATGGCCAGAGGAAGTACCAGCCAAGTCGATAGCTGCAGCATATTTTTCAATAGCTGACTTAAACACATGATCATATCCAGCTAAATAAAATTGGACTTCATCAGCCAATTTATCATCTTTAACTTTTGGCGTATCAAATGGCTGAATGAAATACAGGTAAAAGTCTCTTGGTGGATATGCTGTGCTACGCTCTCTAGGTGTCCCAAAAAACAGCCATCCCAAACGCCCCGACATACGTTCTCGCCATTCAATTTCATTACCCCATAAATTACGATAGGTCGTTGAAGGTAAGTCTGAACACTCTAGAATATTATATAAAGACTGATGGTATGCACGATTTAAGGCTTCGGAACTTAATGTTTCTGCACGTTGTTCAATGATCGAATCAAAATCTTCTGTTTTCTTTAAATCTATGTAAAATTGATGATTATCAGGATTATGTGAGATAAATTGACCACTAACAGTCTTATGAATTTCTCTCAATACCGTTTCTACTTGAGATAAAAGATCATCTGCAGGCTCTCCCCCTAAATCCTCAATACCTGTTTGGTACAGACATAAATTATCTCGTAATTCTTGAGCAGTAGCCCCCATTGGGGTGTAAATATCACCTACTGTCAAACGATGTAAAGACAGAGCATTCACAATACGTAAAGCCATATCTTTATATACAGGTCGAGTAAAACTATGAGTTACACGATCTTGTAAAACACTACTTACATTAATTACTTCACGAATATCAGGTAATGTTCGATATCCTGCATCTGAGCTAAGCTCCTTCCAATAACTATCGTATGCTATGACTCCCGGATAATTAGTTGGAATCTCCTCACTAAGTAATTTTGACATGCTAATAGATAGACTTTTAAGAATCTGACGCTTTTCGACTGCTGAAACACGCTCGAATGTATCTATATAATCAGGATGTACTGGAAAAAGACGCACAAACTCATCCATTTGCTCATTCATTTTATTATAGAACTTTGCAAATGGTTTTAAATATTCACGGATAATCGCCTGTTGTGTTGCTGTTTTTTTCAATAAACGTTCCGCAACTACATACTTAATATCATTACGAGCAATAAAAACTTGTTCAAAACGGTCTTTTACACGTCTCAAACGATCTGAAATAAATTGAAAACGATGACTGTCAAAAATTGCTTCCTGAATACCAGCTATGTAACGAAAATTAAGTTCCGCACATGATTCTGCCATTTCTCGCATGAACCCTAAATCCTGCACGACTTGCTGATCTTTTCTCGAATCTAAATAATCAAGCAGTTCATCCACAACGAATAATAATCCATGATTAGGATAGACATGATGGAACGCGGTCATCATATCTTCAAAACATGGCTTATGGTTAGAAACCATATCTGCTGAGGGGAAAATATATTTAACACCTAACTTCTCAAGCTCTTCTGTCAAGAGTCTCGTTACGATGTCTCGTAAAGACATTTCAGATGCTGCACTTACTTCTGCTCGTATCACTTTAAACTTACCAGCAATACCTGTTGCAGCTTCTGCAACATTAGAATTGCTAATATAATCTGCTAACTCTGCATGCTCTGCGACACTGGAAACCACTGACATTAAGTGCGATTTACCGGTACCGTAGTTACCAACAATTAGTAATGCCTTATTATCATGAGGATTTGAAAACTGTAATTGTTTAAATATAATATTTATTATTCGCTCAGCCATTTCATCTGAGATTACATAGTTTTTAACCATAGTCTCCGCGACTTGATGGTCATTGGCTGCTCTTAATTGTAAAACCGTTTCAATTGGCTCAAAATTAATTAATTCACCGTATTTCATAATCAATCCATTAATGTCTTAGTTTTAAATTTCAATAATTAAATCTTTGATATCTTGATATCTGTAAAATTTATATTCAGGATGGCTGGGTTGAGCATATGTCAATCCAACTTTACGATCAAAATAACCAGGCCATACTGCTACAATAGTTTTATCTCTGGAATTTTGTAGTAACAATTTGAGAGGATCTATTGCAAGGCTTTTATCAAACAAAATTTCTAGTCTACGTAATCCAATAAGCTCTGATTCATGACTTTGAATAATTTCACTAAAAAGATCTGAGGCATATACACCTCTATTTTGCTCAGGTAATAGTAGTAACCTTTCTGAAAGTTGTTGTCCTATATTAATAAATGATATTTCACTCAAATTTTCTGTAGAAATATATGTTTCATAATTAATAAGGAGAGCCAAACGTTCTCTTTTATTGTGCAATGAGGAGAGAGCTTTAATAATTTCCATTTGCATCACCCCTGTAAAATAAATTGCGTGAAAATTTATACAATAATAACAATCAATAGCCCACATTTCTATTTAACTACCATCATCTTAGGAAGTATTACTGCAATCAAATAATATTTCAGCTATCCCACCCACATTAAATAGTTATTTTCTTTTCCCTGCGCATAAGCCCACTCAGCCACCTTATGCGACCGCTCTTTATCCGTCAGAAAACCAAGTACGGATATCCGATCCACAATAATCAAATCCTGTTCTTCATTCCGCTCCTGCCACTTATGCAAAAATTCATCTGAGGCAAGAAAATTACTTTTCTTAGAATTACAGTTTGAATCTGCAAGCACAAAGTTATGCCCCGTATCCGATGGATACATTGACCAAGGAATAAAATGATCAACTGCATAGCTACCTTTTTTCATTGGCTTATTGCAGTAGAAACACTTACAGTCTTGCAGCTCTACCAATACGTTTGCCACTGCATTTAACTGGTTCCGACTTGGCTCAAACATGAATTGTTCAAGGTTGGGTAACGGATTCAAAATTGGTGCATTAGTACTGTTCTTACGGATATAATCAATCCAGCGTTTTTGACATAATTCTTCAATGATTTCACTGAACTGTCTTAAGCAATACATGACTTGAGGTAAAAGCATGAGTTGCTTTCCGCATTGATCAAGCTGATACAAAAACTCAAAATTTTGACCATTGAGGTTTTGCAAATATCGAACCGGCATCTCTTTTACTATTCTTGCCACATCTTTAAGCAACTTCAACCATACCAGTGAATCTCGTCTTAATAACCCAAGGGATGAATATATTTTCCGAATCTCAATAATTCGATTCACAATGGCTGCCTGCTTGCCATTGTTTTGATTTAAGATCAGCTGTCCTTGATCATTAAAGGTATATGGCACAGCTTGTTTCCAATACAGCTCTATAAACTTCTCAGCGATATCTGTGTATTCAAGTGCTAAACTTTCGCCTGAGTCCTGTCCTTTCTCAATAGCCAATCGGCTAAGACTAATCAGTAACGCAAATTTATAGGTACTACTAAAACTACCCGACTGTAAAATCAGTTGAATATTTTTAAGGAACTTAAGCTGTTCTTGAGCAGTAGGAATCAAATCAGGCATATTTTTTCCAAATCAGATTGAGCCATTTTTCTTGTCGTTCAGGTCTCTTATCTACCGTAATCCATTGCTGTATCTGTTGAACATTATCAAACGGCTCAAGTAAAGCATTTGCTTGAGCCTCATCTAAATCCGTAAATATTCTACCGTCATTCTCTCTTTCTGTTGTGCCATACTTAAATGACATATACAGCATACCACCTGGTTTCAAAGCAGAGATTAATTTCCCAATAACCTCAGCCAATCGACTGTGCTCACAATGAAGCAGAGATGCACACGCCCAAATTCCATCATAAGCTTCATAGTCATCAACCTCATAAAAGCTCTTCAACTTAATAGGAATACCTGTAAGTCGAGATGCTTTTTTAACGAGCTCTTCTGAATAGTCTATTGAATCGACCTGATAGCCTTTCTTTTTAAAAGCCAGAGTATCTCGTCCTGAGCCACAGCCAACGTCAAGAATCCGAGCACCTTCGGGCAACTCAGCTAAAAATGGCTGATATAGGCTTTCCATATCAACTTCAAACGTTGAAGCTGTAAATTCTTCTGCATGCTTATTGTAGTAGTCTATTGTTTTCATTACGGACACTTAGGCTAAAAGACATTTTCAGTCTACAAGAAAACAAAAAAATAAGGGAGCTAAGAGCATCCCTTATTCTCGACTCGCCAACTTACTTTCAATCCATTGATGGATCTCATAAGCTGACCAGCCGATACGATTTTGAGTAATTTTAACTTTCCTTGGGAATGTGGCATCGTAATAAGGTGAATTTTCATCCATCATTTCATAGATAGTTGAACGTCCTACTCCTGTAAACAATACAACTTGTTTGATATTGATAAGCTGATTCATTTGAAATGTTTGACCAATAAATGTATTCATGACTGATTCTCCTTAGATTGTTTAAGCGAGCTGTCTACCGCTCAAACAATCAGGACGTTCTGTAAAAAACTAATTTGAATACTTCACAACCTTGGCCTAATTCACAGCTCTTACACTTTGCTGCAACCCCTGCTGAATATCCTGTACAAACCCTTCAGGCGAAGCTTGTTGCTCCACTGCCCGGTTCTGTTCTTGTTCAGGATAGTATTCATCCAGCACATCCAACCCTTCCTCTATATCTGTTTCAAATCGCGCATTGGCAAAACCCTTCCTTGCCGTAAAGTCCAAAGCCTCCTGATAAAACCCAGCTTGTTTACTCTGCTCATCAATTTGCCTGGCTTGAGCAATCGCATCATTCAAGTTAATCCCTTCCCTTAAAGTTAGATCCACGTAATACACCGGCTGACGATAGCTTTGTGTGGTGCTTTTTCCTCTTAAAGTCAGTTGCAAAGGCAAGCAAGACAATAAGCCTCCTGAAGCGGCATGGTAATAACTCAGCCGTGCAGCCAAAGTCCGAATACTGTTAAAGCCTGTAGTTCTAAAGATGAAGGTACCAAACTCATCCGAGTCATCCAGGTTCACATGTAAACGTCCATAAGGTTTGCAGTTACCGCCTTGTGCCAGAGGACATAAATCTGGCGATAGACAGGGATGTTGCTCTACACCTTGATTGGTTAAACGCTGGCAGGTTTCACCGTTGCCGACACAGACTGGCCGTCCGGTCTGTCGGTCAAATAAAGTGTATTCAGCGCGCAAGTTCAAATCAGGATCATTAAAGATCATTCTGACGGGGATTGAGCGTAACTTTTGATTGAGAGTATTCGCTCGAAGCTGATCATCTAATGGATGTTTGACCCATCCCTCTTTACCTTGGATCTGGGACGTAATGGTGAATTGATCATCTTTTTCCGGTAGGCGTTTGCCATTCTTTTCTACTACCCGACCAATACTGATACGCCCTAGAACTGGTGGTGTAATCGCTAAACCTTTAATCATGGAAAATATCCTTAAATTTATTTTCTTACAGATTTGCCGCTGCTATGTAAGAGACGTGTTTCAAAGACACTCAATAAATCCAATCAACAGAAATAGATTATTGCTAGCAGACCAGCCGTAGATATGTAAGAAGCATGTTTCGAAATAATTGAATCAACTAAAAATGAATGAATAACGTTGCTAGCAACAAAAGCCGCGACCGTTTGCCCTCTATTCCTAGCGAATGGAGGGCGGGGAGTGGTTTTTGCGCCTCGCTAATTGAATGGGCTGAAACAGGCTAGTCGGTATAGATATTGAATCGACGACCGCCTTGCTTCTGAAGTGGATAAAGCTCAATAAGTTCAGGCTGGTGCTGAAGCAATGCCTTGGTATTCAGACTGATGGAGTCCTTGGCTTTCTTCCACACCACCGAGCCACGACTAAACACAGCTCTTTCAGCATCTTTCATCAGCATTTGGATGTGATGCTTCAGCTGGTCAAAGCGTTCCTGCTTATGCTGAATCTCTTCTTTCATTTTAATGAGCTGATCAAACATTAAATTGGCATTTTCATTTTGCGAGAGATCTTCAACGCTCAGCGGTACATGCGCTGGATAGAGTTGCAGAATGGCTTTGGCTGCGGATTCACTGGCATCGACTGATGGCGGAGTATCCGTTTCCACACATTCCCAGAAATAACGCTCTGCCTGAATGATGTGTTGAATCACTGATTCAGAACGGCTGACTTTAAAGATCTTGGTTTCATGCCCACAGATCAGGACACAGACATGCGCGGCCTGTTTACCTGTAACTGCAAGTTGATGTTGCACCTGACACAGCACGTATAAAGGCACACCATCTCGCCATAGCCTGGCACCATGCTCTCCGGCAGTTTTGCATTCCAGGATCTGCACGTCATCGCTGCCAACGACTGAGTAATCTAGATTTGCCAGCATAAACGACTTATCCGGATCTGGATGCTGAAGCACAGCATTGACTCGTCTCACTTTATTATTGGTATGCAAGCTGTAGTACTCCGCTACCAGTGGCTCTAACTGTTTTCCCCAATACAATGGTGCAACGCCTGAGCTGTCATCATCTATATTCTGCTGAGTTCGACCGGTCTTGATCATCCACAGTTCCAGCATTGACATGTAGGGATTCAATCCACATGCGGTTGCGGCATCACTACTGCCAATGCCTTGCTTACGCACTTCTAGCCATTCCTGGTAATCCATGTTTTTGGTATTGGCTAAACGCTTAGCTGTCGCTGTTCGTTTAGCTACGGTATTTGATTCATTCATCTCATTCGGAATTGGGAAATGAGGGAGTTGAGAGGTATTTATCGGTGCAATCTGATTCATGCTCTGATCCTTATAAATATTGAGTTCTGTAAAATTTTCGGCATAAAAAAAGCCACATCTGGAGATGTGGCAAAAGGGGTGTTTTCACTGGAGAAGAATCATCTGCATGACCCTTGCCCATTATTGTAATAGCACTGGCTTAAATGAAACTTAAACCACTAAGCGAAGCGCCTGCTCCAGTCCACGCTGCTTTAACGCAGCACCTGCACCAAACCAAGCAGAGTCCAAACGATGATCGGTACTCATGGCACGACGTTCATGATCGGCGAACTCTGTAATACTGCACAGCAAACCGTAGGCGGTATCTTTGGCTGAGCTGAGTTCTGCACCACGACCTTGTCCGTTGAACATGTCCATGACTTTAGTCATGGCACGTCCATTCGGTTCAGACTTTTCTTTCGCTAGATTTGGAGTAGCGACATTGCGATAGAACTGAATGATATTCTCCTCCTGATCGGCAACACTTATGCTGGTATTGTTAAACACTGCATCAAAATAGGCAGCCGCTTCTCCTTGGGTGACTTTACGCTGACTGAGCTGCTTCATTTCATACATGTGTTCATCCCAGGCACGGACCGAAATACCCAATTGCTGTTTGACCTTGTCCGCATCAAACTTGGTGCTGTGTGGCACTTTGACCACACCCGCACTGCTGCTCTGCCCACGTAAGGCAATCGCTAAGGTGTTATTGCATACCACCCGGATATTGGTGAACTGTGCCGTTGTCGCCAGTGTACCGTCACAGGCAGTTGCCAATAAGATATAACCATTACTGACATCCTTACCCTTGAGTGCCGTAGATTGCCCGGTACGTGCCAATGCCCAGAACTTCTTCCCACCTTTGAGTACACCTGCGGTTTCCAGCTCAAAGCCAGATTGTTCAGTCAGATCCCGGTAGAACTCCAGAATCTCCATTGGCTGAACTTCCTGATAACGCTGACTGACCACCGACAAAGGTGCATGGGTATCAGAACGATACAGCACTCGCTGTTCTTCATAGGGCATGATGATGCTTTGGCCACGTTCATTCTGTGCCATGTAGCTGACATTGGAGGATTCAATTCGCCAATCCATGCCTGCTTGCTGGGCCCAGATTTCAATCGGCTGATTCTGAGTGAGTTGATTACCTAAGCCATGCCAAGGGGTATCACCGACATAAGCCATTTGTTCAAGTTGATGTGCCATGATAATTGTCCTTATAAACAAAAAGGCTGCTGAACCCCATCCCTTAGTTGGAATGAAGTCCAGCAGCCTGATTCAGATTTGTCTTGTGAATATGCTTATTGAGTACTGTGTAATAGACTCAATGAGCACATTCAATGTATTGATTCATCTTTATGTTATATAAGTGAAATTTATTTCAATCTGCTCAAAAACTTCGATGACTCAACTGTATAGTGCGTGGAAGTATATGCAGAATAAATATAGCTTTCAGCTTATTGCGGTGACATTACAATCTCACGTCCATCCTCCAATACCGCAACCACCTCTCTAACATTACGTGGATCACAATTTAAGAAGAAGCGCATAGTTTTACCGTACAGGATAGGATTGGCACCATCACGGTAATCTGCTCTACAGTTACCCCGATTCACCACTACTCGATCCAGTGTAATTGTATCGGACAATGAAATTAAATGGAGATAAGCCGTTTCAACCTCATGTTTCCCACCAAACACCTGATTCTTAATTTCAATACGATATTGCATGGATGCATCACCTTGGTCGTATGATGCTTGTTCTTCATTCTCCGCTTCTTGCCTATTCAGTGTTTCCCACTCATCCCAGCCTTTAGCAATGAATTCCCGTATTTCCTCAACAGGTGTCAATTCCAAATTACTGAGATAATAGCCTGCTAGACTAGCTGTCTCTTTACTTGGTGATTCTTTTAACGCTTCCAAATCCTCTATTTCTTTCTCAGTAATTTTTTCTATCAGAGCTTTTGATTCTACTTCTTCAGTTTTAACTTTGGCATTTTGTGCTACTGAGTTTTTATCACAGCCTACCGCTAAAATAGCAACAGTTGCCAGCATCATGATTTTTTTCATTTCCCCCCCTATACCTAGACATTCATATCAAGGTGCCAGTCTATCCATACACTGTTGGTAATATTTATCTCGGAATACTTGTTTCGTTTTTTCATAAGTTGCCGTTCCACCACGTCCGTATTCAAAGGCATCATGAATAATTGGTCTGAGCTGCTCACGTAGTTCGGGGTTATTGCCAGCAAGCATATAAGTCGCTTCGGCAAAACCACCATAGGTCAATCGAGCCTGCATTACAGTTTCAGCCACATCGGCTTCTTCCTGACAAGCCTTTTCTTGTTTGGACGTACACCCAGCAAGCAGAGCAACTACAATGATCAAAAATAATATATTATTTCGCATGTCCTTACCCTCTACATTTGCCTACTGTATAACCTCTGGCAAAGTCCAAACGACGTCTGTCTTCATCATTGGTGATCGGTATAGTAAAGAATGGCTTGCCGTATTGTTCACGAATGCTGTCATAGCGACAGGCACAGGCTTCTTCACTTGCAACTGCGGTTTTAATGGCAGCATTTGGATACATACACTGTTCAATATAAGCTTTACGGTCTTTGGCATCCGTAGATGAACAGGCAGATAAAATAGGTAAAAGACATACAGCAAGCATGCTGAATATTTGAATTTTCATAAAGCACCCCCTTTGGTATTGTTCTGTATTGAAATTAAAATTTAAGACACAGCGACGCCTGCTCCCTAGCAAGGAAGATGTGCGGATATAAATAAAATGAGACGAATAAATCCCATCAACTGCTTGGTGAAAAGTCAGCTGTTTGAAATTGAATTCAGTACAGTAAGGGGATGAATTGAATGACCATGATGGACTCCTAGATGTAATAGAAGCTCTGCCGAATCACTGTCAATTGATTATGGTGGCAGAACGAAAAGGGGTTGACAGACTGGTCATCTAGTACCAGCACGCGCGAACGCGTCCCCCTCCCGTTCTACCGCAAAGGGGGACGAGAAGGTTTCGCACAAGACTAATACTCAGGAAGAATATGAGCCCGATACGCTAGATGAAACGGTCTGTCAAAACCGACTGGCAATGTAGGCCAGCACACTAAGAATAATGATGAGTGCAAGTTAAGTCAATTCAGAAGGTTATAAAATAGATGCATTTTTATCTCTATATTTTCATCTATTTAAAAGACAACTTGATCTGATTCCCTTAATTAATAAATAGCATTTTTAGCTAATAATGTATAACTCTATTCCACTGTAATGCTAACCTAGTTTTAAAAATTGTATTAGACCTGAGAACAGTTAAACACCCTCATATTTTGAAATCGAACTCTAAGTCGCTGATCAAGCTTCTCATCAGAATAACGAGCCAAATAGCTATACGCAGCTTTTAGCTTCTCCCGCCCTATCGGATCATTGCGATAAATCCTACCCAATCCACACAGATAGCCTGCAACCCTTAAATTTTTATCATAAAGGTTTGTTTAGAGATGGATCCGTAAATTTGAACAACTCCTATAAGTGATATTCTGCTCCTCAAATGATGTTATAAACATCAATATATGGAGTATTTTATGGCACGTAGACCAAGAAGAAATCATTCAAATGATTTT
>NZ_VPAU01000051.1:0-1162 GCF_013419095.1 Acinetobacter sp. YH12105
CTTGAACCGTACCGGGTTTGTCGGAGACCAAACTTTCTGAGAGAATGTCCCGATGAAAAAAGTAAAATATACCCCTGAAATCAGAGATAGAGCGGTTCAATTATTGATTGAATCCGAAAAAGATTATCCATCGAATTGGGCTGCGATCACGGCTATTGCGCCTAAGATTGGTTGTACGCCTGAAACTCTACGTATTTGGTATCAAAAATATTTAGATAAACAAAACCCAATTAAAGTACAGCAACTTTCAGATCAAGAACGTATTAAACAACTCGAACGTGAAAATAAAGAACTGCAACGTGCTAACGAAATTCTACGTAAAGCAGCCGCTTTTTTCGCCCAGGCGGAGCTCGACCGCCCACACAAATAATGGTGGATTTTATCCATAACAATAAAGCGTTATATGGTGTTGAGGCGATTTGTAGAATTTTACCTATCGCACCTTCAACCTATTACCGGACTCTAGATCTCTGTGAAAATCTAGAACATCGAGCGAAACGAGATCTACATGATGAGCATCATGCTGAGCAAATCAAACGAATTTGGAAAGAAAGTTCAGGTCGATATGGTGTGCGTAAGGTCTGGCAACAATTGAAGCGTGAAGGTTATGTTATTCCACGTTGTACAGTGGTTCGCTTGATGCAGAAGTTAGGTATACAAGGTGTTTGGCGTGGTAAGAATAAACAAACCACCCGTAGCCGAGATGATCAAAAAAGAGCAGATGATTTAGTGAAACGTAATTTTAATGCTGATCATCCAAACCAACTATGGGTCGGTGACTTTACGTATATTCAAACTCATTCAGGCTGGGTCTATACCGCATTTGTTATTGATGTGTTTTCACGTTCGATTGTTGGCTGGAAAGTATCTACACGGATGAATACAGATATGGTACTTGATGCACTGGAGCAAGCATTGCATGATCGAGGTAAGCCAAAGAATGTAATTCATCATTCCGATAGAGGTGTTCAATATCTTTCTATTCGCTATACCAATCGTTTAGAAGCAGCAAATTTACGAGCATCAGTCGGTACGACTGGTGATTCATACGATAATGCTTTGGCTGAAACGGTGAATGGCTTATACAAAACAGAGGTGATTGAATATTTAAAAGCAGATTGGCAAGGTTTAGCAGATGTACAACTTGCGACACTAAACTGGG
>NZ_VPAU01000052.1:0-1148 GCF_013419095.1 Acinetobacter sp. YH12105
AACAGATGGTTCGTATGGCGCTATCTTCAATTGATGGTGTTCAAAAACTCATCTTTGATTTACCTAACCGTTCTTTAAAGGTTCTACATAATCAAAAAGATGAAAATATAACCACCAAACTTGAAGCTTTGGGTTTTGGTGCAAAGCTTGTGAAGACTGAAACTTATATAAGCAATCAACAGGCTAAGCAAACAAGTACCTACACCATTCCTAAAATGGATTGCTCTGCTGAAGAGCAAATGGTCCGTATGGCTCTTGCAGATATTGAAGCAGTTAAAGGTCTTACTTTTGATCTTCCCAATCGAAAACTGAAAGTCTTCCATAATGAAGGGATTCAGCAAATTACGGCTAAACTCGAAGGACTGGGTTTTGGGGCGAAACTTGATGAAACACAGCTTTCTTCAGGCGATATACCTAATGAACCTGATCCTGTGAGACAAGCTAAAGTACTTAAACTGTTATTAGGTATTAATGCTCTACTTTTCTTTATAGAATTCATCAGCGGTATTATTGCTGCGTCTACAGGATTGATTGCTGATTCTCTAGATATGTTTGCCGATGCAGCCGTTTATGGTATTGCGCTATATGCCGTCGGAAAAGCTGCGAAATATCAAATAAAAGCAGCCCATTTCGCAGGTTGGATTCAGTTATTACTTGCTGTTATCGTGATTGTTGATGTCATTAGACGATTCATGTTTGGAAGCGAGCCAGAATCAACGCTCATGATTGTTATTGGCCTGCTCGCACTTATAGCTAACGTGACATGCTTATATCTTATTTCTGGTCATCGAGAAGATGGCGCACATATGAAAGCCAGTTGGATTTTCTCGGCGAATGACGTTGTCGTAAATATGGGCGTTATATTTGCCGGTGTACTCGTGGCGTGGACGGGATCAGCTTATCCAGACTTAATCATTGGCATACTGGTTTCTTTATTCGTACTTAATGGTGCCCGAAAAATTTTGGCTTTGAAGTAAGAGTATCGAAAATGAATCTATTTGGCACTATTGCAAATAACCACGAATGGTAAGCTGAAGACTGTTTTAGCTAAAGGTGCAGCATATGAATCCTTATGTCTTAAAAGCATGTAATTTTTAGTATTAAAAATAGCCCTCTGTTGAGGGCTATTTAACATAAAATCTCTTATA
>NZ_VPAU01000053.1:0-1085 GCF_013419095.1 Acinetobacter sp. YH12105
AGACAAAATGACACCAAATGAGTTTTACTATGATCAGCTACCCCAACAAAACAAGGTGGCTTAACTAGAGCGGAATATCACTTATAAATACGCTTTTAGTTGTTCAAACAAGTGGGACCACCTCTATCCACTTAGAGAAATTCCTCTTCACTATATAAGTTAGGGTTATAAAATTAGAAATGATCTTGTGTTGTCTTTTGAAGTACTATAACTCTGCAATTTGCCAATTTTCAAGCTTTAATTTGTGCGTTGAAAAGTATAAGAATGTATGAGAAATTTCAATTTTTATAAATGCATTACATAGGTTTATGTCGAGAATTCCTAAGACTTCGCTCTTTAAGATAAAAACCTGTTAACTTATAGTAAAAAGAATATTAAGTTTGCCTCGTGTTATATCATTAATAACTTATAAGAACTTATAAGTTATTAGGCAGACCAAATATATAAATATAGCCGTAAACCTTGATTAACATAGGTTACGGCAGGGTTACTGTTATCAGGCACTGATAGTAAAATTGCGAACTAAATTATGCACGGCGCTCGAAACGAGTTGATTAAGTTCGCCATGTTTTTTCGTGGATTCAGGCAAATTTTTCTTATGCCGATTTTTGTCATAGTAAGTTGGGATCTCTGTTCCAAAAGCTCTAACAGTATTTTTATATTCATCAGTTAAATGTTTGGAAGCGTTAGCTGTCAACTGTGTAAAACTAAGCCCTTTGAATCCATTTAATAAGACCGTTTTGATATTTACTAGGCGATTGTCCATTTGGTTGAGAATATTGCGTTTGATATTCTTCTCCGCACGGACACGCCATTCATTCTCGGGTAGAGATTGTTTATTACAGTCCGTAGTCTTTACATATAAATGCCAGTACTCATCTGCATCTCTATGGTTAATACCAATATTATAGCAATTTTCTAGCTTTCTAAACATTGAGTGTGGTGTGCTTGGAATAGGTGAACCGTACCGGGTTTGTCGGAGACTTTTTATTTAAGTTAGGCCACCTGACCTAACGGGTTAATCTTATCATAGTACATTGCTTCAAACTCAAAAGGCGATACATAACCCAGTGCACTGTGTACAC
>NZ_VPAU01000054.1:0-1021 GCF_013419095.1 Acinetobacter sp. YH12105
AGCATGGAAGGCTTATTCAGCAATATAATTTCCAAATGAATAAGCCTGCTTCTAAAATCTACCGTACAACCAATTGGTCATCCTATAACCGAGCTTTAATCAACCGAGGTAATATTTCCATTTGGTTTGATCCAAAGACTCAGTGGTATGCACAATCACAAGGCAAGCAAGGTCGAAATCAAACCTACTCTGATACAGCGATTCAATGCTGCTTAATGATCAAATCGCTATTCCGACTCTCTTTACGCATGGTCACAGGTTTTGTTCAAAGCTTGATTAAACTCTCTGGATTAGATTGGACAGCTCCGGATTATTCCACCCTTTGTCGTAGACAAAAGCATATTGATATTGCGATTAGCTATCAAAAAAGTAGTAATGGGCTACATCTACTCGTAGATTCTACTGGCTTGAAGTTTATTGGTGAAGGTGAATGGAAATGCAAGAAACATGGGGCTGAATATCGTCGCCAATGGCGTAAGCTTCACATTGGTATAGATGCTAAAACCCTGCAAATACGTGCAGTACAACTCACCACAAATGATGTCAGCGACTCACAAGTACTCGAAGATTTACTTGCTCAAATTCCCTTGGATGAAAAAATTGATTCTGTTTATACAGATGGTGCTTATGACACAAAGCACTGCCGAGAAGTCATTTTAGATCGAGATGCATATGCGATCATTCCACCTAGGAAGAATGCAAAGCCTTGGAAAGATCAACAAGCGAGGTCTCTAGAGCGGAACGAATTATTAAAGACAGTCAAACGGCTAGGTAGGTCCCTTTGGAAAAAGTGGTCTGATTATCACCGTCGAAGTTTGGTGGAAACCAAAATGCATTGCATTAAATTATTAGGCGATAAATTAACAGCAAGGAGCTTTCCGAGTCAGGTAAATGAGATCCACGCACGCGTAGCGGTTTTGAATAAATTCACAGAATTAGGTCGCCCGCATACCCAAGTTGTCTCTTAAATTTGGATTACTTAGAGGAGTTCAGCCTTTCAAACCTTTATACAACAAAGCCG
>NZ_VPAU01000055.1:0-1020 GCF_013419095.1 Acinetobacter sp. YH12105
GACAAGCATCGTCATTTTATTATGGTCAGCCTCAGGGTGAAGTGTGTCTAATCAACAGGGTTTTCGGTCTCTAAGTACTTTTTAAAGGGAACATCATCGACTCAAATCTCTATTTGCAACAGTGCCATTTATCGTTGGGTTCAGCGTTATGCTCCAGAAATGGAAAAACGGTTACGCTGGTATTGGCGTAATCCTACAGATTTACATTCATGGCATATGGATGAGACTTATATCAAAGTGAAGGGGCGATGGACTTACCTGTATCGTGCAGTTGATCAACGGGGTCATACGATTGACTTTTACCTTTCCGCTAGACGGAACAGTAAATCAGCCTATAGTTTTCTAGGAAAGATCTTCAATACGGTGAAAAAATGGCAAATTCCACGGGTCATCAATACAGATAAAGCAGCGACCTATGGCCATGCTTTATCACGATTAAAGCGAGAAGGAAAATGTCCAGTAGATATTGAGCACAGGCAGATTAAGTATAAAAATAATGTCATTGAATGTGATCATGGTAAGTTAAAGCGAATCATCAGGGCCACATTAGGATTCAAATCTATGAAGACGGCTTATGCCACAATTAAAGGTATTGAAGTCATGCGTGCACTACGTAAAGGACAAGCATCGTCATTTTATTATGGTCAGCCTCAGGGTGAAGTGTGTCTAATCAACAGGGTTTTCGGTCTCTAAGCACTTTTTAAAGGGAACATCATCGACTCAAATCTCTATTTGCAACAGTGCCGTAAATTTGAGAATGAATCTGTACGTACAGACTCATTCCCTATCTATAAAGATATTAGAAATAGCTACATAGAGTTTATTTCTAGTTTATTCAAATTAGTCGTTCAAATTAGGCGTTACTACGGATGAACAATAATTTTTACAGCAGACAGAGATGGATCCGTAAATTTGAACAACTCCTATAAGTGATATTCTGCTCCTCAAATGATGTTATAAACATCAATATATGGAGTATTTTATGGCACGTAGACCAAGAAGAAATCATTCAAATGATTT
>NZ_VPAU01000056.1:0-1009 GCF_013419095.1 Acinetobacter sp. YH12105
AATCCACAACAAGTTGTTCTTCATACGATGTATCTGAGGGTCTGTAGCTCAGTTGGTTAGAGCACACGCTTGATAAGCGTGGGGTCACAAGTTCAAGTCTTGTCAGACCCACCAAATCTGACTAACGCAGCATGCAAGTGCTGAAGCAAACAGAACGAATGATACATTGACTTATTGATAAGCTGGGGACTTAGCTTAGTTGGTAGAGCGCCTGCTTTGCACGCAGGAGGTCAGGAGTTCGACTCTCCTAGTCTCCACCAAATTTCAAGATCATAAAAGCACTGCTTTTACTTGAAATTTAAGCAAGAAGCTACGCTTCGCGCAGTATGTAAGCATACAGTGTTGAAGTTGCTTAGTTCCTAAGCGATCAAGTGTTTAGATCCTAGAGATTAACAAGTACAAGCGTTATGATACGCGCACTTGATAATCTCTGTGATTTATCACAGTAACATGACCTGACGAAGGCATGTTAAATCATTAACAGAATATATTTGAGTTGAAATAATTTGTTCATACTCGTTTTAAAAAGAACTTAACAAGTCCTTGTGACAAGTTAATGACTGATTGAAATGAGTTACTAGCGAAATTAACTGAATCAAGCGTTTTGGTATATGAATCTAATTGAAGCTGTACAGTGATTAAGTTCACGAGACACTAAACTGTATGTTGGTTGATCTACTTGTAGGATCAAGCGACTGTTTGGGGTTGTATAGTCAAGTAATTAAGTGCATGTGGTGGATGCCTTGGCAGTCAGAGGCGATGAAAGACGTGATAGCCTGCGAAAAGCTCCGGGGAGGCGGCAAATATCCTGTGATCCGGAGATGTCTGAATGGGGAAACCCACTTACCATAAGGTAGGTATTGCATGATGAATACATAGTCATGCAAGGCGAACGAGGGGAAGTGAAACATCTCAGTACCCTTAGGAAAAGAAATCAATTGAGATTCCCTCAGTAGCGGCGAGCGAAAGGGGAAGAGCCCATTAAGTCATATAAGTTCTAGTGGAACGC
>NZ_VPAU01000008.1:0-22101 GCF_013419095.1 Acinetobacter sp. YH12105
TAAATTACATCTGATTATCAACAATTTAGGTGAAATTATTAATCCCAAACTTAGATCGGGAAATGTTCACGATGTTGCTGTACTGGAATCTTCAACTCAAGAATTAAAAGGAGTTTTACTCGGAGATAAGGCTATTTGAGCAAAGCTGAAGCTTTAGCAGCCAGAAGACTAAAAATATTGCCCCCATCACGCAGGAATATGAAAAACAAACCCGTTCATACTGAAGAAGAAAAACAATTGCCTTGTAAAAGAGAATTGATTGAAACAGTGAATGATCTGTATTAGCTCAAACCTGAGCTGACAGTTATACATTTTTTTATTGGATCTTTCAGGTTAAATTTGAGCTTTTAATTGATAATTCCCTGCCCCCCACTTCCTTTCTAGTACACTTTTTAAACTCATCCACTTTCTGATAAGCGAAGATCAAAACACATTAATAGCACTGATTCCTACATGGTAGAATCCCATTCATCTTAAAACCTCTAATCACAATCATTTAAACAATCAAAGAAACCCCCTCTCATCATAGCCACACACCCCAAAATTTTATACAATAGTGCATCTTTATCCATGGTGCTGTTCTATGACCGCTTGGACTGCTCACGTCACTGTCGCAACCGTCATCGAAAAAGACGGAAAATTCCTGTTTGTCGAAGAACATACAGAAGCTGTGACACACACCGTATTTAATCAGCCAGCAGGTCATGTGGAATGCGGTGAAACCATTATCGAAGCCGCAATTCGTGAAACCATGGAAGAGACCGGACATACGGTTGAAGTGACCCATCTTTTAGGGATGTATACCTATACCCCGCCGATGTTTCCTGATCGTACTTATTTTCGTTTCTGCTTTTTAGCCAAATCCACTGACTACGACCCAAATGCCGCTTTAGATACAGATATTGTCGGCGCAGTCTGGATGACATTGGACGAACTGAAAGAATCAGCGCGTGCCCGTAGTCCCCTGGTGATTAAAGCCGTGCAAGATGCCCTGTCAGGTCAAAAATACCCTTTATCGCTCATTTACGAGCACCAAAACTCTCCCTTAATTTCAAATTTGGATGCCTAATCCTATGCAACAACGTGTCATCGTCGGTATGTCGGGTGGTGTAGATTCATCTGTTTCTGCTGCGCTTTTACTTCAACAAGGTTATCAGGTTGAAGGTCTTTTCATGAAGAACTGGGAAGAAGATGACGGCACAGAATATTGCACGGCGATGGATGACCTTGCCGATGCTCAGGCCGTCTGCGACAAAATCGGGATTAAACTGCATACCGCAAACTTTGCCATGGAATATTGGGATCGTGTATTCGAGCATTTTTTAGCAGAATATGCGGCTGGCCGTACCCCAAACCCAGACATTTTATGTAATAAAGAAATTAAATTCCGTGCCTTTCTAGATCATGCGGTGAACTTGGGTGCAGACTTTATTGCCACAGGTCATTACTGTCGTCGCGGTGCAACCATGACCAATTCGCGCGGTGAAGAATACGCACCACTCTTACGTGGTGTTGATCAGAATAAGGATCAAACCTATTTCCTGCATGCCGTACATGGTCGTGAAATTAACAAGACATTATTCCCTGTCGGTGAAATTGAAAAGCCGCAAGTCCGCAAAATCGCTGAAGAATTAGATCTTGCTACGGCAAAGAAAAAAGACTCGACCGGGATCTGCTTTATTGGCGAACGCCGATTTAATGACTTCTTGAAGCAATATTTACCGGCACAACCCGGAAAAATCGTGCTGGAAGACGGTAAAGAGGTTGGTGATCATCACGGCTTAATGTACTATACGCTCGGTCAACGCGGCGGCATCGGTATTGGCGGAATGAAAGGCGTCGCGGAAGGTGCCTGGTTCGTATTACATAAAGATATCGAAGGCAATCGTCTGGTGGTGGGTCAAGGCCATGAGCACCCACTGATGCAAAGCACCATGCTTTGGAGTGAAGCGATTGACTGGGTGGCCGGCGAGCAGGATATTCCTGAAACAGGTTTCCGTTGCTCGGCCAAAACCCGTTACCGTCAGACTGATCAAGCCTGTACGGTGTACCAAGATTCAGAATCACCCAATGGTGTACGTGTGGAGTTTGATGAACCACAACGTGCAGTGACCCCAGGTCAAAGTGTGGTGTTTTATTCAGGTGAAGTTTGTTTAGGCGGTGGTGTGATTCATCATACCAATGCACCTAAACCTGATTTTATAAAAGGATGAATTCGGCATGACGGAGTTACCATTTCAACCAGCCACAACGTTGAATACTCGTCAAAATCGCGCTTTGGCGTTAGCGGGTGTGTTTCAGGCCACCCAGCTGACCCATATGACCGCATTGAGTGGTCAGCAAAGTATTGGTGAAAACGGTAACTTTTATTTTGAACAGTTGATTAAAGCCAGTCTCAATATTCGTCCCGGCAATAACGAAAATGCCCAGACCCTAGACTTTTTTAATCAACTGGCCGATATTTCCTTAGGCTTAAAAACATTAGAAAGCAGCATTATTCAACCCTTCAATACTTCGCCAAAATCCAGAATTCCAAAACTTTCCAGCACCAAACTTCCAATGAGCTATGCCATGGCACTTCTTCAATTAGAAAAGAAGGTCTATAGCAATCCCAAATTTGTTGAAATTATTGAACAGTCCCAACAGAAAATTCTCAGACAGCTTTCCTTTTTCGATAACAATTACCTGCACCCCAGCATCATTGCCAATCTGGCTCAAACCTATGTCGATACTGCGGGATCAATCAATCCGCGCATCATGGTTCGTGGCAATGCCGAAGCCTTTAAAGATGCCGGACACACCAACCGCATCCGTGCTTCCCTCTTTACCGGTTTACAAATGGCGCACCTGTGGCGTCAGCTCGGTGGCAGCTCCTGGGGCATGGTATTTGGCAAACGCAAGTTGCTAAAAGATATTCAGAATCTGGCGCGTTTACAGTTTCAGGTGGTTTAACTGATACTGCACGTGTTTCGTTTTACGTTTAATTCCAAAATCTAAGGAATCGATATGAACGCTTTAACTGCACTTTCTCCACTAGATGGACGTTACGCGAGCAAATGTGATGCTCTACGTCCCTTTCTTTCTGAGTTTGGTTTAATCCATGCTCGTGTGACTGTTGAAGTGCGTTGGTTACAGGCGCTTGCGAACCATCCGGAAATTACTGAAGTTCCGGCGTTTTCAGGCGAAACTAATGCAGCGCTTGATGCGATTGTAAGCAATTTCTCTGAAGATGATGCCAATCGTATCAAAGAAATTGAACGCACCACCAACCACGACGTTAAAGCGGTTGAATATTTCCTGAAAGAAAAAATTGCCAATATCGACGAATTGAAAAATGCCGGTGAATTCATTCACTTTGCATGTACGTCTGAAGATATTAACAACCTGTCACATGCTTTAATGCTGAAAAGCGGTCGTGATGTACTGGTTGCATCTATGCAGCAAATCATTGATTCAATTGTTGCACTTTCTGAAAAGCATGCTGACCAGCCAATGTTGTCTCGTACGCATGGTCAAACTGCAAGCCCAACGACGTTGGGTAAAGAAATGGCGAACGTGGCTTACCGCCTTGCACGTCAAATCAAACAGTTCAAAAATGTTGAACTTCTAGGCAAAATCAATGGTGCAGTAGGTAACTACAATGCGCACTATTCTGCTTATCCAGACATCAACTGGCCTGCGCATTCACAAGCATTTGTGGAATCTTTGGGTCTAGATTTCAACCCGTACACCACACAAATCGAGCCACATGATTATATGGCTGAACTGTTTGATGCCCTGCGTCGTTTCAACACTATTCTGATCGATTTCAACCGTGATGTTTGGGGTTATATCTCGCTTGGTTTCTTCAAGCAAAAGCTAAAAGATGGCGAAGTCGGTTCTTCAACCATGCCACATAAAGTAAACCCGATTGACTTCGAAAACTCTGAAGGTAACTTGGGTCTTGCCAATGCTGTACTTGCACACCTTGGGGAAAAACTGCCAATTTCTCGCTGGCAGCGTGACCTGACTGACTCTACTGTGCTGCGTAACATGGGTGTTGGTTTTGCACAAAGCTTAATTGCTTTCGAAGCATGTGCTAAAGGTATCGGCAAACTTGAACTCAATGCTGCACGTATCAATGAAGACCTGGACAATGCGCAAGAAGTATTGGCTGAACCAATTCAAACAGTAATGCGTCGTTACAACGTTGAAAAACCATACGAAAAATTAAAAGCCCTGACTCGTGGTCAGGCCATGACTCGCGACATGATGGTTGATTTCGTAAACGGTAACGAGTTAGAAGCGGTTCCAGCTGCTGATCGTGCGCGTCTAGCTGAAATGACACCTGCTTCTTATACAGGTAATGCTGCTGAACAGGCCAAACAAGTGGCTGAGCTGATTGCTAAAATCTAATTTAAAATAAGACCAAAAGGCGAAGCTCAGGCTTCGCCTTTTTATTTATAATGTATTTTATTCTAAAAACGATATTTCATCATAACGACATGATTGAGCAGCGACTTTCCGCCAAGCATTATGCGAGCCTGGGCATTTTAATTCTTGCTATTATATTGGCCAGTATTCATCCTTTAGAACTGGAAGCTTATCTCTTGCATCAGGCCGGTACAGCTTTCATGCTTATCATGCTGCTGGTCTGTCTATATAAAATTGGGCTGCATTTTTTAAGTTTTAATTTATATATCCTTTTCCTGATTGTTCATGTGATTGCTGCACACTATCTGTATTCCTATGTGCCTTATAACCAGTGGATTGAGCAGATTTTTGGCTTTCATCTGAATGAAGCAATGCATTGGTCACGCAATATGTTTGACCGTTTTGTTCATCTGGCCTACGGATTACTCCTTTACCCCATTTTCTATCGCCTGTTTCAGGTCTGGTTGCCGCAGCAAAAACCTGTGGTCATTTTCCTGCTGGTGATTCAGTTTGTGGTGGCCAGTAGCATGATCTATGAATGGCTGGAATGGTTGATCGCGATTGGCTTATCTCCCGAAGAAGCGGAGAACTACAATGGACAGCAAGGTGATAGCTGGGATGCGCATAAAGACATCTTGCTTGCCACATTAGGCGCGATATTTACGGGTAGTCTCATGCTCTTACAAAGAAGCCCACCGAAGTGAGCTTTTAAAATCAAAATCTCATTGAATTAAGGTTTGTACTCAACTATTACATTCATATTCTGCAATTATGGGAGTGGGCAATATTGCATCCAGTCATCTTTCATTTTTTGCAGTTCATTACCCGTCAACATTTCGCTGTAATAAATAAAATAGCTTGCATCAGGATATTGAATTTCATGTCTATACATCATCCCACGTAGAGAAATAGAAAATTCTTCTGGGAAATCATCCAAGTTCAATTCTTCAAACTCGTAATTAAAATAACAGTTTTGTGTTGCAAGATATGCTTCAGCTATAGCCATGTTTCTGCTCTAACAATAAAATATGCTTTATTTTATCCGATTAGCTGTAGGGATGTTTTGCATTTCAGTCGGTTCAATCCATTGAACAAACTTAGATTCTGACAAATGTGGATATTTGAACTTATCTAAATATTCAAAGCAGACCTTTTGAGCTTTCGGCATTTTCTCTAGATGCTGATCGAAGAGTAAATGGCGACTATATTGAGCACCATCAAAGCGAATAATCACACCTTCAAACTCCTTACCACCTCGAGTTTTATGCACCTGATAAGACTGCACCACACCACATGCCTTCGATGGAATAACAGGCGGATCATCTGGCTTTAACACAGCATATAGAATAAAGAGACATGTCCCTGGGATAAAACCCAGCCAAAATAAAAGTTTTTTTTGATCTTCATTTTGTAACTTGGCTTCAGCGTACAATGCACATGCTATCGGACAGATCGCGATAGTCAGAAAACCTAAAACAAGAATAAGGGTGAGCATGCCAGTAAAAGCCGCATTGAATTAGATCTTTTATAGTATACTAACAATAACTTAAGGCATAAAAAAGCTCACCGCAGTGAGCTTTAATATATATTCAATTTTAACTGAATTAGAGTTTAGGATCGCGCATCTGTACCAGATTTGCATTGGCTTTGCTTAAGCTTTCCATGACCTTATTCATTACGGTTGGAATCAATGAATCCGCAATTTGCGCTGCCTGTAAACCCAGCTTTTCACCCAAGGTTGGTTTCTTGCGGGTCTGGATCGAATAAACATCATGTTGCGTTAGCAAGTGCAGTAAATATTCATCTGAAGTTTGCAGTTTATCTACCAAGTTTAAATCCAGTGCATCACGACCATACCAATGCTCACCGGTTGCCACTTTTTCCACATTCAGCTGCGGACGGTATTTTTCTACGAAATGTTTGAATAAAGCATGCGTTTGCTGTAACTCTTCTTCAAACTTGGCCTTCCCTTCTTCGGTGTTTTCACCAAACATGGTCACGGTACGTTTGTACTGGCCTGCGGTATAGAGTTCAAAGTCGATTTTATTGTCTTTCAGCAGACGGTTAAAGTTAGGCACTTGAGCCACCACCCCAATCGAACCGACAATCGCAAATGGTGCAGACACAACTTCATTTGCGATACACGCCATCATATAACCGCCACTGGCTGCTACTTTATCGACACAGATGGTCAAGTGAAAACCGGCATCACGTAAACGTACCAGTTGAGCAGCGGCCAGACCGTAGCCATGCACCATACCACCCGGGCTTTCTAAACGCACCACAACACGGTCACGACCCGCTTTAGCCGTGGATAAAATCAGGGTAATTTCTTCACGTAAACTTTCGACCGCAGAAGCGGCCATATCGCCTTTAAAGTCCAAGACATAGATTTTTTGATTGGTTTTCTTGCGTGCACGTGCTTCTTTTGACAGCTGTTGTGACAACTGCAAAAGCTCCAGTTTAGAGCCAGTCGTTTGCGCTATTTTTTTTCGTTGTTCATTGATACGCGCATTTAAATGACTGACACGGATTTCAGCGGGCAGTTTCGGACTATGAAATAACATAAAAAATCTATTCTCTATTTAATTCGGCTTATATCCTTAGATTAGGTCAATTCTGATTTTTTCAACAGCATTTATTGATCTTGTTGCCAAGCATGTCCACGACGAATCAATAATTTATATTAATTCATAATTTCATGAATCGCGAACAAACGAAAATACCAAATAAATAAAAGTGTATAGATTACAGCTATAATCAAAGCATTCATTGGCCACCAGGTTAATATAATAAAACCTCGATGACTTGTCCCCGAAGGGGTCATCAATGAATATACCGCAATAAAAAAAATGATCGTAATAAGCACAAAGAAGTATTCACCAAAACGCGTATGCATTAATGGTTTCTTGCCCTTCTCTTGTACTTTTAGATAACGATGAAATTTAAATTGAGCATGTGCTGTAATATAAACACGCCATTTTTGTTTAACTTCAGTATTATATTTTTGATGCTTTAACATATAAAAAATCACAAAGCCCAAGAAAGTATTCACGATCACAAACACGTCATAGAGCCAACGATGATAGTTGGTCATTCCCTGACTTTGTGAAGTAATGAACAAGCCTTCATAAGGGACAATCAAGGCTAATATGATACTGAACAGCACCATCACTAAATCAAAATATTGATGCATATAAGCCGTTCCAAAAAGCACATAGAACATATCTTTCATCGCGATTTGCGTCAGTTTAGCTTTTTCTTTAAATTCAGGGGTCTGTTGCATTGTCATTATAAATTTTAAAAAACTTATAGAACATAACAAAAAAAACAGAATCCTAAGATTCTGTTTTAAAAGATTTATTTTTAAAATCGTATTAACCAAAACGCCCTGTAATATAAGCTTCAGTCAATTGATGATCTGGTTGGGTAAAGACTTTTTCGGTCGCATTCACCTCAATTAAATCACCCAGATGGAAATACGCAGTACGGTCAGATACACGCGCTGCCTGTTGCATGGAGTGGGTTACAATCGCAATGGTATATTGAGTTGAAAGCTCAGAAATCAGCTCTTCTACTTTTGCTGTTGCAATTGGATCCAGCGCAGAACATGGTTCATCCATCAGAATCACTTCAGGCGAAACTGCGATGGTACGCGCGATACATAAACGTTGCTGCTGACCACCTGACAAACCTGTTCCCGGCTGATTCAAACGGTCTTTTACTTCTTCCCATAACCCGGCTTTACGCAAACTGCCTTCGACAATTTCTTCAAGATCGTATTTATCACGTGCAAGACCATGTAATTTCGGGCCGTAAGAAACGTTGTCAAAAATAGACTTTGGAAACGGGTTTGGCTTCTGGAACACCATACCGACCTGAGCACGTAGCAAGACCACATCCAGGTTTGGATCATAAATGTCCTGATTGTCCAGCATGACTTTACCGGTCACACGACAACTGTCAATGGTGTCATTCATGCGGTTTAGGGTACGCAGAAAGGTTGACTTACCACAGCCTGATGGCCCAATAAAAGCAATCACTTCATTTTCATAAATGTTCAGGTCAATGCCTTTAATCGCTTCCGCTTCACCATAGTACACATGCACATCAGATGTACTCAGTTTCACATTTGTCGACTTTTCATCTTTTTTGCTGCTACTTTGCGTATCGAATTGGGAGACAAACGATGTTGCTGGCTTTTGTGTAGCCTCATCATTAGTGAATTGTGTCTGTTGTGGATTCACGGATTGATCCTTTTTTAAGGAGTTTTGAATAACAGTTGTGTTCATGATTCTGCCCCTATTACCAACGGACTTCAAACTTTTTACGTAACCAGATGGCCAGACTGTTCAAGCTGATCATCATGGCCAGAAGTACAATAATTGCTGCTGCGGTACGCCCTTCAAAGAAGTTACGTAACTCATTGCCCTGCCATAAGAAAATCTGCACAGGTAACGCTGTAGACTGATCAAATGGTGTGGCTGGAACGCTGGCAACAAAAGCACTCATCCCGATTAATAACAATGGTGCGGTTTCACCTAATGCCTGCGCGACCCCGATAATGGCACCAGTTAAAATACCCGGCAAAGCCAATGGCAAGACATGATGGAAAACCGTTTGCAGTCGTGAAGCACCCAAGCCCAACGCTGCCTGACGAATCGAAGGTGGAACCGCTTTAAGCGATGCACGTGTGGTGATGATGACAGTTGGCAAAGTCATCAGACTCAGCACTAGACCACCGACCAGAGGGGCCGATAGCGGTAAATGCATCCAGCCAATAAAGATCGCGGCACCCAGCAAACCAAACACAATCGATGGGACTGCTGCCAGGTTGTTGATGTTGACTTCGACAATATCGGTAATCCAGTTTTTCGGCGCAAACTCTTCCAGATAGATCGCAGATGCCACTCCGATCGGAATCGAGATAAAAATCACGATCATCATCATGAACAGCGAGCCCATGAAAGCGCCTGCCAAACCTGACGTTGCCGGTGAACTACGCGAGTCAGGACTGGTAAAAATGTTAGTATTGAAACTGTTTTCGATTACACCTGAGGCTTTCATCTCGTCCGCCACCTGGCGTACTTCAGGATTGAGCTGCTGCTGTTCTGCTGGTAACGAGCGATCAATATTACCCGCCAGCCAGACATCGACATTGGCATCTGCCAGAATTTTAACCTCTGTGCTTTGACCGACCAGACTTGGATCATTCATGACCATGTCACGTAAGCGATAAGCCTCAGAACTAGTATATAAATAACCCAGTTCATCACGCTGACTTTCCAGCTTGCTGTCTCTGGCGATCATGCCGTTGATGATCAGTGCATCCCAGTCCACCATGCCGACATCCATTTGCCAGGCAATCATACGCTCTTCAAACTGCGCCGGAGACTCCCCCGCAGCTGGCTTGGGTTTTGGACCAATCTCTACAATGGCCGGATCGAAATGAATCGGCAAACTCATGCTGCTTTGCCAGAAGGCAGGCAAACCTTTGGATAAAATACTGCCGAAGAGCAATACCACAAAGAACAGACCGGCCAATACCGCAGAGAAACCAAATAGACGGAATGTTTTTTCTTTACGATGACGTCGCCCCAAAGAGCTTTGAATGGTCTTCTTACGCTTTTCACGCAGCTCGGCAGCGACGGATGGATCAACACGCTGATCCACAGGCGTTGTATTTGAAGTACTCATTAGTCGTATTGCTCACGATATTTACGCACAATGATCAGTGCAACAATGTTCAAACCTAGGGTAATCACAAATAAGGTCAGTCCCAGGGCAAAGGCCACAAGTGCTTGCGGACTGGCAAAGTCGGTATCACCTGTTAATTGATTGACGATGGTAATGGTGACCGTAGATACGGCTTCAAGTGGATTGGCATGCAGCTGCGGACTGTTCCCCGCTGCAAGTACCACGATCATGGTTTCACCAATTGCACGGGATGCTGCCAACAGGAAGGCACCAATAATACCCGGCAAAGCTGCAGGTAAAACCACCTGACGGATCGTTTCAGATTTGGTTGCACCTAGCCCCAGAGAACCATCACGTAAGGCACGTGGCACCTGGGTAATAATGTCATCGGATAGAGAAGATACGAATGGAATAATCATGATGCCCATCACCAGACCCGCGGTCAGCGCACTGGTGGCATTAATTTCGAGTCCGACCATGGCACCCATGGCTTTAAGAAATGGACCGATGATCATCAAGGCAAAGACACCATAAACAATCGTAGGAATACCCGCCAACACTTCAATGGTCGGTTTTGCCCAAGAGCGGAAGCGCGGTGATGCATATTCTGCCAGATAGATCGCAATCATCAGACCGACCGGTACCGCAACCAAAAGTGCGATCGCACTGACCATGAGCGTACCCCACAGCAGTGGCAATAAACCGTAACTGCCCTCGGCACTGCCAGAAGTGCTAAACCCCGGGTTCCATTCGGTACCAAAGAAGAAATCCAGTGGACTGACGAAGCTGAAGAAGCGCATCGCCTCACCAAACATCGACATGACAATCCCGAGCGTGGTCAGAATTGCCACGCCCGAACACAATGCCAAGCCGATATTCATCATTTTCTCGACTTGGTTACGTGCGCGGAATTCCTGGCTAATACGTTTTTTGGCCCAGACCAGACCTGCCAGTGCAGCCGAAATCACCACTGCCAATTTGGCAAAAGTCCCAATGGTCGAAAATTTAGCTAACTGTTCTGCTGCGGCCAGTTCATAGGCTGCAGGTGTATCACTGACACCGAAACCTGAGGCAAGTGCCTGAACACGATCAACAACAACGCCCAGACTCGCCGGATCCAGATTGGCCGAAATATCCTGCGGCAAATGGTTGAGTACCACTTGCTCCAGAAAACTTGGCTCAACCATATTCCAAACAATCAAAATTAAAAACGCAGGGATACCACACCACAGTGCCACCAGTGCACCATAATATCCGGGACGCGAGTGTAAGTTTGCAGAATTGCTTCCCTTACCTGCTAAGTTACGGCTTTTACTTAATCCGATTTGATAGGCTATGGCCATAATGGCCAATAACACACCTATAAGTAGCAGATTCATGTATTCTCCACTGTTTTCTCAATTTTCATGGTTTGAAAAAACTTGTTTATCGCAAAAAGCCGATGGTAGGTTGACCCTACCACCAGCGATTTCAAAATCATCGATTATTTTACAATGACCGCTTTACCAGCCTTGAAATTTGCAAGGACTGCTGCGCGTTCTTTATCAGACATTGAAATCAGACCTGCTTTTTCCAGCTTAGAGCCCTTACCTGATACCTTCTTGTTCAGGAAGTATTCAGTGAACTGTGGTAAGCCTTTGATCGATTTCAAGTGTTCGCCTTTCACGTAGAAGAACAATGGACGTGATACCGGATAAGCACCATTCAAAATCGTTTTTTCAGAAGGTGCTACATTGTTCACAGTTGCAACACGTAAGCGGTCACGGTTCTGGTCATAAAAGCCCAGGCCAAACACACCGACTGCACTTGGAGAAGTTTTCAAACGTGCCAGTGTCTCGGTATAGTCGCCTGCAATTTCAACTACACGGCCATCTTTACGGAATGTGGTACATGCTTTTTTCTTGGCATCTTTGTCTAGAGACTTAATTGCAGCATACGATTCACAACCTGCATCCACCATTTTCTCCTGGAACACTTCGCGCGTACCATGATTCGAAGCAGGAATCACCAGCGTGATCGGCTCATTCGGAAGTGCTTTATCGATTTGGTTCCAGCGTGTATACGGGTTTGCTACCATTTTTCCATTTGATGGAAGTTGTGCAGCAAGTGCAGCGAAGACATGCTGTGGACGCAACTTATAAGCAGCCTTGTTAGCATTTGAAGCAAATACGATACCGTCATAACCGATTTTGATTTCTAATACTTGGTTAACGCCGTTCTTTTTACATTCAGCCAGCTCGGTAGATTTGATTTGACGCGAAGAGTTCGCGATATCAATGGTGTTATCACCCACGCCATTACAGAACTGCTTTAAACCACCTGACGAACCGCCAGAACCGACCACTGGTGTTTTGAATTGTGGGAAGGTATTACCGAATTCTTCCGCCACGATACTGGCATATGGAAGTACAGTTGAAGAACCTGCAATTTGAATCGTGTCACGAGCTGCATGTGCAGTCGTTACAGCAGCTGCCCCTGTTAATGCCAATGCTAAAGCTATATTTGTAAAGCGCATTCTAGTATCTCTCTCATTTATACAATTTGGAGTACGCCACTTTTTATTCAGTTTTGTACTTCTTTCGATACCTGCATTTTGATTTTAGAATATGACAGATAAGTTACAGCTTTATTACGATTTAGTGATTTTTAATCTAGCAGTTTTTTCTTGATTAAATTTTTATGGATTTCAATGATTAAGTTCTTTTTGTCATTCACTTCAATAAAAAATTTTAGACCAATGACATGTAACAATTTTTATAAACCTGAACTCAGGATAAATCCTGCTCCCTAGCATTACATAATTAGATGACGATTTTATAACAGCTTAAAATAAGTACATATACTCGGTATTTTTCTGATGAATCTACCTATAGAATTGATCATTCTATGACTCAAAAATAAAAAAAGGAGATCATTTCGATCTCCTTTTTTCACACCACCATCACTTATGCAATGGGTGGCGTATAAGTACCATCAGCAATTGAATCTTTGATACGATCCGCTTCTGCAAGCACCAGTGCCAGCAAGTTCTTCACGTTATCCAGCGTTGCAACCGGGCTTAAAGTCGTCATTTTCAAGGATTGAACCTGAGCGACTTTCGTCACACCAATATTCGCTTCACCACGTGCAAACAGCTCATCTGCCACGTTCTGGTTCAGTGTATCTAAAAGTTCAACCGGATAGCCCGCTGGAACCACACGGAACAGCACAGAAGCGAATTGTGGCTCAAGCAGAAGCTCCAGACCGTCAGTCACTTTAATATAATCTGCCACATCACGCGTCAAACCAACACCGTGATCGATCATCGAACCATAAAGCTCTTCGCCTAATGCTTCAACCGTCATCCACAATTTCAAGGCATCAAAACGACGCGTGGTTTGTAGTGACTTCGACACCAGGTTAGGAACACCATGTTCTTCATCATAGGCAGAGTTCAAGTACTCCGCTTCATAATGCATGAAACGGTAGTTTGCTTCGTCTTTCAGCAAGAACGCGCCACACGAAATGGTCTGAAAATAATGCTTATGGAAATCGAGCGTAATCGAATCAGACAGCTCGATACCATCTAACATATCGCGATGATCGTTAGACAGAATTAAAGCACCACCCCAAGCTGCATCGATGTGCATCCACGCGCCATATTGGTTGGTGATTTCACGGACTTTCTTCAGTGGATCGATTGCACCTGCATCGGTTGTACCTGCAGTTGCCACCACACATGCCACGATTTTGCCTTCGTTTTGAAGGTGCGCCATGGTTTTCTCAAGTGCGTCCATGTCCATGCGCGCATTTTCGTCCACAGGAACAGTCACTACAGACTGGAAACCCATGCCCATCATCGCCATGTTCTTTTGCACAGAGAAATGTGCATTTTCAGAACAGATGACTTTGACATTACGCATCGCATCCGCAGGAATACCATCACGCTGAACCGACCACGGCTTACCGTTTTCGTCTTTCCAGTTTTTCGCGATGCAAGCATCACGTGCCAGCAGTACGCCCATCAGGTTAGACTGTGTACCACCAGAGGTAAATACGCCTGCCTGGCCTGCGCCATAGCCTACTTTTTGACGTAACCAATCGATTAACTGAACTTCCATCAGTGAACCGGCCGGGCTTTGATCCCATGAGTCCATTGACTGGTTGGTTGCATTAATCAGTACTTCCGCAATCTGGCTGGTCACCATGGTTGGACAATGCAAATGCGCAAGCGAATGCGGATGATGAACTTTTAAACTTTTATTCAGAAAAAGCTCAACCATACGCTCTAAAGATTTCTCTACACCCAACCCCTGTTTAGAAGGATTAAACGCAATCGCGCTGCGCAGCTCGTTAATGCTGCCACCCGTGTACATTTTGTCATTTTGCAACCATGCTGCAACCGCTTTGGTCGCTTGATCCATGGCTGACTGATAGTCAGCGATGGATGCAGCATCATTACAAAGTAAAGCTTTACGATGTTCTGCAAAATCTACCATGAATTATGCGCCTCGAACTGCAACAAGAGCTTCAGCAACTGCTTTCTTAAAGCGAGCAATCACTTCAACACATTCGTCATGCGTGATGATCAATGGGCAAAGTAAACGAATTACCGTACCGTTACGACCACCTTTCTCAAGCAATAATTTATTGTTGAAACATGCCGTCTGGATCGCTGCTGCCAATTGACCATCAGCAGGTAAAGAACCCATGTGATCTGCCTTTTGGCGCTCGTCCACAATTTCAACACCAATCATCAAACCGCGACCGCGCACGTTACCAATACATGGGAATTCGGCAGCTAATTTTTTAATCTCAGCTTGCAGGAAATCACCGCGTTCTTGGGCATTTTGCGCCAGGTTTTGTTCTTTAATGGTATTGATCGTTGCAAGACCTGTACCCATTGCCAACTGGTTACCACGGAACGTACCGGTATGACCTGCTGGCTGCCAAGCATCAAACTTACGTTTAATACCGAGTACTGCGAGCGGCAAGCTACCACCAACAGCTTTAGACATCACCACCACATCAGGTTCGATGCCCGCATGTTCAAAGGCAAACATTTTACCTGAACGTGCAAAGCCCGCTTGAACTTCATCAAGAATCAACACGATGTTGTGCTTTTCAGTCACTTCACGGATTTTCTTCAACCATTTCACAGGTGCAGTTACCACACCGCCTTCCCCTTGAATTGCTTCAAGAATCACAGCTGCCGGTTTAGTCACGCCGCTTTCTACATCTTCAATGAAGTTTTCAAAGAAATACGTTAAAGCGTCAACACCCGCTTCACCACCAAGACCCAATGGGCAACGGTATTCATGCGGATACGGCATGAATTGAACGCCTGGCATCAAACCGTTAACTGCGTTTTTCGCAGACAGGTTACCGGTCATGGCCAATGCACCATGCGTCATACCGTGATAGCCACCAGAGAAGCTGATCACCGAGCTACGACCGGTAAAGGTTTTCGCAAGTTTGATGGCTGCTTCTGTTGCATCTGCACCGGATGGGCCACAGAACTGCAAGCAGTATTCTTCTTGACCACCTGGAAGATAAGAAAGAAGTGCTTCAGTAAAAGCATCTTTTAAAGGCGTAGTTAAATCCAGTGTATGCAATGGCAAGCCGCTTGCAATTGTATCCTGGATACTTTGAATGACTGCAGGATGATTATGGCCCAATGCCAACGTCCCTGCCCCAGCTAAACAATCAAGGTACTCAGTACCTTCAACATCGGTAACCCAGCAACCTTGTGCTTTCGCTATCGCTAACGGTAATTTACGTGGATAACTACGCACATTCGATTCCATCTGACTTTGGCGAGTCAAGTAGTATTCGTTTGTGGAATTGGTGGCAGGGTTTACAGAAGTAACGCTCATATCGAATTACCATCTCTGATATGGGTGAAAGAAATAAGTCTGGTGACGTTTGGTCCTTTGACTCGGCGCTTTATAAAGAGGTTCTAGCTAGCAGTTTGTATTTAAATAACTAGGAGGCGGATGATACCGAATTTTTCAGGAAAATAAACAACTTTCAGTTGCATTTTGTCCTAATCTTTATCGAAAAAAAACATCACACCAACCTATAACCTGAATGATCATCTTACAGTGTGACAGCAGAAAGAAAAGCGGGTTCTTTTATGCTTTTTTGTAGCACAGCTAACATTCAGGCAAAAAAGCTTAAAATCCACCATTAAGCACTTAATTATTAACGATAAACATAAATCAAGTAAGAGTGTAAAATGAAAGAAAATTTAACACTCTTACCACAAATATTTCGTAAAAAGATCACAATTGAGATTTAATATTTTAACAACGGCTTAGATGGCCAATTTTAAGAAAAACAGGACAATTTCATGCGTCTCTTAGCACTTACCAGTTTTATCCTTGCATCTACCTTGGCCACAGGCGCATTTGCAGCTCCGGCTGAATCGCTGAATTACAATGTTGTGAATCTTTCAGCAGAGGCCAGTCGTGAAATCTCAAATGATGAAATGCATGCCGTGCTTTATATTGAAAAATCCAACAAACAGCCAGCTGAATTGGCTACACAAATTAACCAGCTAATGAATCAGGCCATTACCACAGCGCGCAAATATCCAACTGTGAAAATCGAGACGGGCGCACAAAGCACTTACCCTATTTATGACAATGATAACCGCAAATTGAAAGAATGGCGTGGACGTGCCCAGATTCGTCTGGAATCGAAAGATTTTAAAGCGGCGTCTCAACTGATTGCTGAATTACAACAGCACTTCCAGACCCAGTCAATTAACTTCAAAGTTTCAGACGAAAAGCGCAAAAAAGTTGAAAATGAGCTGATGATTGAAGCCTCTAAAAACTTCCAGCAACGCGCACAGGCCCTGACTCAAGCTTGGAACAAACCGAGTTATCAACTGGTAAACTTAAATCTGAATACCAATAACTATTCACCACAACCTGTACCGCGTATGGCCATGATGAAAGCTGCATCGGCGGATATGGCTGTTCCAGAGCAGGAAGTTGCTGCGGGTGAATCGCAAATGACGGTGAGTGCCAATGGTGCGATTCAGTTTAAATAAGATTTCATCATATTATTCGGATTTTTAAGAACCACTCTTTTGAGTGGTTTTTTATCATGTGAATATTCTTTAAAAAGCGAGGCTACAAATTCATACAAACTCAGGTAGGAATTGAGGTTTGACCGGTTTAGAGTAACGGACATTTGTTCCAGTCCTCTCTGCTCATGTCCCTTGACCAACTGAATCTTTACCTGTTTCATATCTTAAATGTACCCGACCAAGCCTCAATCTGGATGATCAACTATGCCTCCCTGATTGCGCATGATCTGGTGTATCTTTTTTTGCTGATTTTTGCTATTGCCTGGTTCCGTGGTAGTTACGAAGTAAAAACAGGGATTATAAAAGCCTTCATCTTTACAGCTATTACCTTATTGATGAGTGAAGTATTGTCTGCGATCCTTAATACCCCACGCCCGTTTGTGATAGATGTTGGTCGCACTCTGATTGAACATGCACCGACTGGTTCTTTTCCCAGCAACCATATGAGTATTTTTAGCGGGATTGCCTTCGCCTATTATTTTTCACCGCAGCGAGACTTGGGACGAATTCTAATCTGGACAGCTTGGCTGGTAGCGTGGTCGCGTGTTTATGTCGGTGTGCATTTTCCGATGGATATGCTGGGTGCATTCCTGATTGCAATAACAGTAAATTTAGCTGGATTACCATTGTGGTGGAAATATCAGGATAAACTCATGCAGTTTATTTTAACTATTCATCAGTCACTGTTTGCGCCATTAATCCGGATGGGCTGGATTAAATAAATCGCATTAAGATGTCATAAAAAATCCCGCTCGAAAGCGGGATTTTTTATGATTGAAATTTAAATCTGAATGACTTAGTAAATCGCCATATGATTGCGATCTACTTTAAATAACACTCAAAAACATTAAGCTAAAAATTAATCATAAGTTATTATTTTAAATATATTTTATTGAATTTTACCATCCTAACAATTACCATCAATAACACTCCAAAACCACCTACCAAGTAGTTAAGTTGGTAGTTAAATTTTCATAGATAAGATATATATGCTCACCGTAAAGCAAATTGAAGCTATTCAGCCCCTTGCCAATAAAACTCTTAAAAACTTTGATAGTGAATTGCTATATCTCTTCACTTCTACGACCGGTCGTAAAGTTTGGAAAGTGATTTACACTTTTAATGGTAAGAAAAATACAACTACACTGGGCGAATACCCGATATTTTCAGCTAAGGAAGCTCGCCTAAAACGTGATGAAATAAAGAAACAAATTGCGGAAGGAATTGATCCCAACCAAAAGAAAAAAGCAGACAAGATTCAAAAGTTATCATGTATCTCTTTCGGAGAATTAATTACGAAATACATAGATGAAGTTGCGCCGTCGCATAAAGGTGCTGACAAAGAAATTTCTCGTCTGCATAAACTTATGAATGATTACCCAAAACTAATGCAGAAACCGATAACGGACGTTAATCAGCTAGATATGATTGAGCTTCGAAATGATCGGCTTTCCAAAGTGTCACCTTCAACGGTAGGACGTGACTTAGGTGTATTGGGTGGTGTATTCAAATATGCACGTCAAGAATTACGTATTCTTAAAACCAGCCCATTATTGGATGTAGCCAAACCAACTCAAGCCCCTCATAGAGAGCGTCGAATCACACAAGAAGAAATTAATACTATCCTTCTCGGCTTTAATTACGATGCGACATATCAACCGCTCACTAAACGCCAACAAGTCGCTTGGGCATTTTTATTCGCCTTAGAAACTGCAATGCGAGCAAGTGAAATCACCAATATGCAATGGTACAATGTATACGAAGATCACGTACTTCTACCCGATACGAAAAATGGTACAGCAAGAAAAGTTCCGCTTTCTAGACGCGCTATTCAACTACTCGTATTAATGAAAGGATTAGATAACGATAAAGTTTTAACCATTTCCGATAGATCAAATGCCCTATCGCACGATTTTTGGCTTGTTGTAAGTAATAGATTGGGGATTACTGATTTAAACTTTCACGATACAAGGCATGAAGCTACTACACGCCTTGCGAAGAAACTTCCAATTCAAGATTTAGCAAAAGTTACCGGTCATAAAGATTTAAAAATGCTGATGCGTTATTACAATCCGACCGTACAAGAACTAGCGCAAAGACTTAATGAATTGGATGATCCAAACATTATCCCGTTTAAGCAAAAAGTCGTTTAACCCTCTATGAACTACACCATTACTCAAGCAATTAAAAAGCTTTCTAATCACAGCACAACAGATGATTATTTCAATTTATGTCGTTTGATACGTGATGGCATAATTCATACTTGCTTTGATGTATATGGTGTAGCGGTTGCAGTAGTTGAAGAAACTAACCAGCCTTTACCCAATAAAGAAGTTATTGGAATTCGTTTTCTAAATGAAAGTGACAACTTAATGGTTACCCCCAATAGATGCTATAAAAATGCCATTTGTGATCTCATATTAGATAAGATTGATAAAGTTGATATTCCATTAGCAAGAGACAGTATTTCCAATAAATATGATTATGTTTTATTAAAAGGTGTTAAGACCGACAACATTCATTTAATTACAACCCAACTAAAAGATTGGCACATTATTGTAGAAAATCCTGTTAATCTTTCGGAAGACACCTATACACAAAGACAAACAACAGTCAGAGACCTAGAAAGATTTAATATATTCGCTTCGTTTACTCTTACAAAACTAAGCCTCTTAATCTCAAAACAATCACTAGATACATATTTAGACACATTAAATGTCAATAAAACTAAAAAGAAAACCGTCAGTGATAGCTATGTCGAGGCTAAAAAATTAGTAGAAGACCTTTCAAATAAGTGCTGGCAAGCTGATTCAAATCAAATTCTCACCAAATCCTTAATAGCGGAAAAAATCAAAGATAAACTTAAAGGCTCGAAGTATGAATATGAGTTACCACAGCGATTAACATCATTAGAAAAAAAATGGATTGCGCCTCGACCTGAAACCTTTAAAGAAAGAAAAGGAAAACCCTGTGGAGAAGAAAAAACTCAGGGAATTATTCTTTTAAACCGAATTTTAGAATTAGATGATCAAAATTAATACGGACTCAAAAAGTTTAACCCTATTAACTTATTTTTATTAAAAATTAAATAACAATAATAGAACACCATTAGCTCGTAGCTAATCAGAAATGAAGTTTAGCAACTCTGATGGTGTTCAAGATGAATCTCTCTACCTCCCTACTTATTCAGGCAAATGTAATTACTTCGGCACCTGCTACTCCGGAGAAGATCCATATCTGTAAAACAGGTAAATCAGCAGGACAAATCCGTAAATTTAAAGCAAAACCCGAACGCCGTGGCTTATTACCCATTACAAGCAAAACACTTTGGTTATGGGTAAAACAGAATAAGTTCCCTCAGCCATTTTCTATCAATGGTTTAACAGTTTGGGAATCTCAAACCGTACTTGATTGGATCGAAGCACATAAGCATAAGGCTTCTAAAAATGCCTAGTGAAATGTTTTTATCTCAAAGTGAATCAGCCAAATTCTTATCTTTGCATTTAGGAAAGACACAAAAGTACTGGTACAGAAGACTGACCAAAAATCTATACCGTCCGAGTCTTTTACATGGGTACAGAATCACTGTCCATGTAGTGGATGGCAAACCAATGTACGCACTACCTGCTCTACGTGAGTTTGTGCGTATTAATCAACCTTCAACTTAAACAAAGGAAATAGCGATGAAAATCGAAATGCTAAACGAACAAGCACACCAAGCGCAAAATGCACACTTGAAAACTGTAATCTTAGGAGCTGTAAAAAAGCTTGCTCAGATTAAAGTCAATGAATTTAAGCCACATTTTTCGCACTTCATTGATAGTTCTATTGATTTTATGCTTCATTACACTGAAATCAACGGCGTAGATGTAACCGAGGAAGAACTTATTCAAGCTTACTTACACAATGCCAAAGAAATGGAGCGAATTAATGCAAAGCTCTTTAATTAATCATGAAGATCTCGCGGATCTTCTATTATCTAGCAGTAAAGTAATGATGGTAAACCAAACTCAATCATCGATTACCTACAGCATTGAACGTAATGGTAAGGAATTAATTCTTATCAACACTCCGAATGAAAATTACTTAATTCAGTAATTTACCATCAATCCAAAAGGGCGGTTATTCAACTGCCCTTTTGTTTAATTTTTTCATATTGAAATGATTATGAAACATCTAACACACCATCAATTTGAAACCCTAGTTCGAAATGGACAAGATCCATATGATGACGAGTTACAAAAAATTTTACTCGATTTAGAAATCGAAGAGTTTTCAGAAGATACCGAGAAAAAATCTCCATATGAACAAAGTTATGTAGATCTATGCTCAAGATACGCTGACAATGCGAATCAAGCTGATCAACTCGAAACCGTTATTTTCTCTGATATTCATAGCTACGATTTCAAAGCAATGAATATCCAAATCAAAGCTCAGGTCGATTTCATTGATTTATACTTTGAAATTGGTAAAACGAGTACACGGCATGACATCAAGAAATTTCTGACAGAGAAAACTGGTATTACTCATTACATCTCTGAATACGAAACTGGTTTCATAATTAGATTGCATGACATGAATTCCTTAAGTGCACTACGGCGCCGTATCAGCTACTTGAGACATTTTGAATGCAAGATTGACAGCTTTAAAATCATGCAGATTGAACTGGCAATTGACTTCTACAATTTCAAGCATAGAGCACTCACTACAGCCCTTTTTAAGTCAATCCGATTACCTAGTACCGTAGAAAATTTACGTGTCTATAAGAGCCAATTAGGCGTATTTACACCTTGAACCGTACCGGGTTTGTCGGAGACCAAACTTTCTGAGAGAATGTCCCGATGAAAAAAGTAAAATATACCCCTGAAATCAGAGATAGAGCGGTTCAATTATTGATTGAATCCGAAAAAGATTAT
>NZ_VPAU01000005.1:0-196295 GCF_013419095.1 Acinetobacter sp. YH12105
TACCTTACATCGTTGTATTCTTGAACAAATGCGACCTTGTAGACGACGAAGAGCTTCTTGAGCTGGTTGAAATGGAAGTTCGTGAACTTCTTTCTACTTATGACTTCCCGGGCGATGACACTCCAGTAATCCGCGGTTCTGCACTTGCTGCACTTAACGGTGAAGCTGGTCAGTATGGCGAAGACGCTGTTGTTGCACTGGTTGAAGCACTTGACTCTTACATTCCAGAGCCAGAACGTGCAATCGACCTTCCATTCCTTATGCCAATTGAAGACGTATTCTCAATCTCTGGTCGTGGTACAGTAGTAACTGGCCGTGTAGAGACTGGTATTGTTAAAGTAGGCGAATCAGTTGAAATCGTTGGTATCCGTGATACTCAAGTAACTACAGTTACTGGCGTTGAAATGTTCCGTAAATTGCTTGACGAAGGTCGTGCAGGCGAGAACTGTGGTGTTCTTCTACGTGGTACTAAGCGTGAAGACGTACAACGTGGTCAAGTATTGACTAAACCAGGTGCGATCAAGCCACATACTAAATTCGATGCGGAAGTATACGTACTTTCTAAAGAAGAAGGTGGTCGTCACACTCCATTCCTTAACGGTTACCGTCCACAGTTCTACTTCCGTACTACGGACGTAACTGGTGCGATCGCGCTTAAAGAAGGCGTTGAAATGGTTATGCCTGGTGACAACGTTGAGATGTCAGTAGAGCTAATCCACCCAATCGCAATGGACCCAGGTCTACGTTTTGCGATCCGTGAAGGTGGTCGTACAGTGGGTGCTGGTGTAGTTGCTAAAGTAACTGCATAATCATAGAATAAGATAAACGGGTTGGGGTTTCGGCTCCAACTTGTTATTTTGCAGGTCAGTAGTTCAATTGGTAGAGCGTCGGTCTCCAAAACCGAATGTTGGGGGTTCGAGTCCCTCCTGACCTGCCAAGTTTTGAAAAAGACGCTTGATGTCGGCAAAATTGGTCATATAATAAGTCGCGAAACCTACGACGAGTACAAAAATGTCGAATGAAAAATCACGCGACGCATTAGGCGAAGCGGCAATTCCTCAAAGAAATAATCCTGCAGTAGATGTAAGTTCTGGTTCTCCATTAGACATGGTTCTATGGGTTATCGCCTTGATTTTATTGGTTGGTGCAATGATGGTAAACCAATATTTACCAGCATACTGGGCCCCTGCGAATGATATTTGGGTGCGTGTTGGGGTGATTTTGGCTTGTATCGTTGCAGCATTCGGTTTATTATACGCCACCCATCAAGGCAAAGGCTTTATTCGTCTGCTGAAAGATGCACGAATCGAGCTCCGTCGAGTGACCTGGCCTACCAAGCAAGAGACTGTGTCCACATCTTGGCAAGTTCTTGTTGTAGTCGTAATTACCTCCATTGTTTTATGGTGTTTCGATTATATTTTAGGCTGGTTAATCAAGTTTATTATCGGGTAAGAGAGCTATGAAACGTTGGTACATTATTCATGCCTATTCAGGTTATGAAAAACAAGTAATGCGTTCGCTTAATGATCGAATCCAGCGTAGCGCTGTTGCCGATAGCTTTGGTGAAGTCCTGGTTCCTACCGAAGAAGTGGTAGAAATGAAGGATGGCAAGAAACGTAAATCAGAGCGCAAGTTCTTTCCTGGCTATGTTCTAGTCGAAATGGAAATGAATGACGACACTTGGCACATTGTTAAAGAATGTCCGAAAGTTTTAGGCTTTATTGGTGGTACGGCGGAAAAACCGGCGCCAATTACGCAAAAAGAAGCCGATGCGATTCTTGCGCGTGTACGCAATACTGGTGAAGCACCTCGTCCTAAGACGATGTTTGAACCAGGCGAAGAATTACTCGTAGTTGACGGTCCATTCACAGACTTTAAAGGTGTGGTGGAAGAAGTTCAGTACGAAAAGTCACGTTTGACGTTGACCATTAATGTATTTAACCGTCCAACTCAAGTTGAACTGGAATTTCGTCAAGTCGAAAAATCAGTTTAATTGGTTTGGGTTGAAAACGCCTGATTTGCGTGCAAATCAGGCATTGTTGTTGTAACGGTATCGTTACTTGAAATCATTGGGGAGCCTTCACCGGCGTTTGCACCCAGAGGTAATTTGAAATGGCTAAGAAGATTGACGGCTATATCAAGCTGCAAGTTCCAGCTGGTAAAGCGAATCCATCTCCACCGATTGGTCCTGCACTAGGTCAACGTGGTGTGAACATCATGGCATTCTGTAAAGAATTCAATGCTGCGACACAAAAAGTTGAAGCTGGTCTACCAATTCCAGTCGTGATCACTGTGTACAACGACAAGTCGTTCACATTCATCATGAAAACTCCACCTGCTGCTGTTCTTCTTAAGAAAGCTGCTGGTATCCAGAAGGGTTCAGCTGTACCTAACAAAACTAAAGTTGGTAAGTTGACTCGTGCTCAAATCGAAGAAATCGCGACTACTAAAGAACCAGATTTGACTGGTGCTGATTTAGACGCACGTGTACGTACCATTGCTGGTTCTGCGCGTTCTATGGGCTTGGAAGTGGAGCTTTAAGACATGGCTAAATTAACTAAACGTCAAAAAGCGATCGTAGCTGCTGTAGAAGCGCACAAAGTTTACACGCTAGAAGAAGCTGTTGCAGTTTTAGAGAGCCTTCCAGCTCCTAAATTCAAAGAATCTTTGGATATCGCGGTAAACCTAGGTGTTGATCCTCGTAAATCTGACCAAGTTGTTCGTGGCGCGACTACACTTCCTGCAGGTACGGGTAAAACTGTACGTGTAGCTGTATTCGCTCAAGGCGCTGCTGCTGAAGCTGCTAAAGCTGAAGGCGCAGACGTTGTTGGTTTCGATGATCTTGCTGAAAGCATCCAAGCGGGTAACCTTGACTTTGACGTTGTAATTGCTGCTCCAGATGCAATGCGCGTTGTAGGTAAACTTGGTACGATCCTTGGTCCACGTGGCTTAATGCCAAACCCTAAAGTGGGTACGGTAACTCCTGACGTAGCAACTGCAGTTAAAAATGCAAAAGCTGGTCAAGCACGTTACCGCGTAGACAAAGCGGGTATTATCCACGCTGCGATCGGTCAAGTAGGTTTCACTGCTGAAGCTGTTCGTTCAAACGTTGAAGCACTTGTTGCTGACTTGAAACGTTTAAAGCCTGCGACTTCTAAAGGCGTATACATTCAAAAGATCACTTTGAGCTCAACTATGGGTCCTGGTTTGATCGTTGATGTAGCAAACGTTTCTAAATAAGTCTCGACTTATACAGAATTTTAAAGCCCTGAGTAAGTTTTAAAGCACTGCTTTAAAACTTACGCAAGAAACGCTCCGTCGTATTTTGCAAACTTAGGCAAACTTTGAATTGATAAATGAAAATTTATCAGCGTCAAAGACCGCGGGCGAGGGGAGTTTTATGCTTCGCTCTTAATCGTCCAGCCTGCGTAGACGCGGTGGTGTGATTTGTTCATCCTCCGCGTGTTAGTCCAGTGATGGATTAACGAATTGGGAGTGTACTTCGCGTAAGTACATAAATCACCGTTAGGAGGTTTTACAATGGCTCTTCTTATCGAAGGCAAAAAACAGATCGTAGCTGAAGTAACTGAAGTTGCTTCTACTGCATTTGCCGCTGTTGTTGCTGACTATCAAGGTTTAACTGTTGAGCAATTAACTGCTCTTCGCGTTGAAGCTCGTAAACTAGGTGTTCACACACGTATCGTGCGTAACACTTTGGCTAAACGCGCTCTTCAAGATACTCAATTCAATATCTTGAACGACAACCTTGTTGGCCCAACAATCTTAGCTTTCTCGACTTCTGAAGACGACATGGGTGCTGCTGCACGTTTGTTCGAAGAATTCGCTAAAACTAATAAAGCATTTGAACTTAAAGCTGCTGCATTTGATGGCAAACTTTATCAAGGCGAAGAAGTTAGCGTTATCGCGAATCTTCCGAACCAAGAAAAAGCGCTTACTATGCTTGCAAACGTTCTTCAAGCTCCTATTTCGAAATTGGGCCGCTTACTTACAGCGCTTCAAGAGAAAAACGAGTCAGAAGCTGCTTAAGCTCAAACTTACACACATCATTCAATACCCATTTGGAATTAATCTCATGGCTTTAACAAACGAAGAAATCCTAAACGCAGTTGCTGAAAAAACTGTTCTTGAACTTGTTGAACTTATTTCTGCTTTCGAAGAGAAATTCAACGTTTCTGCTGCTGCTGTAGCTGTTGCTGCTGGTCCTGCTGCTGCTGCTGCTGAAGAGCAATCTGAATTCAATGTTGAATTGACTTCTTTTGGCGCAAACAAAGTTGCTGTAATTAAAGCAGTTCGTGAAGCAACTGGCCTTGGCTTGAAAGAAGCTAAAGACATGGTTGAAAGCGCTCCTACAGTTCTTAAAGAAGGCGTTTCTAAAGAAGAAGGCGAAGAACTTAAGAAGAAACTTGAAGAAGCTGGTGCTACAGTTACTCTTAAGTAATAGCTTAAGGGAGCCGGTTTTTTTATAATCAGCTCCAAAAATTGGCTGATGGCTCTTGGGTCATCAGCCTTTTTGCGTTACAATAATCGGCTCGATTTTTGTTTGCATGATATAAAAATCATACAAATTAAAAATAAACATAATGAACAAACGTTTACCAATATTTTTCAGTAAAAAAATATTGATAAGCGTTTTAATACCACTAAAAATTGCAGCATTTGTAAAGAGTGGTGGCCATATCGGCCAGCGTAATTCCTTCTGAGCCCGTTCTGCAGGCGGGCTTGGTTTACACTTTCCGAGGACTCCAGATGGCATACTCATATACCGAAAAGAAACGGATCCGTAAGAATTTTGGTAAATTGCCTAGCGTTATGGATGCTCCGTACCTGCTCGCGATTCAAGTCGACTCGTACAGAACGTTCTTACAAGATGGCAAATCACCAAAAAACCGCGAAGATATCGGTCTCCAAGCCGCATTTCGTTCAGTTTTTCCTATAGAAAGTTATTCTGGCAATGCTGCTTTAGAATTTGTTGAGTATAGTCTTGGTAAGCCTGAGTTTGATGTACGCGAATGTATTCTTCGTGGCTCAACTTATGCAGCACCAATGCGTGTAAAAATTCGTTTGATCCTGAAAGATCGTGAAACGAAGTCAATTAAAGACGTACGTGAACAAGAAGTCTATATGGGCGAAATGCCATTGATGACGGATAACGGTACCTTTGTAATTAATGGTACCGAGCGTGTAATCGTATCTCAATTACACCGTTCACCAGGCGTATTCTTTGACCACGATAAAGGTAAGACTCACTCAAGTGGTAAAGTCCTTTATTCAGCGCGTATCATTCCTTACCGTGGTTCATGGTTAGATTTTGAATTCGATGCCAAAGACCTGGTCTATGTACGTATTGACCGTCGTCGTAAATTACTTGCGACTGTGGTGCTGCGTGCGCTGGGTTATAGCAACGAAAACATTCTCAACATGTTCTACGAGAAAGTCCCTGTATATCTTGACATGGGTAGCTATCAAATTGACTTGGTGCCGGAACGTCTGCGCGGCGAAATGGCACAATTTGACATCTTGGATAAAGATGGCAAGGCAATCGTTGAACAAGGTAAACGTATTAACGCGCGTCATGTACGTCAGATGGAAGCTTCAGGTCTTGAAAAACTTGCAGTGCCTGATGAGTATTTGTATGAGCGTATCACGGCTGAAGACATCGCATTAAAAGATGGCGACGTGATTGCTGCAAATACCGTATTGAGCCATGAAGTCATGGTGAAAATTGCAGAAGGCGGCGTGAAGCAGTTTAATGTTCTGTTCACCAATGATATCGACCGTGGTTCATTCGTTGCAGATTCTCTACGTGCAGATACTACGACCACTCGTGAAGAAGCATTAGTAGAAATCTACAAAGTCATGCGTCCGGGCGAGCCACCAACCAAAGAAGCAGCTGAGAACCTGTTCAATAACCTGTTCTTCTCTTCTGAGCGTTATGACTTGTCTCCAGTCGGTCGTATGAAGTTCAACCGTCGTTTGGGTCGTCCTTACGAAGTGGGTACAGACCAGAAGTCGCGTGAAGTTGAAGGTATTCTCTCGAACGAAGATATCACTGATGTATTGAAAACATTAGTTGAAATCCGTAACGGTAAAGGTGAAGTCGACGATATCGATCACTTGGGTAACCGTCGTGTTCGTTCTGTGGGCGAAATGACAGAAAACCAATTCCGTGTCGGTCTGGTTCGTGTAGAACGTGCTGTTAAAGAACGTTTATCTCAAGCTGAAACAGACAACCTGTCTCCGCAAGATCTAATCAATGCGAAGCCTGTTGCTGCTGCAATCAAAGAATTCTTTGGTTCAAGCCAGTTGTCTCAGTTCATGGATCAAAACAACCCGTTGTCTGAAATCACGCACAAGCGTCGTGTATCAGCACTTGGTCCCGGTGGTTTGACGCGTGAACGTGCGGGCTTTGAAGTACGTGACGTACATCAAACGCATTACGGTCGTGTATGTCCAATTGAAACGCCGGAAGGTCCAAACATTGGTTTGATCAACTCGCTTTCTGTATATGCTAAAGCGAACAACTTCGGTTTCTTGGAAACGCCTTACCGTAAAGTAGTTGATGGCCGTGTAACCATGGACATTGAATACCTGTCTGCGATTGAAGAAGTGGGTACTGTGATTGCACAGGCCGATTCTGCAGTAGATGCTGATGGTAATTTATTAGAAGAAGTTGTATCTGTACGTCACCAAGGTGACTTTGTACGCATGCCGCCGGAAAAAGTAACGCATATGGATGTATCTGCTCAGCAGGTTGTATCTGTGGCTGCGTCACTGATTCCGTTCCTTGAACACGATGATGCTAACCGTGCATTGATGGGTTCAAACATGCAACGTCAGGCTGTTCCTACGTTAATCGCTGACAAACCACTCGTAGGTACGGGTATGGAAGCGAACGTAGCACATGACTCTGGTGTGTGTGTGATCGCTCAGCGTGGTGGTCGTATTGAGTTTGTTGATGCATCTCGTGTCGTGATTCGTGTGAACGAAGAAGAGATGATCGCAGGTGAGGCAGGTGTAGATATCTATAACCTGATCAAATACACCCGTTCAAACCAAAACACCTGTATCAACCAGAAAGTTCTGGTGAACCTGGGCGATAAAGTGGGTCGTGGTGACGTATTAGCTGATGGTCCATCGACTGATGGCGGTGAGCTAGCGCTTGGTCAAAACATGCGCGTCGCATTCATGACCTGGAACGGTTACAACTACGAAGACTCGATCTTACTTTCAGAGCGTGTACTTCAAGAAGACCGTTTAACCTCGATTCATATCCAGGAATTGTCATGTGTCGCACGTGATACTAAGCTTGGTGCTGAAGAAATCACGGCCGATATCCCGAATGTGGGTGAAGCAGCGCTTTCTAAACTTGATGAATCAGGTATTGTTTACATCGGTGCTGAAGTAACAGCAGGTGATATTCTTGTTGGTAAAGTGACGCCTAAAGGTGAAACGCAGCTAACGCCGGAAGAAAAATTGCTTCGTGCAATCTTCGGTGAAAAAGCAGCTGACGTTAAAGATTCATCTTTACGCGTTCCATCTGGTACCAAAGGTACTGTGATTGATGTTCAAGTGTTTACACGTGATGGTCTTGAAAAAGACGAACGTGCTCAAGCAATTGAAAAAGCTCAGCTTGATGCTTACCGTAAAGACTTGAAAGAAGAGTTCAAGATCTTTGAAGAAGCAGCACGTGAACGTGTAATTCGTTTGTTGAACGGTCAAGAGTCGAATGGTGGCGGTACCACTAAACGTGGCGACAAACTGTCTGAAGACGTGTTGTCTGGTTTAGAGCTTGTTGATCTTCTTGAAATTCAACCGGTTGATGAAGCAATCGCTGAACGTCTAACGCAAATTCAAGTGTTCTTGAAAGAGAAGAGCTTCGAAATTGACGAGAAATTTGCTGAGAAAAAACGCAAACTTTCTACAGGCGATGAGCTGACCACTGGCGTATTGAAAGTAGTTAAAGTTTATCTTGCGGTAAAACGTCGCATCCAGCCGGGTGATAAGATGGCCGGTCGTCACGGTAACAAGGGTGTTGTATCAAACATCTTGCCGGTAGAAGACATGCCACACGATGCCAATGGTGTACCTGTTGATATCGTACTGAACCCGCTGGGCGTACCATCGCGTATGAACGTGGGTCAGATTCTTGAAACTCACTTAGGTATGGCTGCCAAAGGTCTTGGCGATCAAATCGACAAGATGATGAAAGAACAGCGTACTGTACTTGAGCTTCGTGATTTCCTGGACAAGATTTATAACAAAGTTGGTGGCGAGCAAGAAGATCTTGACAGCTTGACTGATGAAGAAATCTTGAAACTTTCTGGTAACTTGCGTGCTGGTGTGCCTTTGGCAACACCTGTATTCGATGGTGCTGAAGAAGGTCAGATCAAAGAATTGTTACAACTTGCAGGTCTATCAAGTACTGGTCAGACAGTATTATATGATGGTCGTACTGGTGAGCGTTTCGACCGTCCAGTAACTGTAGGTTATATGTACATGCTGAAACTGAACCACTTAGTTGATGACAAGATGCATGCGCGTTCAACTGGTTCTTATTCTCTAGTCACGCAACAGCCGCTGGGTGGTAAAGCACAATTCGGTGGTCAGCGTTTCGGTGAGATGGAAGTCTGGGCACTAGAAGCTTACGGTGCAGCATATACGCTACAAGAAATGCTGACTGTGAAATCGGATGACGTTGAAGGCCGTACCCGTATCTACAAGAATATTGTAGATGGTAACCATTATATGGACCCGGGTATGCCTGAATCGTTCAACGTATTGACCAAAGAGATCCGTTCTTTAGGTATCAACATTGAACTGAAAAATGGTGACTAATTAGTTCCATTGAATCTCCCTTGCGAAGCAGTGCTTCTCACCTCTTTAAGAAAGAGGGGAAAGTCCCTCTTTATAAAGGGGGATTTAGGGGGATTCTTGGGATTCCCAATTCAGTTAAAAACAATATTTGTGACCCAGTCGAGAAGTGAAAATCTCCTCGACACACGGAGAAAAAAATTGAAAGACTTGCTCGATATCATGCGCAAAAAGACGGATTCAGACGGTCATGCTCCTGTAGAGTTTGACCGCATCCGTATTGGTCTTGCGTCACCAGAAATGATTAAGTCATGGTCTCACGGTGAAGTTAAAAAGCCAGAAACCATTAACTATCGTACGTTCAAACCTGAACGTGATGGTTTATTCTGTGCCAAAATCTTTGGTCCAGTAAAAGATTACGAATGCTTGTGTGGTAAATACAAGCGTATGAAATACAAAGGCGTCATTTGTGAAAAATGTGGCGTTGAAGTAACAACTGCGAAAGTTCGTCGTGAACGTATGGGTCACATCGAGCTAGCTTCTCCAGTTGCACACATCTGGTTCTTGAAATCATTGCCGAGCCGTATCGGTCTATTATTAGACATGACGCTACGTGATATCGAACGCGTATTGTATTTCGAATCTTATGTGGTTACCGATCCTGGTATGACACCATTTGAGAAATACCAGCTTCTGAACGATGAAGAATACTTCAATGCGTTGGAAGAACACGGTGATGAATTCACAGCGAAAATGGGTGCTGAAGCGGTTCAAGACTTGTTGAAAGACATCGATCTTGAAGCTGAAATTGCGCGTCTTCGTGAAGAAATTCCTGTGACAACTTCAGAAACCAAGCTGAAAAAAGCCTCTAAGCGTTTGAAGTTGATGGAAGCATTCAACGATTCGAACAACAAGCCAGAATGGATGGTGTTGACTGTACTTCCAGTTCTGCCACCAGACCTTCGTCCGTTGGTACCACTTGAAGGTGGTCGTTTCGCGACTTCTGACTTGAACGATCTTTACCGTCGTGTGATTAACCGTAACAACCGTTTGAAGCGTCTTCTTGACCTTGCAGCGCCAGACATCATCGTACGTAACGAAAAACGTATGTTGCAAGAGTCTGTCGATGCATTGTTAGACAACGGTCGTCGTGGTCGTGCAATTACCGGTTCAAACAAGCGTCCGCTTAAATCTTTGGCAGATATGATCAAAGGTAAGCAAGGTCGTTTCCGTCAGAACTTATTGGGTAAACGTGTCGATTACTCAGGTCGTTCGGTCATTACCGTTGGTCCAAACCTGCGTTTGCACCAATGTGGTCTTCCGAAGAAAATGGCACTTGAACTGTTCAAGCCATTCATTTTCGCGAAACTACAAGCATCTGGTCAAGCAACCACCATTAAAGCTGCGAAGAAAATGGTTGAGCGCGAGACGCCAGAAGTTTGGGACGTTCTTGCTCACGTGATCCGTCAACATCCAGTGATGTTGAACCGTGCGCCAACACTTCACCGTCTAGGTCTTCAAGCATTTGAACCGATCCTGATTGAAGGTAAGGCGATCCGTCTACACCCACTCGTGTGTGCTGCGTTTAACGCCGACTTCGATGGTGACCAAATGGCGGTACACGTACCATTAACACTTGAAGCGCAGTTAGAAGCGCGTGCGTTAATGATGTCGACCAACAACATCTTGTCTCCAGCGAACGGTGAGCCAATCATCGTGCCGTCTCAGGACGTTGTCTTGGGCTTGTATTACATCACGCGTGATGCAATCAATGCCAAAGGTGAGGGCATGGTGTTCGCGGATACTCACGAAGTAAACCGTGCACTGGCAACAGGTCAGGTTGATCTACACGCTCGCGTTAAAGCACGTGTACACCAGACTGTCATCGATGAAGATGGCAACCGTGAACATCAAACCATTATTGTAGATACCACACCTGGTCGCTGCCTACTTTGGGAAGTTGTGCCTGAAGGTATGGATTTCCAGCAAATTAACGTTGAGATGACCAAGAAAAACATCTCTAAGTTAATTAACTCTTGCTACCGTAAATTGGGTCTGAAAGATACTGTTATCTTCGCTGACCAATTGATGTACCTAGGCTTCCGTCAGGCGACGCGTTCAGGTGTATCTGTCGGTATGGAAGACATGGTTATTCCACCGCAAAAACAAGTCATTATTGGTAAAGCGGAAGCTGAAGTTCGTGAAATCGAACAACAGTTCGAACAAGGTTTCGTAACTGCCGGCGAACGTTATAACAAAGTGGTCGATATTTGGGCGCGTACCAATGACCAGGTTGCTAAAGCGATGATGGACAACTTGTCTTTCACGACTGTTAAAAACAAACAGGGTGAAGACGAGAAGCAAAAATCATTCAACTCGATCTACATGATGTCTGACTCGGGTGCCCGTGGTTCGGCAGCTCAGATTCGTCAGTTGGCGGGTATGCGTGGTTTGATGGCGAAGCCGGATGGCTCGATCATTGAAACGCCTATTAAAGCGAACTTCCGTGAAGGTTTGACTGTACTACAGTACTTCATCTCGACACACGGTGCGCGTAAAGGTTTGGCCGATACAGCACTGAAAACTGCGAACTCTGGTTACTTGACGCGTCGTCTGGTAGACGTTGCGCAAGACTTGGTGATTACCGAGCCAGATTGTGGCACCTTCGACGGTCTAGTAATGACACCATTCATTCAAGGTGGCGATGTCATCGAGAACTTGGGTGCACGAGTATTGGGTCGTGTGGTTGCTGAAGATGTGAAACGTGTCGGTACAGACGAAGTTCTGCTTCCACGTAATACTTTAATTGACGAGAAACTGGCGACGTTTATCGAAAGCCAAGGTGTCGACGAAATTAAAGTACGTTCGGTTGTAAACTGTGCGTCTACTTTCGGTGTATGTGCGAAATGTTACGGCCGTGACTTGGCGCGTGGTCATCAGGTGAACCCGGGTGAGTCTGTTGGTGTCATGGCAGCTCAATCAATTGGTGAACCAGGTACACAGTTAACTATGCGTACCTTCCACGTGGGTGGTGCTGCAAGCCGAACGTCTGCTGCAAACAGCGTACAAGTTCGTAACCAGGGTACAGTGCGTTTCCACAACGTGAAAACAGTACAACATGCCAAAGGTCACTTGGTATCGACTTCACGTTCAGGTGAGATCGGTATTGCGGATGATTTAGGTCGTGAGCGCGAGCGCTATAAACTGCCTTACGGTGCATCTATCTTGCTAAAAGATGGCGAAGCTGTAGAAGCAGGCGGTATCGTGGCGACTTGGGATCCGCATACACATCCATTGGTAACAGAAGTTGCAGGTAAAGTGCGTTTCAGCCAGATCGCTGATGGCGTGACCGTGACTTCGAAAACTGATGATGCAACAGGTATGTCAACCATCGAAATCTTGCCAGTGACTTCACGTCCTGCGTCAGGTAAAGATTTGCGTCCTGCTGTAGTGTTAGACACAGTTGAAGGCACTGAACAGTTCTACTTCTTGCCACAAAACACCATTCTTTCTGTCCGTGATGGCGAAACGATTGGTGTCGGTGACGTTATTGGTCGTGTACCACAAGAATCTTCACGTACCCGTGATATTACCGGTGGTCTACCGCGTGTAGCTGACTTGTTCGAAGCACGTAAGCCGAAAGAGCATGCAATCCTTGCAGAAGTATCGGGCGTTGTGAGCTTCGGTAAAGAAACCAAAGGTAAGAACCGTCTGGTGATTACACCGGATGATGGCTCTGAGATTTACGAAGAGCTGATTCCGAAATGGCGTACCATTAACGTGTTCGAAGGCGAACATGTGAACCGTGGTGAAACCATTTCTGATGGCCCACAGAACCCGCATGACATTTTACGTCTGAAAGGTGAAGTGGCGTTGACCAACTACATCGTGAACGAAGTTCAGGACGTATACCGTCTGCAAGGTGTAAAAATCAACGACAAGCACATTGAAGTCATCGTACGTCAAATGCTGCGTAAAGTGGATATCACTGATGGTGGCGATACCAGCTTCATCAAAGGCGAACAAGTGGATTACATCCGTGTTGTACAAGAAAACCAAGCAGTTCTTGCACAAAACAAGTTCCCTGCGAAGTTTGAACGTCTGTTGATGGGTATTACCAAAGCGTCGCTTTCGACTGACTCGTTCATCTCTGCTGCATCGTTCCAGGAAACCACACGTGTGTTAACTGAAGCGGCTGTAACAGGTAAAGAAGATGACTTACGCGGTCTGAAAGAAAACGTGGTTGTAGGTCGTCTGATCCCAGCGGGTACAGGTTTGGCTTACCATCTCGAGCGTCGTCGTCAAGAAGCAGAAGCTGCAGAATTTGAACTGCACAATGACTTCTCTGATGTTGATCAAGCTTTAAGTCAAGCATTTAACGAAGAATTCTAATTCAAGTTAAAGCTAAAAAAGAGACGCCTTCGGGCGTCTTTTTTTGTCTTAAATACATAAAAATTAAAAGCTAATTAAAGGCTAAACAGCGGAATAATCCATTGATACTTACAAAACTCAGCAGGAATACCGAGAGAAGTAACACGCTCCATGTTTTAGTTTTATAAAATGAAGATAAGCTAAATTAAAGTATGAAAAGGAAGGCCAAAGTCATGAAAAAATTAATGGGTGTGATGGCAGTTGCAACTCTCTCCACCTTTATGCTGGCAGGTTGTGAAAGTATGTCTGCCAATGAGCAGCGTATCGGTGCTGCCGCCTTAGGTGGTGCAGTCGGTGGTGGTGTAGGTAATAGTGTCGGGGGTGGTCTTGGTTCTGCAGTCGGTGGTGGTGCAGGCGCAGCCGTGGGAAGTAAGTCCCAAGGTGGCTCAAACCGTAATGCGACCTATAGTGGTGTCGGCGGTGCTGTAGGCTCAGCTGTAGGTAAAAGCATATTCGGTGGGAATGCTGGTGCTGCGATTGGTGGTGCAATCGGTGGTGGCGCAGGTGCTGCGATCGAACAGGATAACCGCCGTCGTTAAGTCTACACTGACTTTAAATCGATTCAGATCTAAAAGCGCCCATGTGGCGCTTTTACCTTATTCAGTTTTTTGAATTTTTCCTTTGCTTTGTTTGCGCCGGATATAAACCGTTTTTTGTACTTCGGCAATTCGAACGCCAGCCTCATCATAGATATTGAGCTGGTAATGGCGATATACCGGTGCATAGTCAGCAGTCAGGTCAATAATAGTACTGACTTCTTCAGCAGAGATGCGCACATCAGCAAAGACGGTGCCGCGACCCGGTGCTAAAAACTGGATACTCGCGCCCTTATCCCAGACGATATATTTCGGCCCTAAATGATGCATCAGTAAGAGCATATAAAATGGATCGACCATTGAATATAAGCTGCCACCAAAATGGACGCCGACAATATTCTGGTTTTTACGGGTCAGTGGCATTTTGACCCGAATGTGATAATGATTAAAATCAATTTTATCAATTTCGATGCCTGCACCACGATAGGGGGCATAGCGGTTCAGAATAAATTTTGAAACCAAAGGCAGTTTTTGAATTTTCTGGAATAGGCTCATGCTGACATTCTTTTTTCTTGTGTAGTTATGCATACTAGAGCAACAAAAATGCGCTGGCATTGATAAATTATTCCGATTTATAAACTATGCGGTCAATAACAACAACAGGATCAAAACATGGAAATGCAATGGGTCGATACCACGGATCAGCAGCGTCTTTGCGTTAAAACTTACGGACAGCCCACACGGCCGGCATTGGTACTGGTTCATGGCTACCCCGATCATCAAGCGGTTTGGGAGCCAGTCATTGCTTATTTGAGTCAGGATTATTTTGTTGTGAGCTACGATGTGCGCGGCGCAGGTGAGTCCAGTATTCCTCAAAAAATCTCGGATTACCGCTTGGCACGCTTAAGTCAGGATCTGGAAGAGGTAGTGAGCAAGGTATTGCCGAATCGTGGTTTTCATCTGGCAGCGCATGACTGGGGTTCAATTCAGTCTTGGGAATCTGTCACAGATTTAAGATTCAAAGGCCGAATTCTGTCTTATAGCACGCTGTCTGGCCCTTGTCTGGATCATGCTGCTTTCTGGATGCGCGAGCAGTTCAATCAAGACAAAGCAAAATTTTTAAAGCAAATGAGCAAGTCCTGGTATATCGCGGTATTTCAGTTGCCTTTACTAGCCCCCTTGGCCTGGAATTTTTTTAATCCGCAGCGCTGGGCCAAGATTGTCCGGCAATTAGAAAGACGGGACGATCTGCCGCTGAACCCGAAGATCGTCAAAGATGGCAAGTATGGGGTAAACCTGTATCGGGCCAATTTTTTACCGCGTTTGGCCCGACCACGGCAGCGCTTTGCCATCTGTCCGGTACAAGCGATTGTACTGAAATATGACCAGTTTGTCGGGCCTGATCTGGTCGATGAGATGGCAAAATGGGTCGATAATTTCTCTAAAGTGGAACTGGACGCCAATCACTGGGCAATTCTGAGCCAGCCAGAACAAGTGGCTCAATTAATTGATCACTTTATTCAGCGTCAATCTGCTGAAGTCGTCTAATCAGCCTCAGCACTGAACATGACTGCTGAAAGGAAAAGTGGCGGAATTTTTATCCGAATTTTCTGATAAAATAGCCGCTTTCTCTCTATTCCGATTCATTATGTTCGCAATTCTTGCTGCTATTGGAGTCATGTTCGGACTCTCATTGGCACGTGTACCTGTGGTTTTTGCCTTGGTCATTGGTGCTGTTACGGGTGGTTTACTGGCAGGTCTTGGCCTTCAGGGAACCTTGGACGCGTTTAACAATGGCTTGGGCGGCGGTGCCAAAATTGCCTTGGCTTACGGTATTTTAGGTGCATTTGCTTTGGCGTTGGCACGTTCAGGTTTGCCGGATTTGTTGGCGTATAAAATGATCAACACCTTAAAAGGTGAGGCTGATTTTAAAGCACAAAACCGGGTGAAATATCTGATCTTTTTTACAGTAGCCATTGCTGCGGTATTTTCCCAGAACGTGATTCCGGTACATATCGCCTTTATTCCAGTCCTGATTCCACCATTATTGACTGTATTTAACCATTTAAAGCTCGACCGTCGTTTGATTGCCTGTTTGCTGACCTTTGGTCTGGTAGGCACCTATATGCTGATTCCGGTCGGTTTTGGTGCCATCTTCCTGAATGACATTTTGGGTCATAACATCAATACTTTTGGTAAGCCATATGGATTTGAAATTAGCTATGACCAGATTCCATCTGCGATGGCAATTCCAGTATTCGGTATGTTTGTGGGCTTATTGGTGGCGATCTTTATTAGCTATCGCAAACCACGTCAATATCAAGATATTCATGTCCAGGAACAGCAAAGTATTTCCGCTGAATTGGGTGTGGCTGAGCAGGTTAAACCGCAGATTGCCAAATTTACCATCTGGATGGCCGGCCTTGCAGTTATTGCCACATTGGCGGTACAGCTTTATTCAGACTCGATGATTCTGGCCGGTCTGGTCGGTGTCGCAATCCTGAGTTGTGCCGGGATCTTTAAATGGAAAGAAGCGGATGATGTGATCATTACCGGTATGCGCATGATGGCGCTAGTTGGCTTTATCATGATTGCGGCACAAGGCTTTGCCGCGGTGATTGAAGCGACTAATCAGGTACCAACCTTGGTTGAAGCATCAGTAAACTGGATTGGTAATAGTCAGGCACTGGCCGCATTTCTGATGCTGTTGATTGGTTTGCTGATCACATTGGGCATTGGTTCGTCTTTCTCGACCATTCCCATTCTGGCGATTATCTATGTGCCGCTGTGTATCCAGTTTGGTTTTAGCCCCGCAGCAACCATTGCCATTATTGGTACGGCAGCAGCATTGGGTGATGCCGGTTCTCCAGCGTCAGATTCAACTCTAGGCCCAACATCCGGTCTGAATATGGATGGTCAGCATGACCATATGAAGGATAGTGTGGTTCCAACCTTCATTCATTTTAATATTCCGCTTATCATCTTTGGCTGGATTGCAGCCATGGTTCTGTAAGTCAATTTCAATCTGCTCTGATATCTATTGGAGCAGATTTATCTGGATTTAAAATAAATAATAAGATGTATTTAAAATATATGTTTAAATAAAAATTAATATAAACCTGATTGTTTTGCTCTGAATAAATACATGTTTATCTGATTAATATACTTGATATTTAAAACCAACCAATCTAGTCAATTTAAAATAAATTATTTTTTAAATCAGTATGTTAAATAATAATTAAAAATTAGTTTTATAATCCTTATTGCATATTATTTTCCCTCGTGTTTATTATTAATTAGGATTTATTTTCTTAATAATTATTTCTTCCAGTGGGGTATTTTAAAATGTTAAAGCAAGCTGCTCTAATTGCATTAATGGGTCTTTCTGCATCGGCAATGGCTGGCCAATGGCAAGTGAAAGTTGGTGGTTCTGTTTTGGCGCCACAGAATGACGACAACGGGACATTGAATATTGCTGGAAAAGCAGAAGTAAGTAATGAAATTGGTTTTACTCCATCTGTTGAGTATTTTTTTGAAAATTCACCTCTGTCAGTAGAAGTTCTTTTAGCAACGCCATTTACGCATGATGTTGCAACTGAAGCTTTTGGTGAGAAAACAGCTGAGTTTAAGCACTTACCACCAACGATTACTGCTAAATATAATTTTAAAAATTCAACTCGCTTTACCCCGTATATTGGTGTTGGCGCTACTGTTGTAGTTCCTTGGGATGAGGAAATTGCATTACCAGGTCATAAGCTTGATGCAGATGTCGCTTATGGTGTAGCCGGTCAGGTTGGTTTTAACTTCCAGCCAGCCGATGCTAAAAACTGGGGTGTATTTGCAGATGTTCGCTACGCTCAAGTTGAAACAGATCTTACTTTGACAACGCCTGATGGTACAAAAGTCGACTTGGGTGAATTAAAGGTAAATCCTTGGGTATATACAGTCGGCTATAGCTATAAATTCTAAGCTTGCATTTTTCTGGATTGGTTTTCCAAAAGCCTCATCTTGTATGAGGCTTTTTTTCAAAATAACAACGATTTATAACCTATTGAAATTGAGCAGATTGGCAATGTTCAAATATATTAAAACGAATAAAGTAAATATTAATTGAATACGACTTAATAATTGAATAATAAGGAAGATCAGCATGAGATTTTTAATGAAGAGTATTGTGATCTTCTGCGGCCTGTTGGTCGCACCTGCCTATGCCGCAAGTTTTGATTGTCAGAAAGCTGAAACCGTGACCGAAAAAGCCATTTGTGAACATCGTCTGCTTAATGATGCCGATGTCAAAATGAGTACCAGCTATCATATCTTACGGCGTATGGTTCCCATGGGCACGCGTTCAGTGATACAGCGCGATCAGGTCAAATGGTTGCAGTTTCGCGACCAGTGTCTGGAATCGGTCTCTTGCCTGAACCAAGTCTATAATATGCGTCAACAGCAACTGGACTTGCAGTTTCAGCGCATTTATAAGCTTGGGCCTTATTAAGTCTGACAGTCGGTCTGGCAAAGATTAAAACCCTGCCAGATCAAGTGCTCAAAAATATCTTGTGAAAAAATATACCACTGACTATTGAAAATTGAGGAACTCACTCCATTCATATAGGCAACAGTATTGACCTGTATTTAAAATAAAAGGAGTGATTAATGAGCGAGTCTAACGCACAAAAACATAGTTTCCAGGCTGAAGTGGCTCAGTTACTACATCTCGTGACCCATTCGCTTTATTCAAACCCTGAAATTTTTCTGCGCGAACTGATTTCGAATGCCTCGGATGCTTGTGACAAATTGCGTTTTGAAGGGATCAATCATCCCGAATTTTATGAAAATGATCCGGATTTACGTGTTCGTGTCAGCCTTGATGCAGAGAATAAGACCATTACCATTTCAGATAACGGAATTGGTCTAAGCGAACAGGAAGCTATTGATAATTTAGGCACCATTGCCAAATCGGGCACCAAAGACTTTATGTCTAAACTGACCGGTGACCAGAAGGCCGATGCCCAGCTGATTGGCCAGTTTGGGGTCGGTTTCTATTCCGGTTTTATTGTGGCAGACAAGATCACGGTAGAATCACGTCGTGCCGGTGCAGATGCATCTGAAGGTGTACGCTGGATTAGTGGCGGTACTGGTGAATTTGAAGTTGAACAAATTCAAAAAGCAGGTCGTGGTACCGATATTATTCTGCATCTGCGTGACGATGCGCTGGACTATTTGCAAAGCCATAAAGTCAAACAGATCATCAATAAATACTCAGACCACATCAGCCTGCCAATCCAGATGCAAAAAGAAGTCTGGCAGGAAGAAGAAGCAGCTGAAGGGGAAACACCGAAAGGTGGCCAGTATGTCAAGACTGATGAGTGGGAAGCGATTAACTCGGCCAGCGCACTCTGGACACGGAGCAAGTCTGAAATTACTGAAGAACAATATGTCGAGTTCTACAAAAACTTAAGCCATGATTTCACGGCGCCATTGGCCTGGGCGCATAACCGGGTGGAAGGCAGTACTGAATATACCCAGTTATTGTATATTCCAAGCAAAGCCCCACATGACATTTTCACCCGCGAATCCAAAGCTGGTATCAAGCTGTATGTGAAACGCGTCTTTATTATGGATGATGCGGATAATCTGATTCCGAATTACCTGCGTTTTGTACAAGGCGTGGTAGACAGTGCCGATTTACCACTGAACGTCAGCCGTGAGTTACTGCAAGAAAGCCGCGATGTGAAAACCATCCGTGACGGGAATGCCCGCCGTATCCTGACGATTCTGGATCATCTGGCCAAATCTGAAGATGAAAAAGATCAGGAAAAATTCAAGACTTTCCATCAGGAATTTGCTTCAGTGTTGAAAGAAGGCCTGGGTGAAGATTTTGCCAACCGTGAACGTATTTTGAAACTGCTGCGTTATGCAACCTCGAACAATGATGAAGTCAGCACGTCATTGGCAGACTATAAAGCAGGCATGAAAGATGGCCAGAAAGCCATCTATTATGTGACTGCAGACAGCCTGAATGCTGCAAAGAATTCACCGCAGCTGGAACTGTTCAAGAAGAAAGGCATTGAAGTTCTGCTCATGACCGAACGCGTAGATGAATGGGCGATGAACTTTGTGAATGAGTTCGATGGCACGCCGTTGCAAAACGTGTCTAAGGGTGCAGTTGATTTGGGCGATCTTCAGGATGCTGAAGAGAAAAAAGCACTTGAAGAAGCCGCAGCCCAGTTTAAACCGGTGGTCGAGAAGCTGACTGATTCACTCAAAGACAAGACCAAAGAAGTGCGCGTGACTACGCGTCTGGTCGATTCACCGGCCTGTCTGGTGACTGGAGAAGGGGAACTATCTCCACAATTAATCCGTATGCTGAAAGATGCAGGTCAGCCTGTACCGGATATGAAGCCGATTCTGGAAATCAACCCGGAACATCCTTTGGTGAAAAAACTGGATGGCTCAGCGCAGTTTGACGATCTGGCCAATGTGATCTTTGATCAGGCGGTGATTGCAGAAGGTGGATTACCAGAAAATCCTGCTGAGTATGTGAAGCGTATCAATAGCTTGTTGCTTGCTTAACACATGATGCTCTAAGCTAAAAAATCCCTCTACGGAGTAATGCCAGTCAGTTAAGGAATTGACTGGCATTTTCTTTTTCAAATTCATGATTATATCTGATAGATAGAAAAGTCATCCGCAACTGTTTGAGGCATGAGGTGTATTGCACCACAAGATTTAAAAATGATTGTTTCTGCGACAAATTTACTAATCGATGGTGGCTGACGAGTTTTGCGGTGAGGAGTGTTGCTCCGCAAGATGCCTTCCTTGCGAAGCTTCGCTTCTCATTTGGGCGAAACCAAAGTAACAAATTATTTTTAAGTATTTGATTTATAAATTTAAGACTCCGTCGTGAACGACTAAAAAGTTAAAGAGTCTATTTCTAAACTCCTTAACTGATCAGCATTACCTCTACGGAGGGATTTTTTAGCTTTGCACCGCGCTTGAGTTTAAAACAATGCCTCTAAACGCACCAAAGCACCAACATAGTGATCACGATCTTCGCGATGATCATTCAGATAGTTGAGGTCGGTCTGGACAAAAAACCATTCACGTAAAAAAGGCTGTCTCCAGGACACATACGGTCCCCAGCGATTCAGACGCAGATCCTTGTCATTTAGATAACCGCCAGTATAAATACCATAGCTAAAACGGTTGTCCTGAAAAAACTGATGTTGCCTAAAGGTATAGTTGTCCCAGGTCAGATCATCATCTTGATCATCTGCATAGGTCAGACTGAGCTGATTGGAAAAAAATGCCTGATTGGGACGGGCATGGATCAGTTCCAGATTGGTACGCAAATAGTTTTCACTTTGAATCCCGTAGCGATAAATCTGTTCGGCATGAAAAAAGTAGTCATTTTCCAGTGTCCAATCTTTACTGGCTTTGACGCGCAGGTAAATATCATCTCCGGAGCGTAAACCTAGATCCAGATCGGTTTCAAAAGGAATCCGGTCTGACCATTCCGACCAGCGTAAGGCGAATGAGCTGTTATCCTGGCGTGCGCGCTTGGTATCGAGACGCTTATCTCCAGATGTTGCCGGATTTTCATTGGTAATCGCGACATTACTGTCTAATTCATTGTCCAGACTGTCATCACCGAAGACCAGACTCAGCTTTTGTTCTAAGGTGGGAAGTTTGATTCTGCCACGGATACGGGGCTTAATCTCATAGCCCTCATATTCATCCCAGCGATTATCCAAAATGACACGCAGTGTGGCGGCAGCCGGCTGATCCGGATCAGTTTCACCAAACCAGTTATCAATTTTATGCGCAGTACGATCTGCCCATTCTCGGATGCTTTTCTGTTTCTGATCGGCCCATGAATGATTTTCCGTTTCTAGCGTTGGCGGGACGATGGCGGTATTCGACTGCTCTGGAAGAATGGTTGGTGTTGCATCAATCAAACGCGGAATTTGATCCAGCAGTCCTGAACGTGCCGGCTCAACACTCTCCGAGTTTTTTTCCTGGTCTGAAGAAGCATCTTTTACTGAATTTGCCCAAGACATGCTACTGCTGATTCCCATGCCAAGAGAGAGCAGGAAGATCTGAGTAATTCGATTTATTTGCATGAGATATTTATTACTCTTGTATTCTTTTATTCAGCTGTAGTTTTCTTAAATATAGCGATAAAAAGCAAGTTAAAGCTACAAAATAACAGCAATTATTCAATGATTTGAGTCTGAATTGCCTGATAAAGCTCCATGACCTGAATGGGTTGCGACATCATTAAAATAATCGTGTGAATTTTTTGCCAGTTTAGCTGTTGATCACGTTGCAGCAAGATAGATGGATAGGCCAGTTCATCCTCTGCGAGAGACAGGCGTTTTTCACCATGAATCACGCGTATTCGCTGATGTTCTTGCAATAAGAGTATCGGTGTAGAGAAATCCGCAAGGGCTTCCTCAAATGAGATAAATTTTTGTTTCTGAATCGAATCTGCCGGAATATAAGGATAATAATCGGGTTGTGTCCAGACTATTTCTGCTTGTTGCAAATAGGCTTTTGACAACAGATGCAATTGCGTGAAACCTGTACTTAATTGAGGCCACGACAGCGATTTAATCGCAGCAGCCTGATACTGATGCTGACTCAACCAATGCTCAATACAATAGTGCGCCTGTAATTGACTTGATGCACCCAAAAGCATCAGATATTTAATAAACTGGCCTTGCAGATTCAGCTGCTCCACCAAATAAACTTGGCGTGCCTGCCAGTGATCTTCTGCGGCATAATACAGCACAATATCCAGATAGGCTGGATGCCCGACATCAGGTTCCAATTCTAAAGCACAAAGCCGCTGGAGATTGGTATCTTCCGGAGTCAAAGGCTGAACCTGCGCAATCACGTCTCCCAGTTGAATCTCGGTGGGAAAATCGATCACTTCTGGGACAATAATTTTTTCCTGCACAATCGCAGTTTCAGTGGGTAATGGATGATCTAGATACTCAGACGTGGCCTGTATCTGAATGTGTGGTTCATCTGAATGATTTAAGCTTAATGAGTTGATTTTTGCTTTTTGTCGGCCACGATGATATCGAGTCGTTGCCGCCGCTTTTAAGCTAGCTTCTGCTTCATTCAGGGATAAGGCCGGTACAGTCAATGGAGGAGCCGCTTGCAGACCGGTTGTCAATTGTTGCTGTGACAGCCAGATAGAACATTGTTGTAACTCATTCCATTCACTGTTTAGTGCAGGATGCTTCGGTGCCGGAATTAGCCAGACCTGCCAGCCACGCTCAGGATGATGTAGAATTGCCCAGCCTATATCTGGCTGGGTATACAGTGCCTTTTCCAGAGCTGGAATTTCAGTGAAATAACCACAAAAACTTAGATGATAGGGGGTACTGGCGGAAAATTGATAGGCAGCAAGTTCAGGCTGGGTCTGGGCTTTAAACGCTAAAATCTGATTTTTAAAAATAGGTTCATCACAAAGATTAAAGATATCACGAATTCTTTTTTTGAAACGGGCCACGTCGTACAGAGGTAGAGCCTGATGCTCCAGTTGCTGGATCAATTCATGTAATTCCTTGACTAAGTGTGCTTTTTTTAAAGCGTTCATTTTATATCTCTAGATATGTTTTAGCGCTTTATCCAAAGTTTGGGCCAGCACCATATTCAGCGCCAACTCGATTAATTTGTATTCAGCAGAATGAGGATCTGTATGGCGTTCTGCCATTTCAATCAGAAAATCAATAGAAATGGACTGAGGTGAAATTTTGCCCTGCACCAATGCCTGAAGTCTGTTCATAACAATGCTTTTGTATTATGAGTATTTTTATATTGCTACAATTATATGCGTAGATCACATGAAATAGTGATTTATTTTAACTGTTTTATATTTATAAACTAGTAAATTTAATGACAAAAAAGCGATCAATATCAATGGAAAATAACAAAATATGAAATGATCGATAATTTTTAAAATACAGATTTTCTTCAGAGAGCAGCTAAATTAAATCGATATAAAAAAACAGGCTGAATCAATCAGCCTGTTTGCATAAAAACTTGTTGGGTATTAAGCAGTTTTTTCAGTTGCCGGCGTTGCAGTTTCTGTATTTACAGTTTCAGCAGGTGCTTTGCTTGCCGGAAAGTCTGGCAGATAAACCACTTGTGCCATTTGCGCTGATGCTTGAACAGAAAAAGCCATAACAGTTGCTGCGAAAGCAAATTTAAGAGCATTCATGGGACGACCTTTAATATCAGGGTGTTCAACAACTTGAACAGAGGGGAGAGTATTTAAACTTGATTCGGGTGAAATCATAGCAAATAAGGCTGAATAGAAAATGATAGATTCGGCAAAAGCAGCACCTAAAAAATTAGAAAAATTATTCTACAAAACAATATATTAGTGTATTTGCTCTAGTCTGGGTTTCAGCTGTTTATGGGGCTTTTATGGTTGTTAGTCACAATGGAAATTTGAATACCATGAACTGCCAAAATAAGGTCAACAGATTTTCATCTGCTCAGATGAAAGCTTTGTTCAATCCATGTAAGTTTTTGCTGTCGCTTGTTTACGCGCTGCTGCAATCCTGTGGGAATGAACTAAGATGGATTTTCATTCATGTTTACAATGAGAGTTTCATTATGGCAATTGCAAAAGTGGTGGAAGTTAATTCAAGCAGTACGAAAAGCTTTGAAGATGCGATTCAAACCGGTATTCAAAAAGTCACAGAAACCATCAAAAATGTACAAGGTGCCTGGATCAATGAACAGAAGGTGGTCATCAAAGAAAATAAAATCACGGAATATCGTGTAAATTTAAAAATTAGTTTTCTGGTCGACTAAGTCAATGAGTGTAAATGACAGGCAAAAAACATCCCCATCTGAAATGGGGATGTTTTTATAAATTTTCTGAGTTCGATTGCCTAGGCGTACTGCAACTCTCTGTTGAGTATTATTCAGCCGGATTTTCTGCTGCAGTCTCCAGCGCTTTCTCAAAAACCTGCAAGAACACGTCTTTAGGCTGCGCGCCTGCCAAGGCCACACGTTGATCAAAAACAAAGAAAGGTACACCAGTCACTTTGAGCTGATCCTGTGCCACTTCCTGATCAAATTTGACAAAATCGGAAAATTCATCAGAGTCCAGTAAGTCATCGACCTCGACCGGATTCAGGCCAATACGTGCTGCGACATCTTCTAGTGTTTCACGCTCTCCAATGGCCAAGCCTTGCGTCATATAGCTATAGAAGAAAGCTTCCTGTGCATCAGTACCCAAACCTTTGCTTTGCGCCAGATGAATAATACGATGCGCATTGAAAGTATTGCCTGAGTTGGCACCTTCCCAGTTAAATTCAATGCCTTCAGCTTTGGCCATCTCGGCAATATTACGCTGCATTTCTTCGACTTCAGCTACGCTACGACCATATTTTTGTGCCAGACGCTCAGAATTGGACACTTCCTGGCGCACTGGTGCTTCAGGGTCGAGCTGGTAACTGTGCCAATGCACTTCAAGTTCAATGCCTGCTTCTTGTGCAGCTGCTTCTAAACGTTTTTTACCAATATAGCAGAAGGGGCAAACCACATCTGACCAGATATCTACGCGCATGTCATGTCTCTAATTTACTCTTGTGTTTAAGTATGAGGGTGAAGAATCAGAATTTAAAGTCCTTGAGCATCAGAAGGGGATTTCTACAGCATATTGGCAGCATGAAGATTGGACGAGAATATGAATGATAGCCTGATGATTTTGTCCAGAGAGTCTGCTTATGGCTATTCAAGAAAGATAAAAATCCCATAAAAAAACGCCCCGTAGGGCGTTTTTCGAATGCAGTCAATTATGCAGTTTTTACTGCAGCTTCAACAGCCAGCATGTGACCATTTTCTTCGAAGTTTGAATGCCAAGACAGCGCTTCACGAAGCAGATGAGGCGTATGGCCGCCTTTTGCAGAAGCACGGTCAAAGTAATCATTCAGGGCATCACGATACATTGGGTGTGCACAGTGATCAATCACTGCACGGGCACGCTCACGTGGCGCTAAACCACGAAGATCTGCCAAACCTTGTTCAGTTACCAGAATATCTACATCGTGTTCCGCATGGTCGATATGTGAAGCAAAAGGCACTACAGAAGAGATGTCGCCACCTTTCGCAATAGATTTGGTCACGAAGATCGCCAGGTGCGCATTACGTGCGAAGTCACCTGAACCACCAATACCGTTCATCATTTTGGTACCGCAGACGTGAGTCGAGTTCACGTTACCGTAAATATCAAACTCAAGTGCCGTGTTGATACCGATAATACCTAAACGACGTACCAGTTCAGGATGGTTCGAAATTTCCTGTGGACGTAATACCAGTTTGTCTTTGTATTGTTCCAGGTTGTTAAATACTTTCTCGCCATATTTAGCAGACAGGGTAATCGAAGAACCTGAAGCAAACTTCATTTTGCCTGCATCAATCAATTCAAAGGTACAGTCTTGTAGTACTTCTGAGTACATGATCAAGTCTTCGAAGTTCGAATCTTTCAGACCGGTCAATACTGCGTTGGCAATTGAGCCAATACCCGCCTGTAATGGACCTAAGTTTTTCGGTAGACGCTCTTCAGCCACTTCTTTTTCAAAGAAAGCGATCAAATGATTGGCGATGCTTTGCGTCTCATCATCTGGTGCAGTCACTGTAGATGGTGAGTCGTGCAAGTCATTGTTGAATACGATACCGACAATTTTTGCTGGATCGATGTTGATCGCATGTGTCCCGATACGCTCATCCACTTGAGTCAAAGGAATCGCTTGACGCGTTGGACGGTATGACGGGATATAGATATCGTGTAAGCCTTCAAATGCCGGGCTTAAGTTGGTATTGATTTCTACAATTACTTTTTCAGCAAAGATTGCAAAGCTTGCAGAGTTACCTACAGATGTGGTTGGAATGATGCCGCCATCTTCAGTGATTGCAACCGCTTCAATGATCGCAACATCTGGTTTTTTCAGCTGTTGGTTACGCATTTGTTCAACAGTTTCAGACAAATGCTGGTCGATGAACATCACTTCGCCGTTGTTGATCGCCTTACGTAAAGTGTTGTCGACCTGGAACGGTAAACGACGTGCCAGTACGCCAGCTTCAGTCAGTTGTTTGTCTAGATCGTTTCCTAGTGATGCACCAGTAATTAACGTGATCTTTAATGGATTTGCTTTTGCTTGTTGAACTAAAGCTAAAGGAACCGCCTTCGCTTCACCCGCGCGAGTAAAGCCACTCATACCCACAGTCATGCCATCTTTGATGAATTCAGCCGCTTGTTCTGGGCTAATGACTTTGTTGTGTAGGGAGGCTAAACGGATACGATCTAAAGACATTTTAACTCTCATTAATTCTTAAACTATGAGACGGATTGTACCGCTCAAAAAATGTATTGTGCATAGGTGTTAGGCTAAGGTCTAATTTTTTAGCTAAATGTAGGTATAATAAAAAATGATGATTTTTAAGTGATTGAATTAATGAAATATAAAATGAATTGTATAGAAAAACTACAAAATCATTTGCTCACTGACTGATCGTTTCTTAAAAGCGATCAGTCAGTGTTTGGCGGATTTTATCAAGTGTGGTGGCTGGGGGAGGCGTCTCTGGGTTAAGCTGATTCAAGGGGAGTGAGATGATGGCTTCAAGTCCACCTTCAGGGCGATTATGAATGCGTAATTGACCTTGATGAATATCGACAATCCGTTTCACAATAGCCAGTCCCAAGCCACTGCCTTGGACGGTTCGTGCTGAATTTCCCCGTACAAAAGGCTGCATCAGCGCTTCAATCTGGTCTTCCGGAATGCCTTCGCCATGATCTGCAACACAAATTAACAGCTGGTTTTCCTCGACATGTGCAGAGATTTCAATCGGTTCTGAACCATAGCGTTTTGAGTTATTGATCAGGTTGCCAATCAGTCTTTTTAGCGACATGCTGCGCGCCTGAATCAACGGTATTTCTTGCGGACTGAAACGGATATCGAGCGGTTTAAACTGCTTGACCAGTTCCTGAAGCAATACATTGACATTGGTGTCCTGTGGTTCTTCATCGGAACCATCGCGCATATAGGAAATGAACTGATCCAGAATCGCGTCCATATCTTCCACATCATAAATCAGACCTTCTTTGAGAAAGTCTTCATCGGGCATCATTTCGGCACTGAGACGAATCCGCGTTAAAGGCGTGCGCAAGTCATGTGAAATACCGGCCAGCATGATGCGGCGTTCCCGCTCGGTCTGGTCCAGGGTATAAATCATCTGGTTAAAGGCATGATTGACCTGACGGATTTCCAGTGGGCCATGATTGGTGTCCAGATAGGGTGCTGAACCAATGCGGCTATAACTGTTGGCGGCATTCTGCAAGCGGCGTAAAGGACGGTTGAGCTGACGCACCAGGGTCAGGATAATAATGCCGACAATAATCGGCGTGCCCAGTAACCAGCCCAGAATCAGCTCATTACTATAATTGGCATAGGTTTTTAAAGGCTCTTGCACCCAGTGACCATTCATTTCAGGGGTCTGGATCCAGATACGCGGGCTTGGTTTAAACTGGAAATAGACCGTGGCCTCTTCAATACGTAGTTCTTTGGCCAGCTTGGTTTCGATCTGCCGGGTAAAAAATTCTGCAATCACTTTTTCCCGGACAGTGGGATACTCTGCCGGATTGGTCACATATTCAATACCAACGCGGTTTTTTAACCAGGTATCAATATCGACTTCCTGCTGTTTATGATACAGGCGTAGATCGGGATTATTGAGAATTTCCAGTTCCATGGCCAGATAGCGCGCATGTTGCTGGATTTCAGGTAAAAATAAGGTACGCCAGAAGAACCACAAAGACATGAACAGGCTGAAACAGACCACAAAGACCACCAGAACTGTGGTACGCATGGCGGCAGAACGCGGTTTGATCTTGTCCAGAAAGCGTTCCCCACGGGTGCGTTTTTTTTCTGAGTAGGTAACAAAATCGGTAAATTTTTGTGGGTCGATGGGGTCGAGTTTCACACTGCGTCCTTTTGCTCAAAAGGGGAGGCTTCCCCCGTAGTTGGATACACGTTAAGGTCATCCGCAACTGTTTGAGGCACGACTCAAGATGGTCAATGATGTTTCTGCGAGAGAATTGCTTGAATGACGGAGGTTGTCGAGTTTTGCGGATGACAATGGTTTTGCTTACTTTTGTCGAAACAAAAGTAAGGCGAACCGCAGGTTAAACCCTATAAATGAGCTTAAACCATCAGACTCCGTCATGAATCAAGGTATTAATTTACTCCGCACCATCTGGAACAAACACATAACCCACCCCCCAAACGGTCTGGATATAACGCGCACGCGCCGGATTTTCTTCAACCAGACGGCGTAAACGTGACACCTGAACATCAATCGAACGTTCCATGGCACCCCATTCACGACCACGCGCCAGATTCATCAGCTTGTCACGGGTGAGCGGTTCGCGTGGATGCTGAACCAGAGCTTTCAATACCGCAAACTCACCTGTGGTTAAAGTCACGACTTGACCTTCACGGGTCAATGTACGGGTTGATAAATCCAGTGACCAGGGGCCAAATGAGACCACTTCCATTTGCTGGCTCGGTGCGCCCGGTACTTCACGCACTTGACGACGCAATACCGCACGAATACGCGCCAGCAATTCATTCGGATTAAACGGTTTAGGCAGGTAATCGTCCGCACCGGCTTCAAGCCCTGCAATACGGTCAGAATCGCTGCCGCGCGCGGTCAGCATAATAATAGGCGTATCGATATTGGATTGGCGTAAACGACGACAGATACTTAAACCGTCTTCGACCGGAAGCATAAAGTCGAGCACGATCAGAGAAAACAGTTCCCGCTGTAAAAGTCGATCCATCTGCGTGGCATCGTGTGCAGTTTTCACCACAAAGCCTTTATCTTCGAGAAAACGTTGCAATAGGGTACGCAGACGAACATCATCATCAACAACCAAGATGCGTTCGACTCGGTCTGTTTCGGTATGTACGGCATCGGCTTTTTCAGCAGGTACAACTAAACTCATGAGATGCTCCTTTATTCTTTATTGTCGTCATAAACAAAAAATGAAATATGCTTTGAGTATACGATTCATTGATATTAATTGACTATGCTCTAAAGCACCAAATATTGCAGTTAAAATCAAGACATAGATACCAAATATATACATCTAAATGGACAAAAAATATGATTTGGAGCAACATAAAAAGCAAAGTTCATGCAAACTATATTCAGAAAAGCTGAAAACTGTCGCACTTCATAATATAAAGTTGAGACAAATTAATAAAAACAATGGTGGATTTTATAGGCCCGGTCTTTATAATCATGCCATTTAGTACTTATCCTTGTGGGATCAAACACGATGACTGACTTAGTTCAGCAGTTGGCAAAAGAACTTGCCGTACGTCCAAACCAAGTTGAAGCTGCCATCAAGCTTATTGATGAAGGTGCCAGTGTTCCTTTTATTGCACGTTACCGTAAAGAAGTAACGCAAGGCTTAGACGATACGCAATTACGTCAACTCGATACGCGTCTATCATACTTGCGTGATTTGTATGAGCGCCGTGACAAGGTGATTGAATCACTCAAAGAACAAGATAAATTGTCTGATGATTTGTTGGCGCGCGTGAATGCAGCGGAAACCAAAAATGCATTGGAAGAAATTTACGCGCCGTACCGTCCAAAACGTACCAGCAAATCATTCAAGGCCAAAGAAGCCGGTTTAGGCCCGATTGCCGAGAAAATCTTTGCCGAAGCGGTAGATCCAGCAGAAGCGCTGGCCGGTTTCAGCCATGACGATTATCCAGATACTGAAAGCCAGCTTGATGCGATCCAGCACATCCTGATTGATGACTGGGCGCAAAATATTGCACTGACTACTGAACTAAAAGCCACTTTTGCCAAAACTGCAGTGCTGAAAAGTTTGGTTGCCAGTGATGAGAAAAAAGAAGTCGGTAAAAAATTCCGTGATTATTTCGATTTCTCTGAAAACTTGAATAAAGTGCCTTCACACCGTTTATTGGCGATGCTGCGTGGCCGTCAAGAAAACGTTCTGGGTTTAAAAGTAGAGGGTGAAGATGCCGCACCGCTGGCGCGTATTGAAACTGAATACAATTTAGAAACTGTTCAGCCACAAGCGCGTCAGGATTTCCTGAAGCAAACTGCAAAACTATTCTGGCTCGGTAAAGTTCGTCCAACGATCGAACATTCATTGCTGACTGAAAAACGTCTGGCTGCTGAAACAGAAGCGATGAACGTCTTTGCTGAAAACCTGCGTCATTTACTGCTTTCTGCACCTGCAGGCGCACGTACCACTTTGGGCGTGGACCCGGGTATCCGTACTGGTGTAAAACTGGCGGTGGTGAACGAGTCTGGTGATGTACTGGCACATAGCACGATTTATCCATTTGCGCCAAAAGACGATAAAGAAGGTTCACTGGCTGAGCTGGCGCGCTTATGCCGCGAGTTCAATGTTGACCTGATCGCGATTGGTAATGGTACTGCAAGCCGTGAAACTGAAGCTTTAGTTGCTGAAATGATGGCTGCGAACAGTGATCTGAAAATGACGCGTGTGTCTGTGTCTGAAGCCGGTGCATCGGTGTATTCAGCGTCGGAATTAGCTTCACAGGAACTTCCAGAGCTGGACGTGTCGATTCGTGGCGCGGTATCGATTGCACGTCGTTTGCAAGATCCATTGGCGGAACTGGTGAAAATCGATCCGAAATCGATTGGTGTGGGTCAGTATCAACATGACGTAAACCAGACCGGTCTGGCGAAAACCCTTGAAGCGGTCGTTGAAGACTGTGTGAACTCGGTGGGTGTGGATGTAAATACTGCATCAGCAGCGATTTTGGGTTATATCGCGGGTCTAAATAAATCAATTGCACAGCAAATTGTGGAATTCCGTAAGGAAAATGGTCGTTTTGACAATCGTCAGTCTTTGAAGAAAGTGCCACGTTTAGGCGAGCGTACTTTTGAGCAGGCTGCGGGCTTCTTGCGTATTCAAGATGGTACAGAACCACTAGATGCTTCTGCGGTTCACCCTGAGTCATATGATTTGGTGAGCAAAATTGTTGAAGCGAAAGCAACGACTGTAAAAGACATCATTGGCAATACTGAAATCATTCGCCAAGTGAATGCTGAAGAATTTGCAGACGAGAAATTCGGTCTGCCGACAATTCAAGACGTATTGGTTGAACTGGAAAAACCGGGCCGTGACCCGCGTCCAGAGTTCCGCACTGCTAAATTCCGTGATGACATTACTGAAGTTGCGCAATTGTCTGAAGGCATGCAACTGGAAGGTGTAGTCACCAACGTGACTAACTTCGGTGCATTTGTCGATGTCGGTGTACATCAAGACGGTTTGGTGCATATTTCTGAACTTGCCAATGAATTTGTCGCTGATCCGCATAAAGTGGTGAAACCGGGTCAAATCGTACAAGTACGTGTTTTGAATGTGGATGCTGAACGTAACCGTGTCAATCTGTCGATGCGTCCTGAAGGTTCTGAAGCGCCGGCAAAAGCACCACGTCAGCCACGTCGTGAGAATGAACAGCGCGGTGAGCGTAAGCCTCAAGGCAAACGTCCACAACAAGCACGTCCGCAAGGTGAGCGTCCTCAGGGCAAGAAACCGCAAGCGGCTAAACCACAAGAGCAAAAAATTGGTGGTTTGGGTGCGTTGCTACTTCAAGCAGGCATTAAAGGTTCAAAGTAATCTTTAATTGCTAAAAGAAAACCTCCCGATCGGGAGGTTTTTTATATGTGATTTTTATGAATTGATCATCGGTACAATCCAGCTGGTAATAATCAGCAAAATACCCAGATGCCCCATTTTTCGTGTCACATAGACCAGTTTCGACGGTGGCTGTTCCAGTCGTTTGGCATATTCTTCCATGGTAATGCCTGCTTTGGTTTTACTGCTAAATAAAAACACGCCCAAGTCAATACAGATCAGAATCGTACCAATATCAGCGACCAGCTCCATCAAGACAAAATCTTGGTTATACAGCGACATGCTCACGCTATAAGTCAGATAGACGGCAAAGGCCAGACACAGGTATTGCAGGACCACTAAAAACTTCTGCATAAATCTCAACAGTTCACAAAATGAAGGCAATTATACAAATAATCGGGCACTCTCGGTCAATTACAAGCCTTTCATGACCTCAGCAAAATTTTGCTTCTCGACCAGTTCCAGAAATTCATCGCCTAAACGCTGACTTTCAGCAATACAGGCTTTCCATAATTTGATCCGTTCTGCCTGATCTAGGCCCTTCAGGGTAAAATCCTTACGATCCGGTAAGCGGCCTGAAGGCAAACTTTGCAGATAGTCCTGCGATGGAGAAAGCAACAAGGTGCGTGCCTGATTTTCCGGATTTGAGGTACGTTTAAATAACTTGTCGAACCAGCCGGGAGTAATGCTGTCAGTAAAATGTGGATAGAGCACAATGCCTTTGCTCTGAAAGGGCAGGTCAATGTGATAGTCAATCAGGCCACCATCGCGGTAATAACCCTGCGGTGCGTCTGGAATATTGTTCACCGCTGCCATTACCCCGGGAATCGACGCCGAGGCCATCAGCCAGGACAATACACTCTGCTCGGTCAGGGCATGATAATGTGTAGTAAATCCATCTTCCGCGATTTGAAATTGTTCCCCCATATTCGGCTGGCTAATCACACGCTGCATAAAATGACGGCTGTGTTTACGTGCGACAGCAGTCGTTCCGACAATTCCGGCTACAGAAGCCAGCAAAGGCAGCGCTTTGTCACTCTGGAAAATGTGCTTGGCTTTAATTGAAATCACAGCGAGATGATAATCCGGATGATTGACCAGATCATTTTCCTTGCCTTGTACCAGGTCGAGTAGCATGCCGCGGCAAACTTCGCTGACCTCCTGGCGGGTCATTTTTTTATGGAAATAAAGGTTGGTATACAGCTCAGCTAAACGCTCGGTTCCCTGTTGAGCCCCATGTGCAGCCATACTGGCAAAACGCCAGCTACCAATCGAGGAACCAACGAGAGTACGCCGTTGTGGGGCACGTGGGAAAAACTCGCCAAAAATCGCCTGATCCAGACCCTGAATCCCGATTCCTTTTGGGCCACCCGCAGCACCGGGGATAATATCGACCTGTTCAGGTTGTAATCCTTGTTGCAGAATCAGCTCACGTGCCAGATGGCCAGCACGAATCGTCAGCGCAGGCGCCCGTTTTTGTAAAATCTGTACCATGATTCAACCCATACCAGCCAAGTGTGTGCTTATTTTAATCGATGCGTCTTTAGACCCAATGGCAAGATATGTCCTAAGGTGACTTGAGAGTCATGGCATCGGGTTGATGTAAGTGTGCATGAGTTCTTTATTGCGTAAATTTAAAAAAGGTAGATTAAATGAAATAATCAAAAGCATGGTTATAGGATAGCTTGGCCAGTAAAAAGCATGAATTAGAAAGAAACTACCTGCAAGACCTATCCATATTTTTAAAGCTAGTATTAGCTGTGTTTGTCGTAGACAGAATAGAAATAACAACGGAAGCAGGTTAAAGCTGACAATGAGCCAGAAATAGTCACTATGAATCAGGCGGTAGAATGTGGTATTGGCAGCAGGGGACCATGCAAGCCAATGGGCTGTTTGGTTGATATAGAAAAAAATATCTATCCATGTTGGGAAGCTGTAAAGTAGTGCAGTGAGAAAGGTTTTTTGTCTATTCTGGCGATACAGTGCGCATAAAAAACTATATTTCATTTGGATATTCTTGTTTTATTTTTTCAATAATTTAAGCATAAAAAAGCCTGACGAATCAGGCTATTTAAAAAATTATTTCGAAATTCGCCAGACTGCCAGAACGCTCACCAGCACAATCAGAAGCACCGACACAAACCATGGTGAAATAATCGCAATCGACAGCAGAATGGCCATGATACTGCCAAACATCCAGCTACGTTTTTGCTGAAGTTCCATTTGCAGGCGCATGCTTTGCAGTTCATTGAGCTGTTTGGCATGCCAGGCTGACTGGTTTTTCAGACCGTTCAGGCTATCAATTATCAAGGTTGGTAGATCCTGTGCCCCTAATAGCAGATCCGGAATTTTTTGTCCCAGTTCTTTCAGGTTTTTCTGCGGATTCATTTGTGCCTTGATCCAGTCGGTCAGGATCGGTTTGGCCAGACTCCAGATATCCAGTTCCGGATACAGGTCGGTTCCCAAGCCTTCGACATGCACTAGTGTTTTGAGTAGCAGCATCAGTTGCGGTGGAATTTCCAGATGGAAACGACGGGCAATGTCCATCACTTCAATCAAAATACCGGCAAAATCCAGCTCATGCATTGGTTTAGAGACCATCGGCCCGACACTGCGGCGCATTTCACGAGCCAAAGCATCCTGATCGGTACCCGGTGGAATCCAGCCAGCTTGATGCACCACCTGAATCAGTTGCATGAAGTCGCTGTTCATGACCGCCAGCAGCATGCGTGCTACGGTCATCTGGTCGTGTTTGGACAGCTCACCCATAATCGCGCAGTCCAGCGCAATAAAGCGCGGATTGCTCGGATTGATGGTTTCGACAAAGACATTGCCCGGATGCATGTCGGCATGGAAAAAGTTATCGCGAAAGACCTGGGTAAAGAAAATAGTCAGGCCTTTACGTGCCAGATCAGCACGATCCATGCCGAGTCGGTCAAAGGTCGCGATATCTGAAATTGGCACTCCGGTAATGCGCTCGGCCACCAGCACATCTTTGCTGTCCATATACACTTCCGGCACGTACATCATGCTGGAGCCGGTAAAGTGATGGCGCATACGGCGGGTATTGTCCGCTTCCAGGGTCAGGTCCAGTTCATTCAAAATGATCTGACGATAATCCTGAATAATTTCAGACAAATGTAAAGCACGTGCAGCTTCGAGACGTTTTTCCAAAAAGTCCCCCAGCCATTGCAGAATTTCAAAATCCTGCAAAATCTGCTGGCGAATATTCGGACGGGTCACCTTGACCACCACTTCACGACCATCGTGCAGGGCTGCGGTATGCACCTGTGCAATCGAGGCTGCTGCGAGTGGTTGCACATCAAAACGGGCAAACAGGGTATTTACATCGGCTTTCAGCGATTCCTGAATGCGCATCCGCGCCACGTCATTGTCAAAGGGCTTGACCTGATCTTGCAGCAAAACCAGTTGCTGTAACAGTTCAGGTGCAATCAGGTCGCGACGAGTGGAGAGCAGCTGGCCCATTTTGATGGCCAGCGGTCCCATTTCCTCTAGCGCCAGTTTCAGCTTGAGTGGATTCTTACGTTCACGACTGGACCAGGCGGCCGGATGCATACGGATCAAAGACAGAATATGCCGGGCCTTTTCTGGTAATTCTTCCGCAGGAAACAACGTATCGAGTCGATAGTGCGCGGCGATGCGCCAAAGTTCGAGTAAACGTGAAACATGCGGAATCATAAAGCAGCGTACCTAGTCTTGAGTAGAATTGTTTGAGGTATCGATCTGGGCCTGAAGCTGCTGGATTTTCGCTTCAACCCGATCTAAATTTTGATTCAGGATACGGGTGTCCTGATTCAGGTCATCCATTTGCCAGCGTGGGGCAAACAGACCACTGTCTTCTTTTAAGGCATCTTCGGCAAAGAATAGCTGACTTTGCAGGGTACGTTTCAGCTGTTTGGGTAATAGCTGAAATTTACCAATTTCATGTGCCAGTGCCGGGCCAATCCAGGGACTTAAGTGCGCCGCCAGATCCAGCTCTGCCTGTTGCATGATGCGCTGGATTTCCTGCAATAACTTGTAGTCACCTTGTAGGGGAATATTGCCGACTTCATCGGACAGCAGCAGCTTGAGTAATTCCACCACATTGCTGACCTGCAAGGTTGCAGTCGCTTCGGTGACTGTAGATGAGCCAGCATCAAATGGACGCTGTTCAAAGATTGAAGATGCTTCACTATGACCAGTCGCGGTCGGCTCCAGACGAAGCTTGTCTTTATCAAAAAACACATCGACCGAAAGCTGCGGCGAAGCAATCACCACCCGCAGCATTTTACCAGACAAAGCATTTAGCTGGATGCGGGTAATCGCATCCAGATCAATCACATGGTGAATCACGCGTTCAACAGCACCGAGTGCCAGAATTGACCACATAGGGAGTGAACCTTAAAGTTTAAAACCGCGGTGAACTGCAACAATCCCGCCAGTCAGGTTGTGATAGTCACAATTCTGGAAGCCGGCATTTTCCATCATGCCTTTTAAGGTGCGCTGGTCTGGATGCATACGAATCGATTCAGCCAGATATTTATAGCTTTCAGAATCATTGGCAATGATTTTACCCATGATTGGCAAGGCTGTGAATGAGTACAGATCGTAAAGCTTAGAGAATGGCTCAAACACCGGTTTAGAGAATTCCAGCACCAGTAAACGACCACCTGGCTTGAGTACGCGATACATCGATGCAAGTGCGGCATCTTTATCAGTCACGTTACGCAGACCGAAAGAAATCGTCAAAAGATCAAAACTGTTGTCTGCAAATGGTTCTAAGGTTTCAGCATTGGCCAGTACGAAATCGACATTGGTACAGCCGGCATCGATCAGACGGTCACGACCGACATTCAGCATCGATTCGTTAATATCAGACAGCACCACATGACCGGTCGGGCCCACTTCACGGCTAAACACTTTGGCCAGGTCACCGGTACCGCCGGCAATATCCAGCACCTGCTGGCCACGGCGTACACCGGACATATTGATTGCAAAACGTTTCCACAGACGGTGAATCCCGAAAGACATCAGGTCATTCATGATGTCGTATTTGCTGGCCACCGAATGGAACACTTCAGCCACTTTCTGGGCCTTTTCTTCGCTGTTTACGGTTTGATAACCAAAATGTGTGGTTGAACCCACGTTGCCGGTATTGGCACCGCGTGGCAGGTTATATTTCGGCACCGAGCCTGTGACCGGCGTATCAGTCAGGCGTTGTTCGAGGGATTGTTGCTGACCTTGCGGCGTACCTTGTGGAAGAGGTTCAGTTAAGAATGGGCTCACTTTGTCTGTCTGTTGTGCCGACTCAGGGGTAGGGGTAGGCGTTGTATTTTCATTCGACATTGGAGTCACTCCTAACATATCAATCGGGTTAATCTTGCATTCTCTGCATCATGACAGATTCTAAAGGCTTATTCAGCAATCATGATGCAATTGTTATGAATAATATACAGAAAAATGTGTGCTTGGCAGAAATACTGCGCTGCTATTTATTGAAATGGCAACGCATCGCCAGAATGCACTTTCTCAATAATCTGGCGTTCGGTTGCGGTAAATTCACGGACAAATTTTTCTGCCGATTTCAGCGGCTTCATGGCCAGGAAACCATCCTGCATAAACGCATACATCACTTGAAAGTTATATTTATTGGCCGCGCCTTTACACATCTTGAAGGCCGCATAGACCACAAAGGAGCGCATGTATTTATCCAGACTCATACCGAGCTGATCCAGCAAGGCCAGTTGTTTTAACCGTGCCTGACCCTGATCCAGTTTGAGATAGGTCAGGCGCATCATCTCATCGGTCAGTGTTTCATGCGGATGATAATCCTGTAATAACTGAATCGCGACCTGCTCATCCAGCTGTACCGCTAGAATCGCCAGTTCTACACCCAATGTCCCGGTTTTGATGGCATTTTCAGGAATCACTTTTTCTGCTTTATGGGCATATTTCATCAGCCGGGCAATCTGTGCTGCCAGTGCATCAAATTCGGCACCACCATAGAGACGGTTCAGGAAATATTCGGCCATCAACTGATTGGGTTTTTCCGCAAAATGCGCGCGATGAGTTCGCTGCATGCGAACTTTCTGCCAGGCCTGTACATCCTGTAAACGGCTCAGAATGTCCGGTTGGGTATGATAGCTCAGCTGATAATAATGCGCTAACAGATCATCGAGAACGGCAAGTTTGGACATGAGATTTCAATTATAGTTTGAGAATGCAAGAATCTTAGAGGCTGCCGGGCAATCCTGCTATGACAAATTGAACAGAGATCGGGCATTTGTCTGTCAATCTGTTGTTTAAATAGCCAATTTAATCGTGTGAAAAACGTTGCCAGAGCTATTTTTGCGCCAAAACTCATCGTTATACTGCAAACAGAATAAAACATCAGGGTTGAAGATACGCATGGAACAACCACAATTTCAGTTAATGGATGAAGATCAGTTATCGGTCGAGCTGATTGATGCTCAATATGATTTAAAAAAAACACGCGGCCAGAAAAATGCCAAAAGCCTGTTGATTCTGGTCAACGGGATTGAGCTGGCCGGTAAGGGTGAAGCGGTCAAGCAACTGCGTGAATGGGTCGATCCGCGCTATTTGCGCGTGAAAGCAGATGCACCGCAAGTGGCCGGGCCTAAACAGACTTTGTGGCAGCCTTATGCGCGCTTTATTCCGGCCGAAGGACAGATCATGGTCTTGTTTGGCAACTGGTACAGCGACCTGCTGAGCAGGGCTATGCAAGCTTCAGATCCGATCACTAATGCACAGTTCAATCATTATCTGCAAGAGATGCAAGCCTTTGAACGGGACCTGAAAAATAATCATGTCGATGTGGTCAAGGTCTGGTTTGACCTGTCCTGGAAAGCCCTGCAAAAACGGCTGGATGCCATGGATCCGAGTGAAGCGCACTGGCATCAGCTGCATGGTCTGGACTGGCGCAACAGAAAACAGTACGACACCTTGCAGCGCTTGCGTCAGCATTTTACCGAAGACTGGTTCATTATTGAGGGTGAAGATGAACAGCAGCGTGACCAGCAATTTGCCCAGCATATTCTGGGTGCTCTCAAGCATTGCCCCAATCATCCGGCCAGAGCCAGTGGACGATGGAAACAGGCCAAGATTCCCGAACTGTTAAAACATCCTGCCGAAACTCGAGCCAAGGCAGAGGATTACAAGCCGGAGCTGAAAAAATTAACGGCTAAGGTGGCCAAGGCGATGCGGTCCGATCCGCGGAATGTGGTGATTCTGTTTGAGGGCATGGATGCGGCTGGAAAGGGCGGCGCGATCAAGCGCATTGTGAAAAAACTGGATCCGCGTGAATATGAAATTCATACCATTGCCGCACCAGAGAAATATGAGCTGAGCCGTCCCTATTTATGGCGCTTCTGGACCAAACTGCAAAGCGATGATGATATCTGTATTTTTGACCGTTCCTGGTATGGGCGGGTACTGGTAGAGCGGATAGAAGGTTTTGCTAGTGCCGCAGAATGGCAACGTGCGTATGCGGAAATTAACCGTTTTGAGCAAAGTCTGGTCAAGCATCAAACCGTGGTGATCAAGCTGTGGCTGGCCATTTCCAAAGATGAACAGGCTGCACGTTTCAAGGCACGCGAAGATACACCGCATAAGCGTTTTAAAATTACTGAAGAAGACTGGCGTAACCGGGAACGTTGGGAGGATTATCTGAAAGCGGCAGCCGACATGTTTGAACGTAGCTCGACCGATTATGCACCTTGGCATATCATTGCGACCGATGATAAAAATACCGCACGGGTCGAGGTGTTAAAGGCCATTTTAAAACAGCTTCAGGCAGAATAATCTGCCTGAAGTAGCACGGGCTCAGCTGTTTAAAATATTGAGCTCAAATGTGCTTAACCTTGAGCGATCTGTTTTTGCTGGATATTTTTAGCCGCACGGTAGCATTCCTCGACATGAGCTTCGGCAATTTTTTTCATGACAAAATAGCCCAGACTGGCGGCAATCAATTGACCACCCAGGGGAATGAATTTTGTCACTTGCTTTGTGATCACTTTCGCTGCAACATTGTTCAAAGATTTTTTGACGGCAGTTCGCGCGACCACCAGACCAGAAAATTCTACGCCGCGTTTACGCAGCTCATTCCAGTGCACCTGACGGGTTTTTGGATCATAGACACTGATCTGATCAGGCGCCAGTCCGAAGCGGGCATTGATCTCGGGAATCAATTGCGACAAGATGCCGATGTCAATGACGACATCCATAAACGGCACTGGAATAATGGCGGCACCCGCAGAATAGTAGGCACGTTTTTTGGTGAGTTCCAGGCACTCGGCACGAATTTGTTCCAAATCTAAGCTTGGATCGATACGTTCAGGAATTTTATCTAATTTCATGGGCACTACCTAAGCTCTATGTTGTTTTTTTCTATGCAAGCATCATTAAGATGCTTTTTTCAAAGAAATTTTTCGACTGAAGTGTGGTTTTAAAGTGTCATACAGCGCTCGAGATGTATAGTAACTAATCTTTATCATTTTGTAGTAAAACTAGTTCAGCAGTTCAGGGGAAACGATGGCAATCCATGTTATTCAGAGTCAACGCATTGATGTGCTTTTGGATAGTATGCTGCGTATTGTCAATCAAACTGCCCGGCATCCGTTTGAAGTGTTACAGCCCCGGCATTTTATTGTGCCGTCTCCGGCCGTAGAAAGCTGGTTGACTCAAAAAATTGCCGAGAAGAAAGGCATCAGTGCCAATAGCCAGTTCCATCACCGAATTCGTGCGTTTCAGTGGACGTCTTATCAGTGGGTGCTGAATGCGCCTAAAGAAGTCGAACAGGTTCGAGAAGCCAATATTCCGCGTATTATCATCAAATGGCGCGTGTTTCAGGCACTGCGCAAATGTATTCTGCCAGAACAGATTCCCTTAGACGTCGATCATCCGCTGTATTCAATTGTAAAGCGGATTTACGACAGTGCCGACCGGCTGGAGCAGGGCACGGAAAAACAGCTGAAAAAACAGAGCATGCTGTACTGGGTGGCCGAGCAGGTATCGCGCCTGTTCAGCCATTATATGGATTATCGCGGTTATTGTGCACGTAACTGTCCACCGCAAAGCTGCAGCTGCCCGACCAACTGGCTAGAGGCCTGGGGACAAGATATTGCGCTGGATATCGAGCAGATGATTTATAGTCCCAAAGATGAAAATGGTCACGAAATGCAGGTGGCCGATTTCGTCAAAATTCAGGCGCGTGAGCTGGAAGCCTGGCAACGCTGGTTGTGGCAGCATGTATTTCAGGAGGATTATGCCAAAATTCTGGAGATTGAGCGCCTGTATTGGGAACGGCTGGAGAATCCGGAAACACGAAGCGAAGCCCTGAAACGCTTGCCGGCACAGATAGTGGTATTTAGCCTGCTGGAACTTCCGCCCAGCCAGCTGGACTTTTTACGCCGGCTGGGGCAATACATAGACATTTATATCTTTCATTTTAACCCCTCGCAGGAATACTGGGCCGACAGTGTCGATCCGGACTGGAAAGCCAGATTTGATTTGCAGCGGGAAGAGCGCTTTATTCAGCGTTTTGAAAAAACCCGTCAACGTAAACCGAATGATGCAGAAATAAAAGATTTCAGGATCAAGCAGCTGAATTTTAATGCCGAAGACCGGGAATCGCGGCATCCGCTGTTGACCCGATTTGGCAAGCAGGCACGTGATCATTTCTCTTTACTCTCTAAACTGTCTTCAGGGGAAGAAGGTCTCTGGGCCGATGTCTTTGTCGATGACTATCAGGATAAATTACTGGCAAAAATCCAGTCAGATATTTTATATTTACTCGAACCTGAACAGCATCAATATGCTTTAAATCCGGCCGATGATTCGGTGCAGATTCATGTCTGTCATTCCTCGTTGCGTCAGCTGGAAGTACTCAAAGAACAGCTGATTCACTGGCTGGCACAAGGTACGGAACAGCAGCCACGGCAACCGAGCGACATTCTGGTGCTGAGTCCGAATCTGAAAGAACTGGAACCGGCGATTCGCAGTGTCTTTGCCCCGCCGCCACGTGAGCGTGAGATCGGCAGCCAACGGTTGCAGAAAGATAACCTGTATTTACCGATCCAGATTGCCGGGGTGTCGCGTCTGGATGTTAGCAATGCCTGGCGCGCGGTACTGGGCCGGATCCAGTGGGTACGTCGCCGTTTCAGTATTGAGGACTTTGCCGACTGGCTCAGCCTGAATGCCACCCAGCAACGTTATGCTTTGGACTATAGTCAGGTAGAACGGATGTTGCAGTTGCTGACGGAGGCTGGCTTCAAGCGCGGTCTGGACCAGCAGCATTTACAGCAAAGCCTGAGCGCAGGCGATGATGATTACCGTTTTAGTTTTAAATTCGCGCTAGACCGTCTGGCTTTGGGCCTGGCCATTCCTGAACATACAATGTTTGAGGATACCTTGAGTTATGCCAAGGTTCTGACCAGTGATTTCCCGTTGATTTCAACCCTGATCCAGATTTATCAGGATCTGGTGCAGCGCCGTGACTGGCTGACTTTGCATGAGACCGGACAGCGCACACCGGTGAAAACCTGGCTGGAATATTTGCGGGCTGACCTGAATGAATTTCGTGATGCCGGGGTGGAATCGCTCAAAACTGTGGCCGAGATTATCGACAAGCAGATGCGGATGCTGACCCTGGCCGATTATCATGAGCAGGATGATTCACATGCCAGTCAGGAGCTGGTGGCACTGAGTTTGCCTTTGCCTTATGTGCTGGAAGAAATTCAGAATACGCTAGAAATGCAGCTGGATCAGGCCGAACCAACCGGACAGATCACTTTTAGCCAGATTGGCCAGATCCGGCCACTCCCTTATCAGCTGGTGGTGATGCTGAATCTGGATAGCGGTAAGTTTCCGAGCCGGAATCAGCAGGTGCCGTTTGATCTGATGCGCAGCCTGAAGCCGCAACTCGGCGATCGTTCGCGTCTGGATGATGAGCAGGGTGCTTTTCTGGATGCCTTACTATTGGCGCAGGATAATTTATGGCTGTTTTATAATGGCTTTGATCTGGACGATGGCGAGGCCCGAGATCCATCCACTGCCTTGCAGGAACTGATTCAGCATATCGCATTCATCTGTCAGTCGGAACAGCCGGATGCCGAAGTCGATCCTGTGGTGGAAATCAATGGTCTGTCAGTGGCTAAACATATCCAGCAGCTTTATCATGTACATCCCTTGCAGCCTTTTGATCCGGCCGGATTTGCAGGTGCGCAAACACCACGTTATCGGGATCAGTGGTTTGCGGTGGCAGAATATATCCGCAGCGCCGAAGGCAAGCGCAGCAGCTGGATCAATGCGCATTATCCGGCAGTTGAACAAAAAGAACTGCGGGTGCTGAAAGGCGATGAGTGGATTCGGGACATGATTTTCCCGGCACGTTTATTTCTGAAAAGTGTCGGAATTTCCACAATTCGCTATGCAGATTTGCCGAGTTCCCGTGAGCCCTTGTTATTAAACAAGCTGGAACAATATCAGGTGCGGGATTTTCTATTACAACAAGATCAGCAGATTGAGCCGAGCTTGATGCTAGACCGTTTGCCAGTAGGCAAAACCCAGCAAGCCACCTGGCTCAGCAGTCAGCAGGAACAGCAGTTGTTGCAAGAACGTTTGCTACAGCTCGGCAAAGAACTGACGCCGGTGACCCAGCAATCCCTGCAATTTAGTCCTGAACTGATCATTCATATTAACGTGCCTCAGGTTTCATACAGCAGTTACTGGTTAAGTCTGCAATCCTCTTCGGCCTCGGAAAAACGCCGTGCCCAGATCTGGCTGGAATATCTGTTATGGCTGGCTTACTTAAATGATGATGCACGCTCACCAGAACTGGAACGTATTGTGATTTTCAGTAATAAGACCCTGAAATTTTCCGGCTTGAGTTCAACTAAAGCGCGAGAATATTTACAGTTCTGGTTCAAAGCCTGGGAAATTGGTCAACAGCAGCCGCTGGTGTTGCCAGCGGAATTGTTGATGAAAAAAGAGTGGCAGTGGGCCGAAAATGAACAGGGCAAAATGACCATTGTGGAAATGCCGGAACTGCTAAAAGCCTGGAATAATAGCTATGAAAGTGCCAAGCCTTTGGCTTCGGATGAATCCAGCCTGTTGCATCAGGACTGGCAGTTTATTTTGCAGGATCAGGACCCGGATCTGGCCTTGCAGCGCTGCTGTCATGATTTCGCCCATGCTCTGTATGCGCCGATTCACCAACATCTGGAATGGGTGAAATAGCAATATGACCGTGTTAAAGCAGCAGATGCAAAAAGCCATTTCTACCAATCCGATTCAGGACATGACGTTCCGGGGCTTACACTGGATTGAGGCCTCGGCAGGCACCGGCAAGACCTATACTTTATCCAGTTTGATGGTGCGGATTTTTCTGGATCAGTATTATCCGCATCAGGTGATTGCAACCACCTTCACCCGCAAGGCAACGGCCGAACTGAAAAACCGGGTACGGCTGCGGGTCGAAGAAACTTTGGCCTATATCCAGCGTCATCAGCAGCTCAATTCTGTGGAAATTGCAGCGAAGATTCAGAGCGAAACTGATCCTTTATTTCAGCAGGTATTGAAAGATTATGGCACACGGATGGACTATGCCCGTCGCCGCTTGCGTCTGGTACTGAACCAGCTGGATGAACTGTTTGTCGGGACGCTGGACAGCTTTAGCCAGAAACTGTTACGTGAATTTGCTTTTGAAAGTGGCAAGATTGAACGTGCTGAACTGACCGAAGATCAGGATTTATATATCCAGCAACTGATTCATGATGTGCTGCGTGACTGGATTCAGCAGCAGCCACAATATATGGTCAATCATTTGTATGTGCAGAATCTGCTGAAACCGGTCGAGCATTATACCGGGCTGGTTCGGGATGCTCTGAATTTTAGCAAGCAGCAATTCCAGAAGGTCGAGCCGGCTGAATGTGATCTAGGTAAATTAGAAGCCTGTATTACCCAATTATTGAATATTCATGAGCATGATCTCGAAGTCATGCGGCGCTATTGTCAGGAAAGTCCAAAGTATTTTCACAAGAGTTTTTTGACCAAGTTAACCGACGTTTGTGAAAACTTTATGACCTGGAGCGCAGCCCTAAAAACTCAGGGTGGCATGAGTTTCTTTGATGCAGAATTGCAACCGATTTTACTGAATCTGTGCCATTTACGCCGTAAAAAAACTGATTTCCAGCCGACCACTCAGGTTTTTAACAAGAGCTGTCCGGAAGCGGAGCAGCAGCTGATTTTGCAACACAGCCTGATTGTGGCAATTGATGCACTGTGTGAGGTCAAACAGGATCTGGATGAGCAGTTGAAGCAGCTCACGACCTATCTGGAATTTCATATTATTCAAAGTGTGCAAACTCGTTTGCCGCAAACCCTGCAACAGCAGGGTGAAACGACTTTTTCCCAGCAAATCCGCACACTGGCAGAAGCACTGCAAGGACAACAAGGCCAGCGCTTTGCCCAGTTTGTACAGGCACGTTATCCGCTGATTCTGGTGGATGAATTTCAGGACACCAATCAGGATCAGGATGACCTGCTGGCCAAGATCTGGCGGGATGCCAGCCGGGTTCAATCCGGCTGCATGATTATGGTCGGCGATCCGAAACAGGCGATTTATGGTTTCCGTGGTGGCGACATGCTGACCTATAACAAGGCACATGCTGACGTGCGGCAGAAGCAGGGCCGCGAATATACCCTGATGCAGAACCATCGTTCGGTCAAAGCGCTGGTCGAAGTGGTCGATGCTTTATTTCAATGCCAGATGGATTTTGGTGAACAGGTGCAGTACACCCTGATTCAGGCCGGTAGTCGGCCACATCCGGATCTCATCGATAGCGCTGTCTGCAATCCGCAGCCCTTACGCTGGATTCAGTTGGGTGAGTCGGATGTAGAAGCCGATCAGGTGGCCTGGAAAATCCGTGCACTCCTCAATCAGTCTGCTCAACAGCAGTTATATTTTCAGCAGCAGAACAGTATTCAAAGCCTGAAAGCCGATGATATTGCAGTGCTGGGGTTTGGACATTTTGCCCTTGAGCAGGTCAAGCAGCGCCTACAGCGTATGGGTATTCCTTGTTATAAAGAGTCCAAACAAAGTGTTTTTGCCAGTGCTATTGCGCAGGATGTCGCGGCCGTCTTGACTGCAATCATGGATCCTTTTAATGAATCCAAGGTCAAACGTGCCTTACTGACCCGCCTGCTGGGTTTCAACCTGAAAAAACTGATTGAGTTACAGGCGCAGAGTGAAGGGCTCAGTCGCTATATTGCCGATCTGGATGCAATTCGGGAAATGTGGTTCGAAAAAGGTTTTCTCACGGCATGGAATTATGCCTTAAACCTGTTTCAGGTCTGGACTCATCTGGTGGCCAGTCAAAGTCTGGACAATGAACGGGTGGTGGTGAATCTGCGTCATCTGACCGAAATTCTGAGCCAGCAAAGCGAATATTATCAGGGTGCCCAAAAACTCTATCACTGGTATTTGCGTCAGTTACAGTCCCCTTCAGGCAAAGACAGTGAAAAAGAACGCAAGCTGTCTGGTGATCATGGGGTACAGCTGATGACCATCCATGCCTCTAAAGGGCTGGAATTTAAAGTGGTATTTTTATTGGGCGCAGATGCTGCTTTTGATGTAAATAAAGGCAACTTGAACTTTTCATTAAGTGGCACACTGTCTGAAAGTATTTTAGAACAATCCCGGGTGATTGCAGTCAATCATAAGCATTTGCACGAGCAGGCGATTTTACAGAATGCAGCGCGTAATGCAGCGGAAAATCACCGGCTTTGGTATGTGGCGCTGACCCGTGCCAGTCATCGGGTGTATGCCATGTTACAAGACCACGCTGCACAATCCGATTCGGGCTTGGCGTTCTGGCGTGGCCAGGGCGATGCCATCTTCGAACATGCTTTATCTCTGGTCGAGCAGCCGCTGTCTCAGGAACCGGCACGTCTGGTCGAGCAGTCACACCATCATAAGATCGACATGCTGGCGCAACCTTTGCCAGAGCGACAGTTCTATCCACGCACCAAAACCAGTTTTACCGCATTGTCGCAACACCAGTCACATGCGCCAGTTTTGCAGGATGATCTGGTCAATGCACAGGAACACCCGGATAGTGCAGCGGATGAAATCAATCTGAATGCTTTAGCAGATCAGCCGGCTGTCACACCGCTAGACTGGATCAAGCTGAATTTCCCCAAAGGTACGGTGGCCGGGACTTTCTTGCACAGTATTTTTGAACATATCAATTTTCAGGATAGCAGTTACTGGAATCTGGAAATTCGCCGTCGTTTTAAAAATACTGCACCGCAAATCTGGCAAGAACTGAAAGAAAAATTTGAACAGGCCTTCCAGTTGCGTACTGTGCTGGAGCAGACCTTTGCGCCGCATTATCAGGCCGCAGCGGTGAATCTGCGTACCCTGTTTCAAGCCGCAGCGCAGGCAAATTTCAAAGCAGATGAGTTGCAACAGAGTATACAACGCGTTTTGTCCAGCCTGAACTATAAATTGCTGAGTGGCATTCGCCTGCATGATCAGAGCGAAGCTTATCGTCAACAATGGCGACAGTTATTTCAATCGGCACAGCAAGACCGATCAGCCTTGGTGGTTTTTTTAAGCCAGTTTGAGCGTTATTTCACCGAGCTGGATGATGACAGCTTTGTCCTGTTTTTTGAACAGGAAATGGCCCAGATTGCACACCTTGCAAGTCCTGAACAGCTCAATGTCGAAAGCATATTCCAGACTGCTTTAGATGGATTGCTTGATGAAATTAGGGAAGATATTTTACTCAATCTGATGCATGACTGGGTGCATGATATTCTGGTCACTCCGATTCAGGCAGATTTTGTTTTGGCACAACTGGGTGATCAACAGTATCTGTCAGAGTTCCCTTTCTATCTGTCACTCACCGATGCGCCTTTGCAGATCCGACAAATTCATCAGCTCTTTGTTGAACATGACATTGTCATGAGCGATTTTAATGAAGCCAAATCGGCACGTTATCTGACCGGTTCCATCGATCTGGTGTATTTCGATGGCCAGCGCTACCATATTGCCGATTATAAAAGTAACTTTCTCGGCCCAGATCAACAGCATTATACCGCTGAGGCTATTCAGCAGAATATGAGCCAGTCCAGTTACTGGTTGCAGGCAGCCTTGTATCTGGTGGCCCTGCATCGTTATCTGAACGCAAATATGCAGGCGTATTCAATGCAGCAGCATCTGGGCGGCGCAAGCTATTTATATTTACGCGGTATGCACGGGCAGATGGAACAAGGTGTATATCACTGGCAACCAGACATCGAATTCGTTGAAAAACTGGATCAGATTTTGGGCTATTTTGAGCAGAAAAAAACAGCATAATTTTGCTGCCTGATAAAATATATAGAGATTAAACAGAAAATTATCCTGTGGATAACTTTGAGGATAACTGTGTGGAAAATGAGCAGAATCACGTGTCGCAACAAAACGCCAGTTTGATGGCCTGGATTGACTATTTATGTCAGCCTCCATTTAGCTCGGCTACATTTGATCCGGCAGCAAAATTACTGATTCAGCAATTGCTTGAGGCGATGCAGGCCGGCGATAGCTGCATTGAAGCGCTTCCTCAACAAATGGCATTATTGCATAATCTGGTGCGTGATCATGCTCAGCAAGGCACGGGTATTGCCCCCTTGGTGTTTGACGATCAGCATTTATATCTGTACCGCTACTGGCAGCTGGAACAGGCAGTGGCAACGCATATAGCACGAATCAAGACCCAGTCTATTGTAGCCCTGGAGTTAACAGCACGTGACCGCAGCCTGCTCTCAGATCCACAGCAGCAAAAAGCCTTGCAAATGGTGGCAGAGCAAGCCTTCAGTATTATTACTGGCGGGCCGGGAACCGGTAAAACTTATACGCTGGCGCATATTATTGCAGTTTTATATGATACGCTGCCGAATATCCGGATTGCCATGGCCGCGCCGACCGGAAAGGCTGCGCAGCGGATGAAAGAAGCGCTGCAAAAAGCCTTACAGACTGAAGCTTTGCAGCAGTTTGAAATAGCTGCACTACAACAGTTACAACCTGTGACCCTGCATCGTTTATTGGGATTGGGCACGCGCGGACAGCCACGTTTTCATGCCAAACAGCCTTTGCCCTATGACGTAATTGTGGTCGATGAAGCCTCGATGCTGGATTTAAGTCTGTCACAGATGTTGCTGGCCGCTGTACCATCTCAGGCACGTCTGATTTTACTTGGCGATGCAGATCAGTTGGCTTCTGTGGATGTCGGTACCGTTCTGGCAGATCTGCAACAGGTTGCGACTTTGCAGGATAATCGGGTCAACTTAATCACCACACGACGTTTTAAAGCAGGGGCCAAGATTGGGGCAATGGCTGATTTTATTCAGCAGCAGCATGAAGCTGCCAGTGTCCTGCAAAAATTTGAGCAGCAGATTGTCACTGCCAGTGAATTACAAGCCATCGCCTTGGATCAGGTTGAGATTGACCAGATCCAGTTGCAATATTTAGCGCCTAGTGCTGAACAGACGGCCACTACATTGAATCAATATTATGACCAGTTGATGTATGGTTATCAGGCCTATACACAGGTTGTCAAAAATAAGCAAGGCTTAGATAATTTCGAGCAATATGTACAACAGGTGGTGAGATCATTTGATGATTACCGTATTTTAACTGCGATTCGTTCTGGTGATCTGGGCTTATTCAAAATCAATCTACAGATTGAACAACGCTTTTTAGCAGCTCAAGGTCAACTGAAGCAGGGTGACTGGTATGTCGGGCGGCCGGTCATGATGACCTATAACGATTATCAACTGGGTTTATCCAATGGTGATATTGGCATCTGTTTTTTACGTGAGCAGTCTGGTCAGTGCCAGTTTGAAGTCTATTTTCCGAGTCTGGAAAAATGGGTCTTAGCCACCCGTTTGCCAAAGAGTATAGAAACCGCTTTTGCACTGACCATTCACAAATCTCAAGGTTCAGAATTTGCACATACCGCAGTGGTGCTGGATCAATATGCGCAAAATCTATTAAGTAAAGAGTTGATTTATACTGCAATTACCCGTGCTAAAAAAGTGGTCAGTTTATTGGTAGATTGTGACGCTTTTACACAAGCCTTATGCGTACGAACCACACGTAAAAGTGGTTTAAGTCAAAAAATACTTGAACAATCTACTAGTTTATTGGCAAAAAATAATCAGATCTTGTAGGTAAAAGCTTACACGGATTCAAGAAATTGCCGCATAGAGCTTTTACTCAGTTTTTGAGAAGATTGGTCATACAAAATAACTCAACACGGAAAGTTGAGCATAATCGTATAATTATAAAAAGAATGTCAGTAGACAGCGAACTTACAGTGAGGTAAGTAAAAAGAGGAAACTTACAGCCGCTAAGCCTTGTAGTTTTGGGAGAGACTACAAGGCTTTTTTATATTTAATTAATTTATATTTCAAAATACTAGATATTTACCTTAATTCTAAAGTTGGATATTGTTGTGGAATGGCTGGATTTAAGCGAATTAGGTTAAATAAAGTGGTATTAATGTAATATTATGCAACTTTTAGGCTAGTTATTGTACGAAATAGCTTACAGCAAGATACGCTAAATGCCTCTACTTGTCTTTGTAGAATATGGCAAAATCTACCACACAAGGAAGGTGATTTTTCAACAGGATGTTTGAAAATAATAACAAGCGTAAAACGCTATAAAAAACACAATAAATAATAATGATAAGAGAAAGAACTACAGCGCCAAAAAGCCCGACTAAACTCGGGCTTTTTTTTATCCATTTTTTATCCATTTTTTATTCAGACAGACGACGGTACATTAAAACAATAGAAAAAGCGTTCTAACTGCTTAGGTCGATTTCTCTATTTAAGTGGTCTAGATGATCTCGCTTAAAACAGTACAGATCTTGAATAACTCAGGATCAATGGACAACAGCTTCGCTTTAAATAAATCACCGATTGAAAACATTCAAAAGTGCTGATCTATTTTTGCAATTTGGCGCATTTTCCCTTAAAATATGCAACTTGCTGTAGTGATGCACGGCAGTCAAGGTTTTGAATTCTCATTACATTGATTTTTATCAAAATATATAAGCATCTCGGAGAAATCGAATGGCTTTAACTAACGCAGATCGCGCAGAGATCATTGCTAAATTCGCACGCGCTGAAAACGACACTGGTTCACCAGAAGTTCAAGTAGCTCTTTTGACTGCTCAAATCAATGACTTACAAGGTCACTTCAAAGAGCACAAACACGACCACCATAGCCGTCGCGGTCTAATCCGTATGGTTAACCAACGTCGTAAGCTGCTTGACTACCTAAATGGTAAAGACCACGGTCGTTATGTAGCATTGATCGGTGCTTTAGGTTTACGTCGTTAATTCGATTTAAACTTTATTTTCGGGTTATTGCATGCTTTGTGCTTTATTGCTGAAAACTAAAGTCGGTTTAGCTTTTGGCTAGGCCAGTGGAAGGGGCGAATGTTTCGCTCCTTCTTTGTGTTTAAAAATAGTATTTAATCTGGTGAGGTCGGCTTCTAAGCTTTGTCATTTGTTCGTCTATATGGTCGTGAATGCCAAACCTTAGGGGTCTCCACTAGAATAATTGTTCACAAGAACTAGGAAAAAATAAAACATGTCGATGTTTAATATTATTCGTAAAGAATTCCAATTCGGTCAACACAACGTGATTCTTGAAACAGGTCGCGTTGCACGTCAAGCAAACACTGTTGTGATCACCATGGGCGGCGTACAGGTTCTTGTTGCTGTTGTAGCGCAACCTAAAGCAAAAGCCGGTCAAGACTTCTTCCCATTGACTGTTAACTACCAAGAAAAGCAATATGCTGCAGGCCGTATCCCGGGTGGTTATGGTAAGCGTGAAGGCCGTCAGTCTGAAGCTGAAACTTTAATTTCACGTCTGATCGACCGTCCAATTCGTCCATTGTTCCCAGAAGGTTACTTCAACGAAATTCAAGTGACTGCGACAGTAATTTCATCTGACAAAACCATGGATGCTGACATTGCTGCAATGCTGGGTACTTCTGCTGCATTGTCGATTGCAGGTACGCCTTTCCGTGGTCCAATCGGCGGCGCTCGCGTTGGTTTGATCAACGGTGAATACATCCTGAACCCGAACCACGAACAGTTAAAAGAGTCTGATCTTGATCTGGTTGTTGCAGGTACTGAAGCTGCAGTATTGATGGTTGAATCTGAAGCGAAAGAACTTTCAGAAGACCAAATGCTGGGCGCTGTATTGTTCGGTCATGACGAAATGCAAATCGCGATTCAAGCGATCAAAGAATTTGCTGCAGCAGCTGGCGCAGTGGAGTCAACTTGGGTTGCTCCAAGCAAAAATGAAGCGCTTCTTGGTCAATTAAAAGATGCATTCGAAGCGAAAATCTCTGAAGCCTACACAATTGCTGTGAAACAAGACCGTTATGCGGCGCTTGATGCACTTCACGCAGAAGCTGTTGCCCAATTCGTTCCTGAAGAAGATGAAACAGGTATTGCTGACGAAGTAAACGAACTCTTCGAAGATCTTAAATACCGCACGGTTCGTGACAACATCTTGTCTGGTAAGCCACGTATTGATGGTCGTGATACTAAAACTGTTCGTGCAATCGATGTACAAGTGGGCGTATTAGGTCGTGCTCATGGTTCTGCATTGTTCACACGTGGTGAAACTCAGGCATTGGTTACAACAACTTTGGGTAATACCCGTGATGCGTTGATGGTTGATACCCTTGCAGGTACTAAAACTGACAACTTCATGCTTCACTACAACTTCCCTGCATACTCTGTAGGCGAAACGGGTCGTGAATCTGGTCCTAAGCGTCGTGAAATCGGTCACGGTCGTCTAGCACGTCGTGGTGTTCAAGCAGTTCTTCCTGCAGCTGACCGCTTCCCGTACGTGATCCGTATCGTATCTGACATCACAGAATCGAACGGTTCATCTTCAATGGCTTCTGTATGTGGTGCTTCTCTATCACTTATGGATGCAGGTGTTCCACTTAAAGCACCAGTTGCGGGTATTGCAATGGGTCTAGTAAAAGAAGGCGAGCGTTTCGCAGTTCTTTCTGACATCCTGGGTGATGAAGATCATCTTGGCGACATGGACTTTAAAGTCGCAGGTTCTGCAAACGGTATTACTGCACTGCAAATGGACATCAAGATCGAAGGGATTACTGAAGAGATCATGGAGTCTGCATTGAACCAGGCTTATGCCGGTCGTATGCACATTCTTAATGAGATGAACCAAGTAATTTCACGCGCTCGTCCTGAAATTTCGATGCATGCACCAACCTTCCAGGTAATCAACATCAACCCGGACAAAATCCGTGATGTAATCGGTAAAGGCGGCGCGACGATTCGTGCGATTACTGAAGAAACGAAAGCTGCAATCGATATTGAAGATAACGGTACAGTTCGCGTATTCGGTGAAACTAAAGCGGCAGCAGCTGCTGCAGTTGCGAAGATTCAAGCATTAACTGCTGAGATCGAACCAGGTACAATTTACGTGGGTAAAGTGATTCGTATCGTTGAATTCGGTGCGTTCGTGAATATTCTTCCGGGTACTGATGGCTTACTTCATATCTCTCAAATCTCGAACGAACGCATTGCGAACGTTGCAGATGTATTGAAAGAAGGTCAAGAAGTGAAGGTACAGGTTGCAGACGTTGACAACCGTGGCCGTATCAAATTGACCATGAAAGACATCGAACAAGTTTAATCATCTGAATATTCCCATGAGTTAGCTCATGGGAATGAAATATCAAAAGCCCTGAGCTTGATCAAAGTGCTTACTTTGGCTGTTCAGGGCTTTTTTTATGCTTCGGAAAATCTCCGCACATCTGGCCAAAATGTTTGAATCGCCCACAGGCTGTCAACGATTGTCGCACGATCTGAGTCTGTATTAAGCAGTTGATCTTAGGTCAGGGGATCGGCTTCAGAACTTTTTAGCAGACGATAAATTTCATCTTTCAATTTTAGCTTTTTACGCTTGATCGCTTCAATATCATTGTTGATATGATTGACCGGGTCGAGTTCAAGCTGACTAATTTTCCTGTCCAGCTCATTATGTTCCTCAAACAATTTGGCAAAGTATGGATTTTCCTCGCGAAGTTGCACAATCAAGTCGCGGTATTCGGGAAACATGTATTTCATTTTTTTATTACAATCTTTGGTTTTCATAGCGCTTTTTATACTCTAATCATCAAATTAAAAATAAATATGCCCTGATCTGCAGCGAAAGATACAGATAGACAGAGCATCAAAGGACTTACTTAAAATGCAAATGTTTGACCTCGCGGCGTAACTCCTGCACTTCATCGATGAGGTCCAGCATCATCGCGACTGCGGTAAATGACGCATCAAAATCGCGTTGCAGGCGATAGGCGCGTTGTGCACGTGAAATATCCTCACCGAGGAAAGTGCTGGCTGGCGTGACAGGAGAACGATCGGGCAGAATTCCATGTTCAATCAATTGCATGACCCATTCCGGGCTTTGTCCGCATGCTTCTGCGAAGTGGATGAGGTCAAATGAGTGATCGTCCATAATTTCTGACGGGGTATAGTCCTGTGAAAAGCTTTCTTGGTACTGAATTGTAGTCATGGCTCTACTCCTTAAACAGCCAAGTGTGCAAAATTGAGAGAATGAAAAGGTGCTGAAGTAAAACGCTTTCTATTCTTCGGATATGCAGACTCAAATGATCACGAGAAAAAAATCGGTATGTTTCGGTATTCAATGCCTCAGGAACGCGCGAATAAGAGAAGGTGAAAGTGAACGCTGTTTTTATAGTTTTATGTTTTATTGACCGAGTGTGTTCAAACACTTTCCTGTGTTGAATATACGCTGCCCTATGAGGACGGCAAAGCAGACCTGATGACAGAATTGAACAAGGCTGAAGATTGATCATCATAAATGGATAAAAAATAACCGTCTTCGATCCATTATTATGACTTTAGCTGCGCCAAAACAGTTTTTATTTGTACCTTATTGTTTCAAATCATGACAAAGAAAAAGCCCCTGATACAGAGGCTTTGAAAATCTTTCTGAAATTAATGTTTTATCCAGGTTACACTGCGGCCAATTACTGAGACACCGACATAACCACGCAAGGTTAGACGTTTGCCATTGGCGCTTAGGCGTGCTTTGCCTTTGTAAATTTTGCCACTGATCGGATCAAGCACTTTGCCGTCATGGTATTCACGTGGCTTTTTCGGATCTGCTTTAAAATCCCAGATAAACGGCAGGCCTATAAACGGTTTGTCTTTGAGCTGACCTGGACATTTATGACAGATGCCCATTTTCTCTGCGCCAGGCAAGCTACGTGTTGCGACAATTATTCCTTCATAGCTACCATCCGCTTTCTTACGAACTTCTACATCCGCACGAGAATAGCCTGATTGATCATCAATGGTTTTCCATTTACCCACTAATGGATCTTCATAGGCAAAGGCCAAGCTAGAAACCGCAGCCAAACTTATCCCCATCACTAGAGTGTTCAATAATTTTTTCATAACATACCTGTTAAATTTGATACTGTATTCATTTTAGAATTATTACTCTAATTTATTTTAAAAGCATAATTAAATCAATACTATAAAATGTGATTGTATTCTCATAATTTTTTTAAAACGATGATTATTTGGTCTTTGTTAATGTGAATAGTCTTATAATTTAAATGGGATTTTGAGGTGGGGTTTATCTGAGGATCGGATTCAGTGAATAGGCAGGTTTTCTACTGGAGGTAAATATGCTCTGTTGAGCTTCGTCATGTAAATTTTAAAACATAAAAAAGCACTCCTGAGGAATGCTTTTTTAAACTCATGCTTAGCACCGTTTAGCTTAGATGTTCACCACATAGACCTAAGGCCTCTTCGGCTGTAAAGGTATATTGGCTATTACAGAACTGACAATCCATTTTGATCGGATTCTGGAATTCCAGTGTTTCACGTATTGATTCTACGCCAATCTGTTGTAAGGCCACTGCACAGCGCTCTTTAGAACAGGTACAGCCAAATTTCAAGGCTTCAGTTTCTGGCAAGCGCACTTCTTCTTCATTATATAAACGGTAAAGAATGTCAGTGGCTTGCAGGCCGATTAGTTCTTCAGTTTTCAAGGTTTCAGTGAGCATGGTCAGACGCGGCCATAAATCTTCATCAACACGGCGCTGTTCTTCTTCACTATTCCGTGGCAATAGCTGAATCAGTAAACCACCGGCGCGCTGATGGTCGCTTGCCAGTACAATGCGCGTTGGAATCTGTGCAGACAGGTCATAATACTGCATGAGGCAGCCAGCCAGATTTTCTTTGTCCAGCGGCACAATACCTTGATAACGCTCACCAAATTCTGGTTCGATATTGATAAACAGCACTGGAGAAACCAGTGACTTTAAGATGGTGCTGCTATCTTCACCCACCAGAAAGTGCGGATCTTCTTCATAGTCCGCCAAAGCGCGAACTTCACCCAAGTGGTTGCATTCAGCCATTGCCCATTTAAATGTGCCTGATGCCTGAATTTGCAGGCTGATACGCCCTTTAATCTTCAAGGTGCTGGCAAGCAGTGCAGTCGCAGTGAGCATTTCACCCAACAGAATCTTGACCGCAGGTGCATAGTCACGTTGCGCTAAAATGGTTTGTAAAGCTTCTTCAAGATGCACCACTTCACCACGAACAGGGCTATCTTCAATAAAAAAGCGTTGGCGTAAATCAGACATAAAATTCTCCATAACCCTGCTTTAATGGTGTCATTATTGTAAAACACAAGTTATGACAGATCATCTCTTAACGCATCAATTCCTGCGCCGTTTGTATCCTGTTGCGGCTGTGTATCTGTTTTTTGAACTTTGTTGCGTTGATCCTGCGCAAACAGATGTTCGAGTTCTGCCAAGCTACTGCGGTGATGTTCATAACTTGCGTGTTGATCCGAATCTAGATGGTATTGACTGTTGAGTAATTTTTCATCATGTGCGCGGAAGTATTCAATCTGTTGCTGACTTTCTTCCGGAGCAGTATTCAACTGGCTTAACAAAGCCTCACTCATTTCCAGTGCTGAAAAGTAGTTTTCACGCCAGATTTTTTCTACACCTAAATCCTGTAACAGATGCACATGATGACGATCACGTGCGCGTACCCATAAACAAGTTTCAGGATAATTCAGCCGGATATACCGCACGATCAGCATCGAATCTTCAATATCATCAATGGCAATAATCACTTGCTGGGCCATCGCAATTCCTGCATGTGCCAAAGTTTCTGGCTCTGTCGCATCGGCCTGATAGAAAGGAATTTGATACTGCGCAAGCAGTTCAGTGGCTGGCACATTGCTGTCCATGACACTAAATGCATGCTGTTGTTGCAGTAAAATCCGGGCAATAATTTGTCCAAAGCGGCCAAATCCAATCAGCAAAATAGGGGGGCTGGCTTGAGGACTGGAATCGGTTTCAAAGGTCGCAGCCAGATGATTGTTTTGATCCAGACGCGGTAAAACCTGACTGTGTAATAACCAGTAAAATGCCGGGCTAAGTAATAATGAGAAACTCACCATCCAGAGCAAGGGAGACAGCAGATTGGCTGCGATGATCTGGTCGGATACCGCAATCACCAGCGCCAGCAAGGCAAACTCGCCACCTTGTGCCAGGCTGGCTGCCAGCAAGCTACTGTTGCGCCAGCTATTTTGATGATAACGCGCCAATACCAAACTGATTGCAAACTTGACCAAGATCAAAGTGAAAGTGCCACCGAGAATGATCCAGAGGAAATTCAACAGATCAGATAGCTGTAATGACATGCCCAGACTGATAAAGGCTAGGCCCATCAATAAGCCCTGAAAAGGCCGAATGGTGCTTTCTACCGCGGGCCGGAAATCTGAATCTGCCAGTAAAATCCCGGCAAATAAAGCGCCAAGAAACAGATTCAGTCCAAGCGTATTCATCAAGAGCAGCAGTGCCAAAGTTACCGCAATCGCCACAATGGCATGCAGTTCGTGACTGCCACTTTTTGCAATCCAGCGATATAGTGGCTGCATCAGATAGCGATTACACAGGAACAAGCCGGTAAAAGTGGTGATCATTGCGGCAAAATAAGCCACTCCGTGTTCGGTCGAGGGAATTCCGCTAAATAAAGGAATGGCGGCAATCACAGGAATGGCCAGCAGGGCATGCAGCAGCAGGATTGAATAGGTCTGTTGACCATAGCTGGTGGCAAACTGTTCCTGATTGTGGAGTTGTTGAATCACCAAGGTCATGGCTGACAGACTGCCAGCAAGTCCAATCACAATACTGGCAAGCAGGCTTTGTTGTAGAAAAATCCAGGCCAGCAGGCTAAAAATCAAGGTACTCATTAGTACCTGCAAAGCAGCCGTCATCCACAGAGATTGACTGATCTGGGCGATGCGTTGTGGTCTGAGTTGCAGCCCGATCCAGAACAGCAGTGCCAGCAGGCTGACGTTCATGAAACTGTTCATCAGGTCTGGAGTCTGAATCAGATGCAAAACACCCGGACTTAAGATCAGTCCTGTTAACAGATAGCCCAGTACGCTTGGTAGTCTGAGCCTTTTACTCAGTGGCACTATTAACAGTGCGACCACCAAAACCAGTGTTATTTGTAACAGTATCGACATTTTCCTGTCCTAAATTTTATGCTTGATCCAGACGTTGATGCGTATGTCCCGGACATGGACTCAGATGCAATTCTCTTAGCTGAGTTCTTGCGGGTCAATGTCCAGTGTCAGCTTCATGCTGGAAGGTTTGTCCTGCAGCATATTCTGCCACCAGCTGCGCACATAGTAATGCAAACGTGGACGATCTGCTGACAAGAGCACCATATGCGACTGATAGCGCCCAGCCTTACGTTCCATCGGCGCAGGAATTGGCCCCCAGATGTCCAGCGCCAGATCAGGATATTGCCTGAGGAATGCCGCATGTTTCTGTAAGAATTCGGTGTTTTGTGCCTGATCCTTGGATTCGCAGCGAATCAGGATGGCATAACGATAAGGCGGCATCTGGGCAATTTGCCGTTCCTTTAAGGTCTGCTGGGCAAACACACGATAATTTTCATTGACCAAGGTATTCAGCAGGGCATGATCCGGTCTGAGCGTCTGCAAATAGACATCGCCTTTGTGTTCACCACGTCCAGCCCGGCCTGCGACCTGAACGATCAGTTGTGCGGTACGTTCGGTGGCACGGAAATCCACACTGAGCAGACCGGAATCAATATCCAGAATCGCCACCAGCGTCACATAAGGAAAATGATGCCCTTTGGCCAGCATCTGGGTGCCGAGCAGAATCGCGGGTTCACTTTTTTGAATCTTGTCATAGATTTTTTGCCAGCTACCCACCCGGCTGGTGGAATCGCGATCGACCCGAATCACTTCATGATCCGGAAAAAGTTCATTCAGATGTTCTTCGACCTTGCCAGTGCCCATACCCAGTGTGACCAGTTCCTGATGCTGACACTGCGGACAGTGCTCCGGCATCCGGTGAATGGTGCCACAGTGATGGCAATGCAGATGCTGATAAGGCTGGCGATGCACAGTAAAATTGGCATCGCAGTGCGGACATTGTGCCTGCCAGCCACAACTGCCACAAAGCAGGACGGGAGCATAGCCACGGCGGTTTAAAAAGATCAGTACCTGTTCTTTTTTCTCCAGACGCTTTTTGATGTCCTGAATCAATTGCAGACTGATGCCATGCTTTTTCTGTGCCACCTTTAAATCCAGAATATGGATTTTCGGCATTAAGGCTGTGCCGGCACGTTGATTCAGCTCCAGCACCTGCATTTTGTCATATTCAACCAGCGCATAACTGTCAATGCTTGGCGTCGCTGATCCCAGCAGCACTGGACATTGCTGTAAATGGCCGCGGTACAGCGCCACATCGCGGGCATGATAGCGGAAGCCTTCCTGCTGCTTAAAAGACAAATCATGTTCTTCATCCAGAATGATCAGACCTAAATTCGGTATGGGGGTATAGATGGCGGAACGTGTGCCGAGGATGATTGAAGCTTTGCCAGTTTCTGCTGCCTGCCAGGCTTGCAGACGTTTTGTATCATTTAGGCCTGAATGCAATAGCGCGATATGACACTGAAAACGCGACTGGAAACGGCTAATCGTTTGCGGGGTCAGACCAATTTCCGGCACCAGCACCAAAACCTGCTTGCCCTGTTTCAGCACCTGTTGCATGATTTGTAGATAGACTTCGGTTTTACCACTGCCGGTCAGACCATCCAGTAAAAAAGCCTGATATTGATTGCGATACTTTAATACCTGATCAATGGCATGTTTCTGTTCAGGATTAGCGGTTAGCGGCATTTGCGCCAATTGCATCGGCTGTGGACTGAAATCTTGTGGCTCCAGCACACAGGTACAAATCTCTTTTTTCTCCAGTGCTTTTAAGGTCGCAGTTTCAATTCCGGCCAAATTCAATACATTTTCAGTGGTGCCAACCGGATGCAGTTTTAAAATCCGGTAGGCTTCCTGCTGCTTTTCCGAACGGCGTATTTTAGCTTCAGCATCAGGGTTCAGAAGTTTCCAGGTGCGGGCCAGCAGGTTATAAGGCTTACCTTGGCGTAACAGCGTTGGCAGGGCACTGTGCACCACTTCACCCATCGGAAACTGATAATACTGTGCCGACCATGTCAACAAACTTAAAACTTTAGGGTCTATGATGGCACGTTCATCCAGCAATTCAGTGACGGGCTTGAGTTTAAAACGTGGGTCGACCGGAGTATCTGCGGAGAGCTTTTCGATAATCACCCCAACCAGATTCTGTCGTCCAAAAGATACCAATACGCGTGCGCCGACTTGGGCCTGCTCAAATTGTTCTGCATTCATGCTGTAATCAAAACAATCGAATACATGCACAGGTACAGCAACGCGTACGCGACAAAGTGGACTAGAATCGGTATGAGAATTTTGCATGTCTGGTGCTGGATATCCTGAAGAAATTTCGTCGTGCTTAAAGTTCGATTATGGTAGAGTGAGCAGATAATTTATATCAAAGAATATGAATGATTTCGGTGGTCTGACGCAACAGCGTTAAGCAAAATTTTGGAAAATTAGAGCATTACAATGCCTGCATATCAGTTTATTGCGCTTGATGCTTCAGGAAAGCAGCAAAAAGGCGTGCTGGAGGGGGATTCTGCACGTCAGATCCGGCAACAGTTAAGGGATAAAGCACTTATTCCGGTCTCTGTTGATCCTGTCGAGAAAAAAGACAAACATGATCGGCGGAAATGGTTTGAAAAAAGCATTACCGCTTATGATCTGGCCTTAATGACCCGGCAATTATCTGTACTGGTCGCTGCCGCGATTCCGCTGGAAGAAGCCATCCGCGCCGTTGGCAAGCAAAGCGAAAAAGTACATGTACAAAATCTGCTGATGTCGGTGCGTTCCAAGGTTCTGGAGGGGCATAGTCTGGCGCAGGGTCTGCAACAGTCCGGGCGGTTTCCAGAATTGTATATTGCCACCATTGCGGCCGGTGAGCGTTCCGGGCATCTGGATCTGATTCTGGATCAATTGGCTGACTATACCGAAAACCGTTTTGCCATGCAGAAAAAAATTCAAGGCGCGATGGTCTATCCAATTATTCTGATGCTGATGTCTTTTGCCATCGTGATGGGGCTGATGACTTATGTGGTGCCAGATATCGTCAAGACTTTTGATCAAAGCAAAGATGCCTTACCGTGGATTACGGTCACCTTGATGAAAGCCAGTGATTTTATTCGTATTGCGTGGCCATTTCTCTTGGTTGGCGGTTTCTTGGGCATCTCCCTGCTGATACGATTCTTGAGAACCACAGCCGGGCATTATGCCTTCGACCGTTTAACCCTGAAACTGCCTTTATTTGGAAAATTATCACGCGGGATTAATGCCGCACGTTTTGCTAGTACCTTGTCCATTTTGACCCAGTCAGGCGTGCCTTTGGTCGATGCCCTACGGATTGGCGCTGCAGTCAGTAATAACTGGGTGATTCGTGATGCGGTCAATCTGGCAGCGGAAAAAGTCACCGAAGGCGGCAACCTGGCAACCCAGCTGGAGCGCAGTGGTTATTTTCCGCCGATGATGGTACAAATGATCAAAAGTGGCGAAGCCTCGGGCGAACTGGATCGCATGCTGGAGCGTGCATCACAGATGCAGGATCGGGAAGTCACCACGCTGATTTCGACTTTACTGGCCTTATTGGAACCTTTAATGCTGGTGCTAATGGCCAGTATTGTTTTGGTCATTGTGATTGCGGTGATGCTGCCAATCGTCAATATGAATAATATGATTTAAACAGAATCAAGTTAAAATTCCTGTGGTATTAAAATTAAATTGAATGTTGTGAATGATGCAAATGAATGAGAGAGATTGAATGAAAAGGAATCAATTAAATAAACAGACGGGCTTTACCTTAATCGAAGTGATGGTGGTGATTGTGATTCTCGGTGTGCTTGCTGCACTGATTGTACCGAACGTGATGGGACGCGGTGAAAAGGCCAAAGTGGATACCACTGTGATCAAGTTACAGAGTATTGCTGGTTCACTGGACCAATATAAGCTGGACAATGGCAAATATCCAAGCATGCAGGAAGGTGGTCTGGATGCACTGGTGAATCAGCCAGCGACTGCGAAAAACTGGTTGCCGGGCGGCTATGTCAAGGGCGGCTATCCTAAAGACAGTTGGGATAATGATCTGCAATATGTGATGCCGGGCACAAATGGTCGTACTTTTGATCTGTATTCATTCGGTGCAGATGGTCAGTCGGGTGGTGAAGGCACCGATGCTGATATTTATTATCAGCCTTGATTGAGAATCAATATAAACTCTCAATAGATGGAATATATCACTTCACTTAATAGATGTTTTCAATACTAAGTGAAGTGATAATAACTCTTAATTATAAATTATAATCTAAGTTTTTGATATTTATTGTAATTAATTAATAATTTGTATATGCGAGTTATAATAAGAATTATTCCCATATTTATCTATTACAATTATCGTAAAATATGAATAAATATAGACTTTCTATTTACTCAAAAAGGCTCATAATGATCTGAACGGCACTTGACGAGCCAACGGAGAAGAATATGAAAGCATTAATCTTAGGGGATGAAATAAACCAATTTCATTGGTCGATGCTGAAATCTGTTCTTTTGGTTTTAAGCATGTTACCGATTAGTCAGGGCATTCTGCATTTATGGCAGACTACCGAGGGTAGCAGCCAGATTATGGTAGGTTTTTTTGCCATCAGTTTGATGAGTTCATTATTTGCATTGTGCTTCTGGTCGGCATTGAAAGCCTCGGTATTGCAATTAAAACAACGGCAGATGTCTGTATTCGAAAATATGATGGTGCAAACTTACCGCTATCTTCCAATGTTATCCCTCGCCAGTATGATTTCTTATCTAGCAGTTCAGTTCTAAAATTTGAAATATAAAAAACCGAGGCATTGACCTCGGTTTTTTATTGCCTTGAGTGTCCGTCCCTTTCGTAAAGGGAGCTTAGGAGAGATTGATAAGATGTTATATCTAGGAATTCACCTAAATCTCCCTTTGTAAAAGAGGGACTTGAAGAAATTATCTTCTCGACTTAAAACTGACATCCACTTTACGGGGACGGAAGCGCCAGCCCACCAGCAAGAGCAGAATCGAGAAGATCATCACCGGCCAATCACTCAGTTTCATATAAGGTGTTTCGCCTTGCATGGCTGGAAGTTCACCCCGCAGTACCGCTTCCTGATCCATCGGGGCTTTTTTCACAATATGGCCATTGTGGTCAATAAAGGCGGTCACGCCGGTATTGGTGGCACGGATAAACCATCGGCCATTTTCCTTAGCGCGCATTTGCACCATTTGTAGATGCTGCAAAGGTCCTGCCGTGCCGGTAAACCAGGCATCGTTCGAGACCGTAACTAAAAAGTCACTTTGACTGGCATTGCGGCGTGTCAGGTTTGGATAAGCAACCTCATAACAAATTGCGGAACCTAAAGGATGGTTTTTCACATTCAAGGGCTTTTGATTGTCCGCCCCACGGGTAAAGCCGCTCATAGAGGGATCATTCTGTAGACCTGGCAATACCCAGCTTAACCAGCCTGACAGCGGAATATATTCACCAAAGGGCACCAGGCGCTGCTTTTTATACAAACCCTCCGACTCATCACCCGTGGCCATAATGCTGTTGTAATATTTCGGATAACCCGCAGCTTGTGATTCTGGTAAGTCCCAATACGGAATGCCGGTGACCCATGCAGTACCGGATTTTTCAGCCTGTACTTTCATCGCTTCGAGAAAAGCTTCAATATCGGTCTGGAACATCGGAATCGAGGACTCTGGCCAGACAATCAGGTCACGGCCCCATTCGGTCTTGCTCAGATTGGCATAAATCAATAAAGTTTTTACCTGATATTCAGTCAGCCATTTCAGATCTTGCGGAATATTGCCCTGAATCAGAGAAACCGTAAGCGGCTTTTCATTCTTTGGTTGCACAAAACTCAATTGAGCCGCGCCCCAGGCACTGAATAGTAAAATTGCAGCAGGAACCGCCCAGAACAGACGTCGGTTCAGAATTTCGACCAGTGCACAGGCCAGAATAATCACGACAAAAGATACTCCAAACACCCCAAACAGAGGTGCATAGGCATCTAGGTAGCGTTCGGTAAAGGCATAGCCGGCAAACAACCACGGGAAACCGGTAAAGACCCAGGTTTTAGACCATTCAAACAGAACCCAAAGCGGGGCAAAGGTCAAAGGGGTTTCCGGGAAAAAGCGGCGATAGACAAAGGTTTGAACGGCGCTAAACAGGCCCATCACTAGTGCCATGATCAAGATCATTACAACACTGAGAAATGCACTAGTATCGCCGTAGACATGAATAGAGGTATACAGCCAGAATGCGCCCACAAACCATAGGCCAATTCCATAGGCCCAGCCAATTCCAAAGGCCTGTTTGGCACTACGTCCACGCAGGCAGGCATAGAGCAGTGCCGGAGACAGGATGGCCAGCCACCAGTAATGATAGGGAGCCAATGCCAAACTGAAGATAGCACCTGCAAATAAGGCAATTAAAACAGGATAGATCAGCGGCAACGGTTTTTGCTGTTGATCAGAACTCAACAGCTTGTCGAAATACGCTCTCATTGGCGCACGGCTCGAATTAGGTGAATAGAGCGTGAATCTGCTTCAAGAATGGTAAATTGCCAGTTTTCCAGTTCAATGGTCTGGCCTTCAAGATCGTTCACCAGACCAATTTCCTGTAATAACAAGCCACCCATGGTTTCCACTTCATCGTCAGAAAAATTCGCATCCAGCATATTATTGAAATGCTCAATCGGGGTCAGAGCTTGTACTATCCAGGTATTGGCGGTGTTTGGATCGTTATCCGGAACAATGAACTGCGCCTCTTCATCGGCATTGTCATGTTCATCTTCAATTTCACCAACAATTTCTTCCAGAATATCTTCCAGCGTGACCAGACCCGAGGTGGTGCCGTATTCATCAATCACCACGGCAATATGGGTCTGGGTGTTTTTCAGCATCCGCAGCACCTGATCGGAACGGGCGCTCTCTGGCACAAATAAGGGTTGACGCATCAGTGCGCGAATATCGACTTTGGAGGTTGGTTCGGTCAGAAAAGGCAATAAATCCTTGGCCAATAGAATGCCGACCACATTATCGGTTTGATCGGAGGAAAAGACCGGAAAACGCGAATGCGCAGATTCGACCAACACATGCAGGATATCCAGCAGTTGGTCATCTTCCTGTAAGCTGATCATCGACGTGCGAGGCGTCATGACTTCGCGAATTTTGGTTGCCGGAAGGTCAAGTACACCTTCAAGCATGGCAACAGTATCGGGTTCTAAAAATCGACGTGAATCTTGTACTAATTTTAGCAGTTCGTCGCGAGTTTCGGGTGCAGTTCCCAGCCATTTACGTAAGCCGCGCATACCCCACGACGGGCCTGATTCCTCGTGCATGATTTTTCCTGAAGACTCTTAATATCTAAAAAAACGTGGTTTTATCATACCGCAGAAAATACGCTTGTCTATTGTAAATATGATGTGCAGGCATGATCGTATCAGTCAGGGCTGCGTTTAGTCGTGTGTACTTTGGCAAAGCCGCAATGCCCGAGCGGGATTATGCTAAAATATTTTCAGTCTTCCACTCTTGAGTCTATCGATGTCCCCAACTGAAATTATCCCAAGCCTGCAATTAAATACCCGAGGTTTACGTTGTCCTGAGCCAGTCATGATGTTGCATCAGGCCATTCGTAAATCTAAAGCCGGTGATGTGGTTGAGGTGTTTGCTACCGATAATTCAACCTCTTGGGATATTCCAAAATTTTGCATACACTTGGGACATGAATTGCTGTTGCAGGAAGAGCGACTGGATGAAAACGGCAATAAAGAATTTCATTATCTGGTGAAAAAGGGCGGTTAAATTGGCCGAAATTTTTTTGAAATTTATGATCTGATAAGAGTTCTTATTCGATTTTAAAAATAATATTATCGTCATTCTCCAGAAAATAAACCCGCTCGAAAGCGGGTTTATTTTGTTCTCATGAGAGCTTAAATATTCGGATATGAGAACTTGCGGAATATATTCCTCATTCGCAAGATTACCCTAACATTACATGTTAGGGTATGAACTCGCGCAAGGACTAGCCGAATTACATATTCGGATACTAATTACATGTTAGGGTAATTAGGACCACCGCCACCTTCTGGTGTTACCCAGGTGATGTTCTGAGACGGATCTTTAATGTCACAGGTCTTGCAGTGCACACAGTTGGCTGCATTGATCTGGAAACGTTTTGAACCATCATTATTTTCCATGATTTCATAGACACCCGCCGGGCAGTAACGCTGCGCCGGTTCATCCCATTTAGGCAGGTTTACTTCAACCGGAATAGAGGCATCAGTCAGCTTTAAATGCGCAGGCTGGTTTTCTTCATGCACGGTATTCGAGACAAATACAGAAGATAAACGGTCAAAAGTCAGCTTGCCATCCGGTTTTGGATAGTTTGGCTTGAAGCTTTCAGCGGCTTGGGTTTTCAGTGCAGCATGGTCTTGCACCAGATCATGCAGGGTAAATGGTACTTTGAACACGTTCTGGTCGATAAAGTTAAATGCACCACCCATCCATTGACCGAACTTGTGCATCGCCGGGCCAAAGTTACGTGAATTGTATAACTCTTCTTTGAGCCAGCTGTTGTTGAACTTGTCGGTATAAGCGGTGAGTTCCTTAACAAAGAAATCGTCACCCTCAACCACACGTGCAATCGCCAGATCACCGCCTTTTTCCACACCAGCCGCAATCGCTTCAAATACCGCTTCACCGCAGAGCATGCCGGATTTCATTGCGGTATGTGAGCCTTTGATTTTGGCAAAGTTCAGGAAGCCGGCATCATCACCAATGAGTGAGCCACCCGGGAAAGTGAACTTCGGTAACGAGTTAAAGCCACCTTTGGTCACGGCACGGGCGCCATAAGAAATACGCTTGCCGCCTTCTAAATACTGCTTGATTAAAGGATGGGTTTTCCAGCGCTGCATTTCCATGAATGGATACATATGCGGGTTGGTGTAGGACAGATCCACGATCATACCCAAAGTCACCTGATTGTTTTCAGCGTGATACAGCCACCAGCCGCCTGAAGAACCGGTTTCATTCAATGGCCAGCCGGCGCCGTGCATCACCAGACCCGGTTTGTGCTTGGCAGGATCAATCTCCCAGAGTTCTTTAATGCCGATCCCGTAATGCTGTGGATCTGCATCTTTGGCCAGATTGAACTGTTCAATCAGACGTTTACCGAGGTGACCACGACAGCCTTCAGCAAAAATCGTATATTTGGCATGCAGTTCATAACCCGGAGTAAAGTTATGCGTCGGTTCGCCATCTTTACCAATGCCCATGTCACCGGTCTGGATGCCTTTTACCGTACCATCTGCATGATACAGAATGTCTGAGGCGGCAAAGCCCGGGAAGATTGAAACTTCCAGTTCTTCTGCTTTTTGGCCTAACCAGCGCACCACATTGCCGAGCGAGATGACGTAGTTGCCATCATTGTGCATGGTTTTTGGCACCATCCAGTGTGGTGCTTCTTGTGATTTTTCATCTGAAAGCAGGAAGAAGGTTTTATCTTCAGTCACCGGCACATTGAGCGGCGCACCTTGTTCTTTCCAGTCCGGGAACAATTCATTGATGGCACGCGGTTCTAGCACAGCACCAGACAGAATATGTGCGCCAACTTCGGAGCCTTTTTCTACGACACAAACGGACAAATCATTTAAGTTGTTTTCAATTGCAAGTTGACGGATTTTGATCGCAGCAGATAGACCCGCAGGGCCTGCGCCGACGATGACGACGTCAAACTCCATCGATTCACGTTCGATGTGTTCCATGTAGGACTCCTCATATTACTATTCGGTGGCAACCATAATCGGATGATTGGGTGCTGCCATAAGTGTTCTTGGTTCCTAGACACAAAAATACTGGTGTCTTTGATAATCTGGGCTAGTATAGTTTTAAACCGAGTTTTAGCCAATTGGCTGAAACATATTATTTTTCCGTCATTAAGGTCTTCTTTTATGGATAAGCCAGTACCCAGCAAACATCTGACGAAAAAAGTAACTTCTCCTGATGATAAAAATTTAATGGATATCGCGCAATACTTAAAAGATGCACAGGGCGGTCACAAAAGGTCAATTCCCCCTTTGGAGCAATGGCAGCCAAAGCATTGTGGCACAATGGATCTGAAGGTTTTGGCCAATGGAGAATGGTGGCACGAAGGTCAATTGATCAAACGCCAAGCCATGATTGACCTGTTTGCAACCGTCCTTTGGAAAGAGCAGGGAAAATTCTACCTAAAAACACCGGTAGAAATGATTGAAATTGAAGTGGAAGATGAACCTTTATTGGTCAATCAGGTCGATCAGGTCGAGATTAATGGACTGAGCTATTTGCAACTGGGCACCACAACCCAAGACCTGATTATTGTGGATGCTGAACATCCGATCTTTATGCGTGAATATAAAGATGAGTTGCGACCTTATGTGCATGTACGTTTTGGAATCAATGCCCTGATCCAGCGTGCCGCATTTTTGCATCTGGTCGAGATGGGAGAGCTTGATGAAAATCCGGCAGGTGAAGCCGTTTTAAGTTTGAAAAGTGGCGATTTAGACTTGCATTTGAGCACCTGAGGTTTAAGCTTGGTCGCTAGAGTTTTTGACACCGCAATTCAGACCGTTATGAGCGCCATTCAACCCATTTCTCCGCTATTAGACCCGATGCCCAACGCAACAGCAGATGCGCCGATTGGTATTTTTGACTCGGGCGTAGGCGGCTTGTCGGTGGCTCTGGAAATTGCCCGCCATCTGCCGAATGAACGCTTTGTCTATTATGCCGATACTGCACATGTGCCTTATGGCCCGAGAGATGATCAGGAAATCCGTAGCCTGACTGCTCAGGCGATTGAATGGCTGTATCGTCAGGGCTGTAAAGTGGCAGTCGTGGCTTGTAATACGGCCTCTGCCTTTAGTCTGGATTATTTGCGTGACTATTATGGCGAGAACTTTCCAATTATCGGTTTGGTGCCAGCACTTAAACCTGCAGTCTTGAATACCCGGTCGAAAACAGTTGCGGTCTTGGCAACACCGGCCACTTTTCGCGGGCAACTGATTAAAGATGTGATCTCCCGTTTTGCCGAACCGGCTCAGGTTAAAGTCCTGCCTGTGACCAGTCTGGAACTGGTACCTTTTGTTGAGGCTGGAGAGCAGATGAGTGAAGCCTGTTTACAGACATTAATAGAGATTTTACAACCAGTTGTGGATCAAGGCGCTGATTATTTAGTACTGGGATGTACGCATTACCCCTTCCTAAAAGCGTCAATTCAGTATATTTTTGGTCAAAAGCTGACATTAATTGACTCAGGATTCGCAGTTGCGAGACAAACGGCCCGAATTTTAATTAAAAATGAGTTATTATTTGAGCATGAGCGTAAAGAAAGCGTGAAAATTGAATTGGTGGTGAGTGGGCAGAATGCTGAACAGCTCCGGCCGGTTTTGCAGCACCTGATTCCTGCCGGTTTAAAATGGCAGATCAGTAATATGAGTGCAGTTTAAAACTCATTTTTATAATTTTAAAAGAACGATATTTTTTCATTTTGGGGTGGTCATATTGTGTCAAAATGCATGAATTCATGCATTTTTTATGCAAATGTACAGGAGAAGAGGATAGCCCATGCTGGATAAACGATACCAAGTGTTCATCTCAACCTCTGGGGCAGAAATGCAGCCGGAACGTATCATTTTGTCTCAAACATTAGTGGGTATGGGGTTCTTCTCTTGGGGACTGGAACAGCGTACGCCGCTGAATACTGCTTTTTCACGCCGCCAGATTGATGATTGTGACTATGTAGTGATTTTGCTAGGCAGTCAGTATGGGGAACAGTCTGTCTCGGGTGTCGGTTATATGCACCTCGAATACATCTATGCAGTGACCAAGCAAAAACCGATTATTGTGTTTATGCATGACGATCCGGCATCACGTGAAAGCTCATTACATGATACCAAGCCGGAATTGCGGGAAAAGTTTAAGGAATTCCGTCAATTACTGCAGCAGGAAGTAGACCAGGTCTTTACTTATCGCAGCTTGCGCGATCTGGAAATGGCAGTACGTTTTAATATGCCGCAAATGCTGGAGCGTTATCCGGTGACCGGATGGGTGCGTCCGCAAAATACCCAGGCGCTGCATGACGAGATTGATCAGCTCAAGGCTAAAGTGAGCCAACTGGAGCGTGATGGTGGAACGGCGGAAATAGATCCGTTCCTGAGCCTGCCTAAAGTATCCATGCATGAAGTCTTTTCTTTTGAATACCGGATGCAGGCTTATCAGGATGGAAACTTTAAGGAAATTAAAGTTCAGAAGAAGCTGACTTGGGCGCAATTATTGGCCCTGCTGGGCTCTACCTTTGTCAATCCGACACCGGAAGAGTTTTTCTCCAAGCGGATGAATGAATATTTAAATGAAAACGGTCTGGAAGATGCACGGGCAGAAATGCCACGTGCACATGCCGTGGCTCGTGCCCAGATGAATATTCGTGCCTTGCATAGCTTGAAAATTCAGATGCGCCAGAATGACTGGATTGTGCCATCAGGTCGGGATGACCGCCAGCGCATGCTCTGGCAGATTACGCCGAAAGCTCAAAAATTACTGGACAGCAGTTTGCTGGATTTAGATCGTACTTTTCAATCTAAGTCAGTGTATTAATCCATATAGAGAATCAATCAAAAACTGTTAAAGTACAGGGGTTGATACCATGACGGATAAACTGAATGTCTTCTCCTGCTAAAGCTAAAGTGACGATTATATTGGCCAACTTGGGTACGCCAGATGCGCCCACGATTCCAGCAGTACGCCGTTTCCTGAAGCAGTTTTTGTCTGATCAGCGGGTGATTGAAATTCCGAAACCCATTTGGCAAATAATCCTGCGTTTATTCATTTTGCCATTTCGGCCTAAGCGGGTTTCACAGGCCTATGCACAGGTCTGGGGAGAGGATTCACCGATGCGTGAAATCCTGTTGCAGCAGGTCAATACAGTCAAAACCCATTTGACCCAGCTCTATCCGCAGTTTGAGTTGAATGTGGTGCCAGCAATGACTTATGGCAATCCGAATATTCAGCAGGTTTTGGCCAGAGTGTCTGAACAGCCGCAGGACCATGTGATCTTATTTCCACTATTTCCCCAATATTCTGCTACTTCGACTGCACCTCTCTATGATGCCCTGGCAAAATGGGTGGTGAAGCAACGCAATTTGCCTGGTTTGAGCATCATTCGGGATTATTATCAACATCCTTTATTTATTCAGGCTCTGGCGCAAAGCGTGCGTGACTATCAGGCAGTGCATGGTCAGCCGGAAAAACTGTTAATGTCTTTTCATGGTATTCCGCAGCCTTATGCCGACAAAGGCGATCCTTATGCCGATCGTTGTCGTATTACCGGACAACTGGTTGCACAGGCGTTAGGGCTGAGTGCAGAGCAATATGCGATTAGCTTTCAGTCACGCTTTGGCAAACAGGAATGGATTAAGCCCTATACCGATGTTTTGCTGGAAGACTGGGCCAAACAGGGGGTGAAATCCGTGCAGGTGATGAGCCCGGCATTCTCGGCTGACTGTCTGGAAACGCTTGAGGAACTGGCCATAGAAAATGCCGAAACTTTTAAATCTCTGGGGGGAGGCAGTTATCGTTATATTCCTGCTTTAAATAGCCGTGAAGATCATTTGCGATTGCTGAACAGTTTGCTACAGGCTAATCTGGATGCATTGACACAAACGCTTGCTCATTAATTTTTCCGAGGTTTTTTGCCCTATGTTACAAGTCAAAATTGTTCCGGTTACTGCCTTTCAGCAAAACTGTTCGATCATTTGGGATACGGACACGAAAGAAGCCATTTTGATTGATGCAGGGGGCGAAGCTGAAAAACTCAAAACTGAGGTCGAAGCTCTGGGCTTAACCGTAAAAGCTTTGTGGCTGACCCATGGACATCTGGATCATGCAGGTGCAGTAGGCGCCTTGAAAAAAGCCTGGAATGTACCAGTAATTGGGCCACATAAGGAAGATGCTTTCTGGCTGGACATGATTCAGGAGGTTTCAGCACGTTATGGTTTTCCGATTCCAGAAAAAGTTGAAGTGACACAATGGCTGGAAGGGGGGGAAATACTGAAGCTCGGTGATGAAGAATTTGAAGTGCGTTTCGCGCCAGGGCATACCCCGGGCCATGTGATGTTTTATAATAGCAATCATGCCCTGTTATGGACGGGCGATGTGCTGTTTAAAGGCTCGATTGGCCGTACGGATTTCCCGCGTGGCGATCATCAGCAGCTCTTGGATTCAATTCAGCGTGAATGTTTTAGCCTGCCGGATGAAACCCAGTTTATTTCAGGACATGGACCGATCAGCACCATTGGTTTTGAAAAGCAGCATAATCCCTTTGTTGCAGGCAAAGCGGGTTAAATATCGACGTGAATCAAAGACCAAGTATCCTTGGTCTTTTATTTTGAAAATGGATCACTGCTAAATTGACGGGTTTGCATGTGAATTAGCCAAGCCATAAAAGCAAAAAGCACACCCAGTACAATAAACAAGCTATCTTGTTGGAAAATACCGACTCCCAGAGAGAGAAGTGCCAGTAGACCCACCCCAACTAATATGACTTTTAAAATAATATAGCTCATATTATTGCTCTAAAAATAATGTGAAGATTTAAAGTAGAACAATAATGCTAAGGCACGATGAATGGTGTTAATTCGTGTTGGCTTTTCAGGGTGATTTTATAAACTTTATGTGATTTTTGGCTAATTTTCTACATAGTCTTCAGTTCGGAAATATTTTTTTACTGCACAGAACTTCTAATCCTCAGAAGTGTCCGCCTGCGGTGCATCTTGAGTGGGCAAGCTATATTCTTCATTGGCCCATGCGCCCAGGTCAATCATCTTGCAGCGTTCTGAACAGAAAGGACGGAAATCATTCTCTTCCCAGGTCGTCAGTTTGCCACAGCGCGGACAGTTTAAAGTAGTGGGCATGAGATCAACTCCAAAGAAAAATAAAGCTTCGATTAGGCAAATATAGCCGCACTTGGTAGACTTATGCGGTTTTTATTAGTTTGATCTGATTATGCCGATTCGTCAATTTCAAGCACAGCGTATGCATGCACCCCGTGATTTTCAAAGCATCAGTCCTGAAGCGGTCTGCATCGAAGTCGGGGCGGGTAAAGGCAAACATGCTTTGTTATTTACCAAAACCCACCCCGATACTCAACTGATTGCGATTGAACGTACCCGCGAAAAATTCCTGGCCATGCAAAAACAGCACGGGATTGAAGGTCAGGCCAATTTACAGACCGTTCATGCCGATGCTTTGCCGTGGATCGTGCATGCATTGTATCCAGAGCAGGTAGAACAATTCTTTATTTTGTATCCAAATCCGGAACCGCATAATCCGGCGCAGCGCTGGGTCAATATGCCATTTTTTGAGTTTTTACTTTCCCGTTTAAAGACGGGTGGAACCATTACACTGGCCAGTAATATTCCTGCCTATATCGAAGAAGCAGAACAGCAGGCAGAACAACTGTGGAAATTACCTTTTATTAAAGAAGTCATTGCCCAGGATTCAGCACGCACCCATTTTGAAATTAAATATCTGGAACGTGGGGAATTGTGTCAGCAACTTATTATTACTAAACCTGAAGCTTATGTGACACGGTTTGATGATTTCCAGCCTTTGCAAGGGCAGAATGCTAGCATCGCGGAATAATCAGATGAGCAAACGTATTGCCATTGTTGGCGCTGGCCCTGCCGGGTTAATGGCCGCAGAAGTCCTTAGTCAGTTTGATTATGAGCTGCACGTCTATGAGCAAAAACCGTCTGCTGCACGTAAATTTTTGATGGCAGGCAAAACCGGCCTGAATATCTCTCATGCGGAACCGGTTGAGCAATTTGTGCAGCGTTATGATCAGGTGGACTGGTTGTCGCCATGGGTCAAACAGTGGGATGCTGTCTGGATTCAAAACTGGATGCAGGAACTAGGCATTGAGCCTTATATTGGTTCATCCGGCCGGGTATTTCCTACAGAGATGAAAGCTGCTCCCTTGCTGCGTGCCTGGCTCAAGCGCTTGGCCAGTCATGGCATCCAGTTTCATTACCGGCATAAAGTCAGCCGACTGCATCAGCAACAGCTTGAGCTGCACGATCTAAAAAATAATGAACTTCGCACTGAAAAATTTGATGCAATTATTTTGGCCTGTGGCGCAATATCCTGGTCAGAACTGGGCAGTGACGGCGCATGGCAAGCCTGGTTAAAACCCGATGAGATTGAGGTTTTTCAGGCCAGTAATGCCGGGGTGGAATATCCATGGTCCAAGTTCATGCAGCCAGTCTTTGGTCAGCCTTTAAAACGTGTAGAAGCCTGGGTCGGGCAAGGTGAAAAAACCACGGGTGACATTGTGATCAGTCATTATGGGCTTGAAAGTGGTTTGATTTATAAGCAGGGAAGAGGTTTACGCGAACAGCTAAAACAAGGTCAGCAAATGCAACTGAGTCTGGATTTATTTCCTGACCAAAGTGTGGGGCAATTGGCGAAAAAATTACAGCCGACTAAGAAGCAGTCTTTAAGCAATGTTTGGCGTAAAGCCGGATTGGATGGTGCCAAAGCGGCTTTGGTGCGTGAACTGGTGGCCAAGACTTGGTGGCAAGATGCTGCTGAATTAGCCAAGCAGATAAAACATTTGACCATTCCACTTACAGGCTTTCGTCCGATTGAAGAAGCGATTAGCTGTGCAGGTGGGGTCAAGCGTGAAGTGCTGTCGGAACAGCTCCAACTTAAATCCAATCCGTATGTATTTCTTTGTGGGGAAATGCTGGACTGGGATGCACCGACTGGAGGTTATCTGCTGACAGCCTGTTTTGCTACAGGCCGGGCGGCAGGTCAAGGGGTGCATCAGTTCCTAAAGGCCAGCTAAGTCATTTTATGCTGAGGGAGAAAAAGCCCTTATTCTGAAATGCAGACCAAGCCTGGACAGTATCATGCTTATTCAAGGTTCCTGTATGCACCCATTGAGCTTAGATATGCGCTGTGTATTTTAGTCAAGCTGGGTGCAAGCAATGAGCTCCATGGAATTAACTGGCTGGGCGGGCAGGTGCTGTGTTGGCATTCAGATCCGGATATTGCGAACGCCAGCGTTCTAGTTGCTCTTGCGCATGCAGATATTTCCCTAAACCTTTGACACTTTCACTGGCCTCATTCACTGTTTTGGTTTGAGTCTCAGGACTATTTACCAATTTGTCCTGATGTTGCCAATATTGATACATCATGCCCTGAATATAACGGCCCTGTTCGGTTTTCAGTTCTAAATCCTTCAGCATATTCAGGGCTGACTGTACATGATCGCGCTGGCGTTGCTGAATAAACTCCGGACTCAAGCTATCTTCATCACGCATGCTGTTTAATTCTTTTTCCAGCTCCGCACTCATTTCCTGAAAACGTTGCTCATAATCGGTCAGTACTGCAATATCATGTGGATCCTCAGTGGTTTTGGGAAAGTCTTTCAGCGGCTCGGTTTTCAGTTCCTGCATCACCTGATCTGAAGCCGTGCTGTCTGCAGCCGGTTCGGTACTTTCCGATGTTTTCTGGTCACATGCCATGAGCAGCATGACTGCTGCAAACAGGGCAGTGCGTGTCATTCCTGATATTTTATGCATGATTGACTCCTGTTTTTAATTAGTTTTTTTAAATACGTATATATGAGTAATATAAGGAAAATCAATCATTTCCTCTATACCTTTGGCTGTATAGTCCCAGATAATCTGTTCAAACTGTTGTTTGAGCTGTGCTTGCCGGGATGCTGGCATGGCTGCAATAAAGCTGGTCGAGAGTAGCCGTTTTGATACCACCTGCTCCACACTGCCCTGTTGTTGCCGAGTCATGCTGATTTCTGCATACGGCTGAAACAGGGTTTGTTGTTCAAATACCTTGCGCCACGCTCCGCTATGATAACGCGGGGTATCACCTTCTAATGGGGCGATACACTCTGCCAGTGCCTGAACCCAGGCTACCCGGGTATCCCGCTGATTCCAGACCAGAACCAGATAAGCATCGGGTTTGAGGACTCGGTTGAGTTCCTGTAAGGTCTCTGCATTCGCAAACCAGTGAAATGACTGTGCACAAAATACCGCATTCAGGCTATGATCAGGCAAGGGGAGTTGATGGCTCAGGCCTTCAACAGCCTCAATGTCCGGATGGGCCAGTTTTAATTGTGCCAGCATTTCCGCAACCGGATCGACAGCGATGATGTTTTTACTGAGCGGGCGTAAATAAGGAATAAACTTGCCGGTTCCACTGCCCAAATCCAAAAGACGCGCATCGACAGGCAAAGTCAAAGTATCGGCCAGCCACTGACTGATCTCTGCCGGATAATCGGGACGCACTTGCTGATACAGCTCGGCAGATGCACTAAAACCCCGTTTTGCTGCCGGATGTAATGATTGTGTCATATTTTGCGCTTTTTAATCTTTTTGATCGATATAAAATAGCATATTCACTTTTTTGACAGCATTCATTGATTGAATTGTTGTGGAAGGGTTCGATTTACCAGCACGGGAAAGTTATGGACAAGCAGATTGTTTTTGAAGATGAGCATATACGCGCGATTTTTATGCCGGGGTCATCTTCAGAATTGATTTTTTCATTTGGCGATTTGATTACCCGTGCCAAGGGCCTCAACATCAATGCAGAAAAGTCGCTACAGAAATTCGAGTTCAATGTTCTGGGTATTATGCCCAAGCACAAGTCCTGGTTCCCGCAAGGTTCCATGTGGAACATGTTAAAGGCAGTGGCTGAACTGATTGCGCCGTTTCAGCAGCGGGTTGCCTATGGTGGCTCGATGGGTGGCTATGCCGCGATCAAGTATTCCCGCGCCTTAGGCGTGCAGCGCGTGGTGGCGATGGTGCCGCAATATTCGATCAATCCGGATGATGTACACGATGCCCGCTATAATATGTTCTATCAACCAGAGCTGAATGCAGGAATGCGGGTTGAAGCCGAAGATATCGATAGCACGTGCGAATATATTATTGTCTATGATCCGTATTGTGCCGAAGACCGTGCGCATTATCTGAAATTACAGGCCCTGATTCCGCAGCATCATGTGCTGCATTTGCCATTTACCGGACATGATGCCATTGCCGTTCTGGCCAGTTCCGAATTGCTGTATGACTTTTTGGTATATGATTACGAACCGAGTTATTTTTACCAGAAAATGCGTCGGGTCAAGAAAAACAGCAAGTTCTATTATCGCAAAGTCATTGAAAATGTCTTGCCACGCCATCGTATGGCCTTGGGGCGTATCCTGAAAAATAATGATCTGCAACTGGATAATCAGTTTTTTGATGCCAGCCAGAAACAGGTGATCTTAAGAGAATTATTGCAAAATAAACAGGTCGATCAGCATGACCTGCTCAAGCTCGGCATTCATGTCAATTTGCCGCAGGAAAATCGTCAGTTGCTTCTGGATCAATATGGACATGGTCTGGTATTTAATGTCATCAGTCATAAAATCGAAAGTTATGCAGAAGGCGCGATTGCCCTGAACCATAAATTCCTGATTCCGATTTATGCCAAAGGCAATGGCCTATTGAGCATCAGCTTGAATGATGAGCGTTATCTGGTGGTGATGAATGACCGGCATGTCATGAAACTGATCAAGGAGCAGGATGAACTCAGTCTGGGCATGCACCCGATTCTCATGAAACGTTATAGCGATTATTATATGTTCAGCTATAAGCACTTGAATTTAAGTACCAATGAGTATGGCGCTGCGGCCTTTATCGATGAAAGTGACAAAAATACGCAGTTTGTGACGCACAATGAGATAAACTAGCTTTATTTTTTAATAAAAAACAATTACTTGACATGTGATTGGCTAGGCATAATATAGAGATAGGCGGTACAAATAATATCCACCCGTACTGCTCCCGATAGTTGAAACGAACCAGGGGGTCTCTATATGATGCAATCTGCCCAGATGATACAAGTCTGTTTCATGGTCGGTTTAGCGCTGCCCAATCTGGCACATGCAGAAAGTGTACATCCAGCCGTGATTATGATGAGTGCATCGATTATTTTCATGATCATTCTGGCGGTGTATGTGATCTATAAAATCCGGCGTTCATTGCGCAATCATCTCGATAAACCGCTAGATTAAGATTGGCAGAGCGGAAACTGCTTGAAAAGCCTCAATGACTTGTTTTAAATGATAAAGATCAATGGTTCAACAGGATTGAGGGAACAGCCATGAAAGCCGTTTATTTAGACTATGCTTCTCTAGACCAACAGGATTTGGACTTTCAGGCACTGCATGCAGCCTTTGATCCGCTTGTGTTGTATCCAACGACTTCGGCTGCCGAGATTGCTTCCCGCGTGGCCGAGGTTGAGGTCATTATTAGCAATAAAGTACTGATTGATGCTGCGACCATTCAGCAATCTCCTGAACTGAAACTAATCCTGATTTCTGCGACCGGCAGCAATAATGTCGATCTGGCAGCAGCCAAAGCACACGGCATTGTGGTCTGTAACTGTCAGGCTTATGGTACTTCTGCGGTTGCACAACATACTTTAATGTTAATGCTCAATCTGGCCACTTCATTTCTGTCTTATCAACATGCGCTACAACAAGGCCAGTGGCAAAAATCTTCACAATTCTGTTTGCTGGATGCGCCAATTGTCGAGCTGGCCGGAAAAACACTGGGCATTGTCGGTTATGGTGAACTGGGCCATGCGGTGGCGAAACTGGCTGAAGCTTTTGGCATGAAAGTTCTGATTGCGGCGCTGCCAAACCGTCCAGCAGATGCATCCCGTGTAGCATTTGCCGAGTTGCTTGCTCAAGTTGATTTTCTCAGTCTGCATTGTCCACTCACTGAAGACACCCGGCATTTGATCAGTCATGCTGAACTCGAAGCCATGAAGCCAAGCGCATTTTTAATTAACTGTGCGCGTGGCGGAATTGTCGATGAAGCAGCCTTGGCGCAGGCGCTGCGTGAGGGTCAGATTGCCGGTGCAGCGACCGATGTTTTAACGGTGGAGCCACCGAAAGAAGGCAATGTCCTACTCGATGCAACAATCCCAAACCTGATTGTGACGCCGCATAATGCCTGGGGCAGTGTTGATGCACGGCAGCGCATTGTGAATCAGATGGTCGAAAATATTGAAGCTTTTAAAAATGGCCAGCCGATACGGCAGGTGAATTGATTTTTAACCCTTCTCTTGAAGTGAGTATTTTTTGCTGAAAGATAAATAAAAAGCCCATGACGGGCTTTTCTTATAAATCAGTCACTGCATAGCTGGTGGCAGTGCCGGAACCGGATTGAGGTTGCATCTGTGGTGTTGTGGTTTGCTGAGGCGCAGAGGATTCACTCAAAGGCTGTTGCACAATCGGTGCTGCTTGTTGAGGGTTGGCGCGCCACACTTCTTTGGTTTGCTGGATTTTCTGATTGGTTTGTTGGGCTGCTTGCGTAGCTCCCTGATCGACTTTTTGTGCGGTTTCTGAAGCCGCTGCCTTGGTATTTCCCCAAGCACGATCTACACCTGGTTTGACTTTGGCAATGCCTTTTTCAGTCACTTCACCGACTTTTTCTGCGGTATTGATGACGCCTTCCTGAGCTTTATAGGCAAAGACATGCAAAAGATTTGGATTGGTGCCATATGGCGCAATAGGTTTACTGGTTTGTGCTTCTGATTCGGTTGCAGCTTGTGTCAATACCGGAATGCAGATTAAAAATGCAGTGCCGAGAATAATAGCTTTTTTCATCATCATAATGTGATCGACCTCGAAGTAGTCAAATAGCGATCTTTTGTTTGATTTTGAGTGTAGCGGATAATTTCACGAAAACAATGAAGATCTGATGGATTCGCGAGCACTTCCAAGAAGTACAATTTAGCTTTTTTGTAATGAAAGACGGCGCGGTGAGATATGAAACCGGTTTTTATTTATTTTAGATAAAGAATTGCCCCATTTTCTGAATAAAAACAGGGCAGGATGCTTAGTCACATTGAGTTAATGCATCTTTGGCAAAGTGATGGCGGAGTGAAATAAAGTTTTTTTGTACATTTTTGGCATGTAGATCAAACTTTTGTGCAGTGCTGGTGCCGTCGCGCTGGAAAGTTGCTGAACCTGCATCCATCAGGGTAAGGCCTTTAAATGACCATTGTTCAACGACACGGTTATTGCCAAGATCGCCGGTAAATTCAATCACGCATTTGTCGAGGAACTTGGTCAGTTTTGCCTTGTTGTTGGTGGTTTCTGGAGATACTTCGAGGTTTTGTACTTCCTGTAAGACGCCAACTTCAAGCTGCGGGATTTTTGGTGCAGATGTACAAGCTGTAACTGCGATACTCGCAAGACCCGTCAAAATAAGAGCTTTAAATTTCATATGATTCTTTCTTGTTGAGTGTTGTTAGGTTGAGTATAGGCAATTCAGATGAAATTGCCTATGATTTGAAAACTAATTTTAAAGAATACTCTACCCGTATAGATATAAGTATGGATCATCTACTAGACTCTTTAGATCAAATAGAAAATTTAGAAAATCAGCTGCGTAATTATATTAATTGTGGAGTTCTTCATTACCAATTATTAAATGATAAGCACAGATGGTGGATGCTATGCAGTGCTTTAGATGTGTTAGGAGACACATCCTTAGCCTTTAAGGATTATCTGCAAACGGAGTTTCCTAAAGAAACAGGGCTTAAATACATTCATTGCTATGGAATTTTACAATGTTTCATTCTTCAACAAGATAGCTTGAAGCATCTATATGAAGTATTCAAAGTTCAATGGGAAGCAAATAGTGAGTTGAAAAAGATCCGTAAGGTTCGGAATGCTTCGATTGGGCACACAATCCTAAATAATGAAGGAGGAAGAAGCGAAAAAGATAAGGATGAATTTAATAATTTTATTTCTCGTATCACAATTAATAAATCTGGTTTTGACTTGTTGAGATATTCTAAAAAGAAAGAAGATACAGTTTATGAAGAAATTTCTATTTATGAGTTACTCAAGAAGCAATTAGATGAAGCAATTGTTCTCTTGAGAAGACTGAATAAAGAAATAATTATTATGGAAAATGAAGTTAAAAAGAAATTTGAAAATGAAAAATTAGTTGGCTTGTTGCCAATTTCTTATTGGTTTGAAAAAATTCATAGTATTTATGATGAGCAGAATAAACTATTTGCTTATACAGCTTTAGATAATATCCAGAGAGAATATTTAGCGTTAAAACAATCTTTAGAAAATCGATTATTACATGGTGAATATTGGTTTAATGAAATTGAAGATTATCTAGTTGCAATCGAGTTAATGAGAAAAGCAATGCGGAGCAATGATGAACGAGCTGGACGAATATATAATTTTTATCTTAATGAAAAAAATGACTATTTCAAAAGCTTAATGGCTGAAATTGATGAAAAGTATGAAATAAAAAACCCGCTTTAAAGCGGGTTTTTTATTAAATCGGAACTTAGTGCTGTAACACTGAAATATCAGCGACTTTCGTAAACAAATCACGCAGCTGAGCAAGCATACGTAAACGGTTTGCTTTAAGGTCTGCATCATCAGCCATCACCATTACACCGTCAAAGAACGCATCGACTGGCGCACGAAGTGCAGCTAAAGCTGAAAGTGCAGCAGTGTAGTCTTTGGCAGCAAATAACGGCTCAACCACAGGTGTGATTTTCGCAAGTTCAGCGAACAATGCTTTCTCAGCATCTTCAACCAGGCTTGCTTCAACAATTTCACCTTCAGGTGCAGCTTCTTTTGCAAGAATATTGGCAACACGCTTGTTGGCAGCAGCAAGGGCAGCAGCTTCAGGCAAGGCACGGAAGTGATTGACCGCATTGACACGCTTGTCAAAATCAAGCGGTGATTTAGGCGATAACGCTTGAACTGCTTGAATCACATCAACTGCAACGCCTTGATCTTCGTATTTGGCACGGTAACGACCTTCAAGGAATGCAACAGCATCAGCTAAAGTCTTGTCGTGATCTTTCAATACATCGCCGTATGCAGCAAGTGCAAGTTTGATTAAATCTTCAATTGAAACATCAAGCTCGTTTTCAGTGACAAGACGCAAAATACCAATCGCAGAACGACGCAGTGCAAACGGGTCTTTAGAACCTGTAGGCGCTTGACCAATACCGAAAATACCCGTCAATGTGTCTAAACGGTCGGCAAGGGCAATGGTTGTACCTGTTTTGGTTTTCGGTAAAACGTCACCCGCGAATTTAGGTAAATACTGCTCACCTAAAGACTCAGCCACTTCAGCATTTTCACCTTCAAGACGCGCATAGTAAGTACCCGCGATCCCTTGAAGTTCAGGGAATTCACCCACAAGCTCAGAGGTTAAATCGCATTTTGCAAGAAGTGCCGCTTTTTCAGCATCTTCCGCTTTTGCACCTGTAATAGGCGCAAGCGCAACAGCCAATTTTGCAATACGTTCAGACTTGTTCCAAAGCGTACCAAGCTCTGCTTGGAACACCATGTTCGCAAGTTTTTCTTTACGAGACGCAAGCGGTTGCTTTTGATCTTGCAAGAAGAAGAATTCAGCATCAGACAAACGTGGGCGAACCACTTTTTCGTTACCTTCAATAATTTGTGTCGGGTCTTTCGACTCAATGTTTGACACAGTAATGAAGTACGGTTGAAGTTTATTGTCGCTATTCACCAAACAGAAGTATTTTTGGTTGTCCTGCATCGTCGTAATTAATGCTTCTTGAGGAACAGCAAGGAAGCGTTCTTCAAAGCTTGCACGTAGCGCAACAGGCCATTCAACCAATGCAGTCACTTCGTCACGAAGATCACTTGGTACAATTGCGATGGCATTCACTTCATCCGCCAATGCTTTCACTTGTTGGTCGATGATCGCTTGACGCTCTTCAAAAGAAGCCACAACATGCGCTGCTTTTAACTTCGCAAGGTATTCGTCAGCATGCGCTAAAGTGATCGCTTCAGGCGCGTGGAAACGGTGACCATACGTCACGTTACCCGCTTTATGATCTTGAATGGTTGCATCAATCACATCGTTATCTTTTAACAACACCACCCATTTTACGGGACGTACGAATTCAGTACGGCTTGCCGCAGAACGCATACGTTTTGCAATTGGAAGATTGTCCAAAGCATTTTGTAAAATTTGTGGTAGTAAAACGTCAAGGCTTTGACCTTTCACGTCTTTCAAGAAGCATACTTTTTCAACTTTACCCGCTTGGAAAGTCGATACTTGATCAACCGTGATGCCTTGACCACGCATAAAGCCTTCAAGCGCTTTGGTTGGGTTGCCTTCCGCATCAAAGGCTGCTTGCTTTGCAGGGCCGTCGAAACGTTTTTGCGTGTCAGCTTGCGCGCCATCAACATTGGTAATTTTTAATGCTAAACGACGTGGTGCTGCATAGGCTTCGATAGAATCAAAAGCAAGACCAGCATCTTTTAAGCCTTTTACGGTTTCTGCTTGCAATGCATCACGTAATTTTTTAAGGCTTTTCGGTGGAAGTTCTTCACAGCCTAATTCGAACAAAACGGTATGTTTAGACATTATTTGCTCTCCTTAGATTCAACTTTTGCTTCCGCTTCAACTTGTGCTTTTAACTGCGCTAAAACTTCATCACGAAGCTCAGGTTCAGCCATCGGGAAGCCCAATTTCGCACGCGCTGCTACATAGCTATTTGCAATGGCACGTGCCAAAGTACGCACACGTAAAATATAACGCTGACGTTCAGTCACCGAAATCGCGCCACGCGCATCTAATAAGTTAAAGCAGTGTGATGCTTTAATCACTTGCTCATAAGCAGGCAATGGCAGTTCAGCTTCGATTAAACGTGTTGCTTCAGCTTCGTAGAAATCGAACAACTCAAACATTTTTTCAACGTTTGCATATTCAAAGTTATAAGTTGACTGCTCAACTTCATTTTGATGGAACACATCGCCATAGGTCACAGTACCGAACTGACCTTTGGTCCAAACTAAATCGTAAACCGAGTCTACACCTTGCAAGTACATGGCAAGACGCTCAAGACCGTAGGTAATTTCGCCTGTTACCGGGTAGCATTCAACACCACCCACTTGCTGGAAATACGTGAACTGCGTCACTTCCATGCCGTTGAGCCAAACTTCCCAGCCTAGACCCCAAGCGCCGAGGGTTGGCGATTCCCAGTTGTCTTCGACAAAACGAATGTCGTGTACCAGTGGATCGATTCCAATCGCTTTAAGCGAGTCAAGGTAGAGCTGTTGGATGTTGTCCGGGTTTGGCTTCAGTACCACCTGGAATTGGTAATAATGTTGCAGACGGTTGGGGTTTTCGCCATAACGGCCATCTTTCGGACGACGTGACGGCTGAACGTAGGCTGCGTTCCAGGTTTCAGGCCCTAAAGCACGAAGGAAAGTCGCTGTATGGAATGTTCCTGCGCCCATTTCCATGTCGTAAGGCTGCAAAATTACACAGCCTTGCTCCGCCCAGTAAGTTTGTAAGGCAAGAATTAAGCCTTGGAAGGTATCAATATGCGATATGGCGCGACTCATGGTCATCCACTTAAAATTAGAGAAAAATTGTGCTCAATTATAAGGACTTTGCAGGGGAGTGGCAAAGGGTTAATGTGTGGAACCTTTTTTGAAAAAATCCAGAATACCTTTAAACAAGAAGAGTCATCTATGCATCTGTCGTGATTTCAGCTTTACTGGCCAATTGAGGCTAACTTAAAAATCAAGAATAAATCAGATATATGGCATCCGATTAACCGGAGCGTTATAAAGCTCAACTGATCTTATACGATTAGCATCCTAAAATTAGTTTAATATTCACACAATATAATAATGCTTAAAAATAAGGAAATTCATGACCACTTATCAAATTCAATGTCATTTAAAATATAAGGTTGTCCAGACCACAGAATTTGTTTTTCTGATTCAGGCGGCACATCATTCCGATCAAACTATTCTTGAACAACAACTGACATTTAATATGCCTGTCGTATGGCGTGAATTCCAGGATTTAAATCATCAAAATCGTTATATACGTCTGCATGTCCAACCTTGTGATGTCTTTGAAGTGCATTATAACGCGACAGTTGAACGTCATCCGGTGATCAATGCAGATGCGCAGCATAATCTGAATGAAGTGCTGATTCCGGATTTGCCTGATGCGGTGCTGCCTTATTTGCTGGCCAGCCGTTACTGTAATTCGGATTTATTTGCAGAAATGGCCAATCGGTCCTTTGGCTGGATGACGCCGGGTTATGCGCGGGTCAAAGCGATTGAACAATGGATTTATAACAATATATTTTATGTTTCTGGCAGCACGGATCAGTTTAGTACTGCAACAGATGTGCTCATCCATCGGGCGGGCGTCTGTCGTGACTTTGCTCATTTAGGTATTGCGCTGTGTCGTGCTTTAGGCATTCCAGCACGCATGGTGGTCGGTTATGTCGAAATCGAAAAGTTTTTACCCGATTTTCACGCCATTTTTGAAGCTTATTTAGAGGGTGGGTGGGTACTGTTTGATCCGACCCGTTTGGCGCCTGTAGAAAATTTAATTCGGATTGGCACTGGCGTCGATGCCGGAGATGTGGCATTTTCGACCTTCTATGGTGAGGTCGAGCTGATTAAAATCGAGCCGATTATTCGCTCTGAATCAGATGAAAATCCGCTATCAAAGCCTACTGAAATTACTGCAAAATAACATGATTTTAAACAGTTTTATCAGCTTCATTGTAAGTCATGATGTTGTTGGAATATGCAGAAGCATAAAGCCTTAGCTATTCAAAACCATTTTGATAATAAGCAATCATGCCGACATTTTTTTTCTAAAAAGTAGGCATACCTGCAACATTAAAAGATATAAAACAAATATACCTTTAAGGCTGCTTGGTTCTATAATGCGGAAAATCGATAAAAAGTAAATCAGGTAGACTGTGTTTCACTCAAATCTAGACTGGCTCAATACCTTAAAACCAAACTTCAAAGTCCTTCCGCTCAAAGACCGTCTGTTATGCGGCATCGGTGCCCTGATCGGCTTGGCCGTATCTTCATTGCTGAGTTTGTGGATTCTGGGTGATTTTAAGGCCTGGTATATTGCACCGATGGGGGCGTCTTCGGTGTTGCTGTTTGCAGTGCCGGCCAGTCCTCTGGCACAGCCCTGGAATATTATGGTGGGGAATACCATTGCGGCTGTGGTCGGCGTAACCTGTGCATTATTCATGGCCAATCCGACTGAAGCTTTTAGTGTCGCCGTCGCTCTGTCGATTATGCTGATGATGACCACAGATTCCTTGCATCCCCCGAGTGGTGCGGTCGCGATTACTGCGGTCTTGGGCGGAAATGCGGTACATGATCTGGGCTATGCCTTTGTGTTTTATCCGGTGCTCTTAAATTCACTGCTGCTGATGATCATCGCCATTGTATTTAACCGCATGATTGGCAAGAGCTATCCGCAGCAGGCGCAACTGAATACCCGTTCTAAAGATCCAACCCCGACCCAGAAAGTTACCATTCAGCCGCAGGATATTCAGGACGTGCTAGACCAGCAAACAGAATTGCTGGATATCAGTGAATATGACCTGCAAAAGATTATTCTGGAAGCACAGGATATTGCCAATGCGCGCGCGGTGCATGAATTTACTTGTCAGGATATTATGACCAAAGATGTGGTCACGCTGCATGAAAATGACAATATTCATCATGCGCTGGACAAGTTTAAACAGATGAACCTGATGAGCCTGCCCGTGGTCAATGCAGAAGAAAAACTGGTCGGTACTTTGGCCATGTATGACGTGGTGGAATGGTTTAAGCGTGCTTCAGATATTCGCAGCAGTTGGGAAGATCAGGTCAGGCATATTATGAGCTTAAAAGTCGTCACGGTGCAGCCGACCCAGCCGATTCAGGATCTGGTGCCTTATTTTGTTGAACGTTCTTTTAATTATATTCCGGTGGTCAGTCAACAACGGCTGGTGGGAATTATCAGTCGTGCCGATATCATTGCTGCACTGAATCAGGAACTCAATCAACTTAAGATCAAAAGCAGAACTGAATAAGATGATTTTAGAGAAATTATCTGAGTTTAATGCATCTGCTTTGAGCAAGGATTTTGCTTAAAAAGCAGCGATACTTGCCAATAAAAAAGCACGCCAAAACGTGCTTTTTTATTGGACTTGGTTTAGAGGAAGAACCAGTAAATAAACAGTGAAATAATAAAGATACACATAATATTCAGTACAAAACCGACTTTCATCATTTCGCTTTGCTGGATATGACCGGTTCCAAAAACAATCGCATTGGGCGGGGTAGCTACCGGCAGCATAAAGGCACATGAGGCACCAATACCAATGACAATCACCAGAATTTCTTTGGGCATGCCCATCTGATCCGCAATTGCGGCAAATACTGGTACCAGCAGGGCAGCCGAAGCGGTATTACTGGTAAATTCAGTCAGGAAGATAATAAAAGTGGCGACTACAAAAATAATCATCAGCGGGGAGGCATCACCAAAGGCATTGGCCAGAGTTTGCCCCAGTACCAGCGAACTGCCTGAATCCTTCAGAATGGCACTCAAGGTCAGACCACCACCAAATAGGTACAAGACCCCCCAGTCGGTATTTTCTGCAATCTGTTTCCAGCTTGCGGTACCTAGAATTACCACCATACAGGCAGCCGAAATTGCAATCCAGGTATCCGGCTGAGAAATACCAAAAATTTCGGTGAATTTTTTACTGAAAATCCAGGCAATTGCAGTACAGAGAAAGAGGATCATGGTGGCTATACGGGTGCCGGTCCAGGGAATATCTTCGGTCACAAATTGTACTTTGTGATTTAGTTTTGGACGTAGTACCAGATATAAACTGACTAGCATGGCGGGGAGAATAATGAACATCATCGGCAAGCCGATTTTCATCCAGTCGGCAAAATCATAGCCGAGTGCCTTGGCGGCAATGGCATTCGGAGGGGAACCGACCATGGTGCCCAGCCCGCCAATACTGGCCGAATAGGCAATGCCGAGCAGGATAAAGACAAAAGTTTTACGATCCTTGCTGACATCCAGATGTGAAAGCAAGCCTAAGGCCAAAGGCAGCATCATGGCAGCAGTGGCCGTATTGGAAATCCACATGGACAGCAGCGCCGTCACCACAAAAATCGCCAGTACAGAAATACCCAAATGCCCACCAGACATGGAGATAATCCACATGGCAATTTTCCGGTCCAGCTTCTGGATATGCAATGCCGTTGCCAGCGCAAAACCACCAAAAAACAGGAAAATGACAGGATCGGCAAAAGTGGCCAAAGCGGCTTGTGTGGTGATGGGAACCAGTCCCCCGTCAGAGGCCATTGGCATGGCGAGTAACACCGCCATCACTGGAACTAAAAGTGCGGTAATGGTGATATGAATCGCTTCAGTCAGCCAGAGAATACCGATAAAAGCCAGCAGAGCCAGACCCTTATTGGCATTCTGGTCATAGGGCAGATAAAGATAGAGGCTATAGGCCACAATAGCTGCAACAACAATAAGGATCCAGCCTTTGAGCAGCCCTTTAGGCATCGCATTGGTTGGGGTGGCTAGATTGGTCTGAGTCATATGCTCTCCTTGCAAGGTTTTTATTTACGTCATTTTTTTATATCAGCTTTGAATTTGTAATTTTGCTTTGTTTAAAAAATACCCTATTTAAAGATACTATAACCAGATTGTTGCAATAATCCAGCACTTTGCCAGAGGGCATACAGGCCCAAGCCAAAAAGTAAAGCCAGGACAATCCATTTGAAGTGCTGCTGAGATAAACGATGGCGTATTTTGCCTCCGATCCAGACACCAGCAAGGGCGAATAAGCTGATCCCGATCAGAATATGCTGTTGATGGGTTTCCAGTGTGATCAGAATTGGAAATAGTAAAATCAGCTGGATCAGTTTACCGGCAATAAAATTGAGATTACTGATAATAACAATATCTATCTTTGAGAGCTGGCAACTCATCAGATACATCATCAGAAAAGGTGCCATAGCATTGGTCGCACCTCCAATAATGCCGGCCAGTAAACCAAAACAGAGCATGCTGGAAATATGCGGACTAACTTGTAAGGGTCGTGCCCGTAACTGGTCCAAGACATAAAATACAATTACCAGACCCAATAACAGTTTTAAATAAGCCTCATTTAGCCAAAGTAACAGCTTGACCCCGAGTACACTGCCGATCAGGCTACTAAGCATTAATGGCCAATAGCGTTTTATATAATAGCCAATACTATTCAACAGACTATGTGCAGGATCGGCATTCAGCATGATCAGATTCAGCAGCAAACAGGGCAGAATGACAAGGGTAACCGCGATGCTAAGCGGATATGCGCTGGACAGAACAGCCGTACTCATCATGGGAAAGCCAAAGCCGCTTAAACCATGCAGCAGGGCTGCTACGGCACAGAGCCACAGCATCATCCATTCTGCCTGAGTCATCTGACATCCATTTCAAACATTGGAATATTGAATTTATCGCTAATTGAGCTAAAAGATAAAGTAAAAAGCTGTCATACAGCATAGAAATAACAAAAATATAGGCAAAAAAAAGCCACGATAATCTAGGGGAATTATCGTGGCATCAAAATCTCACCCCATTAGACTGGGTGAAGGAGGAAGCACTTCAATACATCTTGCTATAAATTAGAATGCAGATTAATAGCGTTTATCCTGATTGACGGTGCGCACAGGATTTTGATAGTCCTGAACTTGCTGAACCTTGTCCTGTTCAATGCTGTACTGCTTTTTTGGCATGATTAACCACAGAACCAGATAGACCAGAATACCCGGAAATGCAGCACTCATGACCGAAATCACCACAAAGATAAGGCGTAATAAATTTGCGTTCCAACCAAAACGTTCAGCAATACCACCCATCACACCTGCAATCATGTTTGAGCGGTTAGAGCGATATAAACCAACATTGGCCATTAAAATCTCCTGATTAAAAATAGGGTTGAATCCTAAAACAGATCCATACTTCAAAAATGGAGTTGGATCAAAATTTTTAAAGTGCTGATTGCAAATAAATTCGTTAAGTAATGTTAATAAAGATTAAATCCAGCTCTAAGAGCCACTAACATAGTGAAAATTCTATTGAACTCTTGTGTAAAGTTCATTGGCTTGCAATGTGCTCTGTACGTGCTGTGTTTCCTAATTTAGGTATGCTTTAAAATGAAATTGGATGTATCAAGTTGTACATTAAGCAGTTTTTTTAAATTCGGCCTAATGTTGGGGGGAATGGGCATGCTACAGGCTTGTGATCGCCATCAAGTCAAGCCTGAGCAGGAGCTTCAGGCAGAATCAGGGCAGGAGGGGGTGAAAATTTCCGCTGCGAATGCACAGCCAGATGTCGTTCCGGTGAGTGCAAAATCTTTAACTCAGGTAGCAGGGCAAGCTACCCTTCGGGCAGAAACCGAGTCAAATCTGGCCGTCGTACCAGATTATGCCAAAGATTTTATCGGCCGCTATTATACCGAGATCGACTGTGATGGTAACTTTGCGCCCTGCAATGAGGGTAAGGCAGAATTTATTTTGACCTTAATGCCGGATGGTACGGTGCATCGCAGCATTTTGCAGTATGGCAAAGTGTTTATTGATAATGCCAAAAGTAGCACTGCCAGCAATATCACCTATCGCAAAGACCGTTGGTTTATCAATCCGGAGCGTACCGAGGTGGTGGTGAGTCGTAAAGAAGGGGCGAGCTTTTATTATACGATTAAGGATTCGAACCATCTGGTGATGAATCTGGACAAAATCTATAGTGAAAAGGAAAGAATCAATCGTGAATTATTTGATCGCGGCTATCCTGCACCCTCTAAAGCTTATGAGCTGGTAAAAGACACCACATTTGATATTAGAAAATAATGCGATAAGAAACGGCGCTGCTCTTTTTTTAGAATTGGATTAAAGAAAACTATTTAAAAATCAAAACAAGTTTTGAAGACAAATCAGCCTAAAATCCAAGCGTGAACATATAATAGCAGCTGATAGAAAGCAAATGAAAATAGTGTAGGGGATGTTTCAGAAGACATTCTAAGTAAAGAATGGTGGGCCGTCCGCGACTCGAACGCGGGACCAATGGATTAAAAGTCCACTGCTCTACCAACTGAGCTAACGGCCCATTCTGGGTAATCAAAATGACTTTGATTGAGATTTCTAAAACTGATGTTTTAGAATGATGGTGGGCCGTCCGCGACTCGAACGCGGGACCAATGGATTAAAAGTCCACTGCTCTACCAACTGAGCTAACGGCCCATCAAGGGATATCAAAGAAATGGTGGGCCGTCCGCGACTCGAACGCGGGACCAATGGATTAAAAGTCCACTGCTCTACCAACTGAGCTAACGGCCCTGAACCGGCATTCAAACTAGGTTTGAATGTATAGTGCAAGTCAAGCTAAATAGCTTAAAGCACCACTTTGTTTGATGGAGCGTATTGTAGCAAGATCTCATTTCAGCGCAAGCAAAAAATAACAAAGTTGCCCATGTTTGATTATAAATAGAACAATTGTGCTTTATCTAAACAAAAAATAGGCAACTTCAGTACTTAGAAGCGATATTGGTAGGCCTGAATGTTGGCAAAAATCTCTGCTGTGAGCTCAGAATAGGCCGTTGCACCTGGTAATAGAACCAACAGGCGTTCATCGGTTTTATTCGGATCGAATGCTTGCTCTTTCAACCTGTTTTTCTGGTATTTAAAGGTGCCTGTCGTTTCGACTTGCTGCTGGATACGTAAAAACACCGGAACGGCATAAGCAGGCAAGCATTTTTTAAAGCAAGCGGCCATGGCTGCTAAATCTGCATCATCCAATTTTACATCGGGTTGCAGGGTAATCGCGGCCATACCGGCACGACCATTGGTATTGGGAATTTCTACGCCATAGACCACGGCTTCAACAATTTTGTCATACTCGGTGAGCATATTTTCGACTTCGGTGGTCGAGACATTTTCACCTTTCCAGCGGAAAGTATCACCTAAGCGGTCGACAAACTGGGCATGACGAAAGCCGATATTACGTACCAGATCGCCCGTATTGAAATAAGCATCACCTTTGCCAAATACATCCTGCATGATCACGGACTTGTTTTTTTCCGGGTCGGTATAACCATCAAAGGGTGAGCGGCGGGTAATTTTACCAATCAGTAAACCTGTTTCACCTTTTTTCACCCGTTTGCAGTGACCCTTGTTATCCCGAACCGGTTCATTTTTATCTTTATCAAAGGCAATAATGGCATAGGGTGTCGGGGAGAAACCGACGGTATTGTCAAAATTGAAAATATTGCTAAAACCGACATTGCCTTCACTGGACGCATACAATTCCAGCACTTCCTGAATCCCAAAACGGGATTTGAACTTGTCCCAGATATTCGGGCGCATGCCATTTCCAATCATTCGGGTGACCCGATGGTCTTTTTCCAGTTCAGAGGGAGGGGCATCCATCAGATAGCGGCACAACTCACCGACATAGCCAATCGCAGAGGCATCAAATTTCTTTACATCTTTCCAGAAGGAGGAGGTCGAGAATTTACGTCGAATCGCAAGCGTTCCTGCACCTGCAATCACGCCACACCAGCACACCACCATGCCTGTGGCATGATAAAGCGGCAGGGTGCAGTACATCACATCATCTTTCTTCAGGTTTAGCACATGGCCATAGGTGCCATAAGCCAGCGTCCAGCGCCCGTTGGTAAAGATGACTGCCTTAGGCAGGCCGGTGGTGCCCGACGTATAAATGTAGAACAGCCCATCTTTGCCTTGCACCGAATGGGTGGTCGGTGGATTGAATTTCGGGGAGAGATCGATTTTTTCAGCCAGATTGATAAAGCCTGCAGGCGCCTGACCCGGATCGGCTTGAGTATTTTGGTCGGCAAACCAATGCAGGCGATCACTGCTAATATTGAGGTCATCGCGAATCTCGTTGACCGCGTTCCGGCACTCTTCACCGACAATCACCGCAATTGGTTTGACCAGGTTGATACTGTGGGTCAGCACCTTACCCACTTGCGAGGTATTGACCAGTGCCGTGGTGACACCAAGTTTGGCCAGACCGAGTACGCTGGCAATCAGTTCAGGGCGGTTCTCGACCATCAGCGCCACGACATCACCTTTTTTGGCACCCAAGGAAAGATAAAAATGTGCAATCTGGTTGGCCCAGGCATTAAGAGCGGTATAACTATAGCTTTGATCTTCAAAACGCAAAGCGATACCTTCAGGATTGCGCTGTGAAGCTTTTTCAAAAGCCAGACCCAGACCGGCCGGTGTATTCGGAGTACGTAAATAAGCCTGTCTTAGCCCAGTCAGCAAATTAGGCACTTTGATTAAGAAGGCCGGGATTTTGGCAGCGACATCTGCAATACCAATAAGATCGTGCGGTTTCATTTGGGTCATGAGAATCCTATTTGTTTTTCGTATCCGATAGGTTTAATTTATATACAGTAGACAAGCTATCCATCTTTTAACGTTAAAAAGCTAGTGCAATCTACCTATTTTGACCAAATCTAGCAAAAAAAACCTAGTCATCGAAATGACTAGGTTTTTTTATGTGACTGCAATTGGGCAAATTATGACTCAGTTGCAGTATTGGCTTTTTTCGGTGGACGGCCACGTGGACGACGCGGGCGAGCAGCTTGCTTCTCGGCTTTTTCCGCTTCGCTGGCTTCAGCTTCCTCTACGGTCGCTTCTGCCACATCTTTGCTTTTTGCCACAGGCGCTTCTGTTTCAGCACTTGCTTCAGCTGGAGCAGCTTCTTCGACCTGAACTTCAGCTGGTGCAACTTCAGTGGTCACTTCTACTGGTGCTGCGGTTTCAGTTGCTGGTTCCGTCGGCTGAGTATTTTCTGTCGTTTCAATCACTGCTTCCGATGCTATAGGTGCTTCAGTTACAGCTGCTTCAACAGGTTCAGCTGGTGCTTCTACTGCTACAGGTTCTGGCGCAGCTTCAACTGCCGGCGCGGCTTCCACTTTTGCCTGCTGTTTGGCTTGTTGCAAAGCCTGCTCCGCAGCCTGTTTAGCCAAACGGCGACGCTCACGTGGATCGTTGGCAACACGCTTGTCTGAGACCGGTTTTGGTGGGTTCAGGTCCAGGACTGGAGCAGGCTCTGCTTCAACCTTGGCTACCGTTACTTCAACATCACGGGTGACCGGTTTTTTCTCTGCAGCAGCAGGTGCTGCGGCAGCCACCAGACTCGCGTTGTACTCTTTCGTGAACTTTTCTAAAGCACGGTTGAAGGTTGGTAATAAACCAAACTGTTCAATCAGCACTGAGCAGTCTTCACCATAGACATGACGAATCAGGCTACCAATGGTGAACTGGCCCAAAGTTGGCACTTGTGACGGTGTTAACTGCTGAGCTGCAGGTTGTTGCGACTGTGCTGCACGCTGCTGGCGACGACGCTGACGCGGATCGTTGCTGGCCCGTGTTTTTTCAGACGTTGCTTCAGTCGCTACAATTTCTTCCACAGGAGCTGTCAAGGTGGCTTCAACCACATTTTCAGCTGCAGCCGCTTCAACTGGCGCATCTACCGGTGCAGTGACTTCAACTGCTGGCGTTGCAACTGTAGCATTGTCATTCAATGCCACGATTTCGCTTTTTGCCTGGTCAATATTTACGACCATTGCTGTTGGCATCACATCCGTACGGGGTGCATCGACCAATTCAACACGAAGCTGCTTGTCATTGACGGCCGGCGCTTCAACAACTGCAGGAGCTGCCTGAGGCGCTTGTTCGTTCAGAACACTTGGATCGCGGTGGCGATTTGGGCGTTCCGGACGTTGCTGGTTGCGGCGGTCACGGCGCGGCATTGCCTGTTGTGGCTGTTGTTCATTGTTCTGAACATCATTTTGCTGCGCTGGCTCGTTGTGATGCTGACGGCGAGAATGACGCTTGTTTTCACGTGCTTCATGGCGTTGTTCTTGACGAGACACCTGAACCACTTCTTCATGCACTTGATGTTGCTGAGGTGCAGGAGCTTCAGACTGAACCTGCTCGCGCGGTTCTTTGTGCTTCGGGTTCGGGTTGCGCGGTTTCTTGTTGTGACGTGGTGCCCTTTCTTCACGCTCTGCCGGTTTTTCTGCCGCATCACGTTCCTGTTTTTGTGCAACAGTCGATGGTGCCAGGTAAGCATTATTGTTGCTTGATACAGCAGCAGGTTGTGCTACGTGCTGTGGTGCTGGCTGTGCAACCGGTGCAGCCACCTGACCGAACTGGCCACGACTTACCGCACCGCCATTGATCATTTGTTCAATCGCTGCTGCAGCATTATTGGCAGTACGTGATGGATCAACAGTCGCTGCCTGTTTTTGTACAAACAGGTTTTCTAACCATGCACATGGGCTGCTTGAAGCTACTGGAGCTACTGCCTGTACAGGTGTTTGCTGTGCCACTTGCGGTTGAGCCGGCTGGTTTTGTGGATTGCGGCGTTTATTGTTATTACGGCCGTTGTTTTGTTGCGGCTGTGAAGGCGCTGGTGCTGCGTGTTGCGCATGCTGCTCTTCTTCTAGATGCCATTCAGAAGACTCATAGCCCAATTCTTTTTCACTTGAACGGGTCGCTTCGGTACGTTCATAGCTGGTTGGGGCAAAGCCTTCGGCATTATAGGTAATTTCATAATGCGGTGTTTCTAGATGCGGATGCGGCAATACTGTCACACGTACATTCGAGGTCTGTTCCAGATATACCAAGGTATGACGCTTTTCATTCAACATGAATGCAGCAATTTCGACCGGAACTTCGACCTGAACTTCACCTTGACGTTCACGCAGCGCAATCTCTTCCACTTTACGCATGATTGAAAGTGAAAGTGAACGCAAGTCACGCACCATGCCGGTACCATGACAGCGTGGGCAGACATAGCCAGTCGCTTCTTCAAGAGAAGGACGTAGACGCTGACGGCTCATTTCCATCAGGCCAAAACGTGACAATTGACCGAATTGAATACGGGCACGGTCACTCTGGGTCGCTTCACGAAGTTTCGCTTCCACCATACGCTGGTTGCGATCTTTGGTCATGTCGATAAAGTCGATCACCACCAGGCCGCCGATATCGCGTAAACGCAATTGACGCGCAATTTCTTCTGCAGCTTCAATATTGGTGTTCAGCGCAGTATCTTCAACATCACTACCGCGGGTCGATTTTGCTGAGTTGATATCGATCGACACCAAAGCTTCAGTTTGATCGATGACGATCGAACCGCCAGAAGGCAGTTTTACTTCACGTTCATAGGCAGTCTGAATCTGGCTTTCAATCGCGAAATGAGCAAATAAAGGCTCATTTAAGGTATAGGTTTTTAGTTTGTCGAGTTGACGTGGCATCACTGCTTTTACGAAGTTATAAGCTTCGTTATAGGCTTGCTCAGAGTCAATCAGAATTTCCGCAACATCATCACGCAGGTAGTCACGAATGGCACGTGTCACCACACCCGCTTCCTGATGCACCAACATTGGAGATGGGCCAGAACTTGCTGTTTTCTGGATTTGTGCCCAAAGGTCAAGCAGATGTTGCAGATCAAGTTGCAGCTCTTCTTGTGAACGGCCGATGCCGGCAGTACGCACAATCACGCTCATGCCACGTGGTACGTTAAGCGTCGCCAGCATTTCTTTCAGTTCTTCACGCACAGCACCAGAAATTTGACGGCTGATACCACCACCTTTCGGGTTGTTTGGCATTAAAACCAGGTAACGGCCAGCAAGTGAAATAAACGTAGACAGGGCAGCACCTTTATTGCCACGCTCTTCTTTTTCCACCTGAACCAAAAGCTCGGTGCCTTCCGTGATCAGTTCACGGATATTTGAGGTCTGGCGTGGATCGGCTTTGTAATATGAGTTTGCGATTTCACGCATCGACAGGAAGCCTTGACGACCTGCACCATATTCGACGAATACAGCTTCTAAAGAAGGCTCAACGCGAGTCACGTGACCTTTATAGATATTGGATTTTTTTTGTTCACGGGTACGATTCTCTAAATCAAAATCGTAAAGACGCTGACCAGTGACAAGTGCAACGCGAATTTCTTCGGCATGTGTTGCATTAATCAACATACGTTTCATGGGTGTAACACCTTATAGTGATACACAGCAAAAAATCGCTATACACGTAGCGAACATCACACATCACGGATCAATGGCTCAAATCTGCAATGAATTTCATTGTGGTCTGAGTCTTTTCTTACCGGCTTCTACTTGTATAGATAGGCTTCGGTTTTGATTCACGTATTGATGATGGCAATACGGCTTCAATCTTTAAACGGATTAAAGTCACCTGAACGCTTCACTGGCGGACGAGCGGTGCATTGGATGTATGTAACTTTCACTGTCACATTGCTCGAAGATCATCCCTTCTTTATAGAAAGTGTCTTGATACGGAATTGTCGTCGTATCTTTACAAACTGTGCAGATCCAATGCATCGACGCTGTAGCCTGAAGTCGTCTTCAGGGTGCGACTAATCTGATGTGTATCAGTTTACGTTTAAAAACCAACGAAAGTTGGCGACATATTTTTTAAGACAAACTGATTTATGTACCTGAGGTACAATTAAACGCAACAGTTTGCTTTGTTTGCCGATATAATAAGCCTTCGGCGTCGGCATAATTCTTTGGGGACCTTCCCGTATCATGTGAGTCTTTAATTGAACAATCAAGTTCAGAAAAATCTGAAATGATTCAACTTTTACCCACAAACGATGGTTTCCGTGCGCTGACTATATCAAACCTTGCATCATCTGCCTATGGGCTAAGCTTATGTTTCTTGTGTAAAGCATAACCTAAGTGATCAGTTTTTAATCAATTTTAGTATTTTTTGGGTCATAGTAACTGTATGAATTCTACGCAACAATGGCAAAACGTCACTTGGTTTGAAGTGGATGAACATCAAGATGGACAACGCATCGATAATTTCCTGTTTAGTCGTTTGAAAGGTGTGCCAAAAAGCCGTATCTATCGCCTGATTCGTGAAGGCCAGGTGCGCGTCAATAAAAAACGCATCAAGGCAGAAACCAAACTGGCGATTGCTGATCAGATTCGTGTTGCACCGATCCGTTATGAGCAAAAAGATGAATCTGCTGCGCCCATCTCTGACAAGGTTGCCAATGGTTTGTTGGCCCGCGTGATCTATGAAGATGAAGGTCTGATGGTGGTGAATAAACCTTCGGGCATCGCGGTACATGGCGGTAGTGGTGTCGCATATGGTCTGATCGAAGGCTTACGTGCAGCGACTGGGAAAAAATATCTGGAACTGATTCATCGTATTGACCGTGACACGTCTGGTCTGGTGATGATCTCGAAAAAACGTAGCGTACTGAAAAGCTTACAGGACATGCTGCGTGAACATAAAATTAAAAAAACCTATGCTGCTGTGGTCAAAGGTAACGTAGCACTTGACCGTCAGTTGATTGATGCGCCTTTACATCGCTATGAGCTGGCCAATGGCGAGCGTCGTGTCTGTGTATCGCCGAAAGAAGGTAAAGAGTCGAAGACGCAGTGGAATGTGCAGGAACGCTTTATGCATGCCACACTGGTCTATGCCTCTCCACTTTCGGGTCGTACCCATCAGATTCGTGTACATGGTTTGAGTATTGGGCATCCGCTAGTAGGCGATGAAAAATATGGTCATGAAACTGGTTATAACGGGCCGAAACCGCGCCGCTTGTGTCTGCATGCCATGCGTCTGGAGATTCCGGGTTATGCCATGATTGAAGCACCTTTGCCGGAAGATATGCAGAGTCTGGTGGCGCAGTTAAGAGCGCAGAAAGCGGATAAACCGGCTGCCCAATAAGGACTTATTTTTTCTTTTAATAAATTTAATCCACCCTCACCCTCCTTTGAAAAAGGAGGGAATTCCCCCTCTTTCTTAAAGAGGGGTTAGGGGAGATTAAAAATCTTCCGAGTAGTGTGAAATTAAGGAAATGCCACAACGGGTCTTTATAAAATGATGAGCCTTTGTGTGGGCCAAGCCTTACTTTTCAAAGATGAAAAGTAACAAAAATCTTTTGTAGATCTGATGGCACTTCCTTGTGCCACAGATCTACAGCGACATCCATGTCGCAATCGAGTAGCGACAGCCTGTTGTGAAATTGAGTAATCACTATTTTAGGATGAAGCTCTCCCTCCTTTAAAAAAGGAGGGTCAGGGTGGATTAGCACTGAATCAAATCTAGGAACCTTATATGAACTCACCTGTAAAACTGGTCATTTTTGATTGGGATGGCACGTTATTTGATTCGGTCAGTCAAATCGTGGCGAGTTTGCAGTTTGCAGCACAACAGTTTCAGCAGCCTTTAAGCGATGAAGACGCGAAAAGCATTATCGGCTTAGGTTTGCCTGAAGTGGCACAGCGTTTATTCCCGACAGTACCAGAATTACATACGGATATTTTGCAGGCTTATTCCGATCATTATGTTGCCAACTCATCAGGAGATTCCTGGTTTGAAGGCGTAGCGCACATGCTCGCAGATTTACAGCAGCAAGGCGTGAAGCTGGCAGTAGCCACAGGGAAAAGCCGTAAAGGTCTGGATCGTGTCTTGAAGCAGACCAACAGTGAGCAGCTGTTTGTGACCACGCGTGCTGCCAGTGAAACCCGTTCCAAACCGGATCCACTCATGTTAGAAGAAATACTGGCAGAAACAGGTGTGCAGGCCAAACATGCGCTTATGGTCGGTGACACTTCTTATGATCTGGAAATGGCACAAAATATGGCCATGCCAAGTGTCGGTGTCAGCTATGGCGTGCATGAACCTGAGCTTTTGGCGCAATTCAATCCGGTCTGTATCGTGGATGATGTGACCGCTTTACATGCGGCATTGTTGGCTAAAGTCCAATGGAAACAAGTGATTTAATCTATTATCTTGGTTACAGTAAAAAATGGTATTTCCCCGGTTTAAAACTGCCGGGGAGCGCTACAGATTTAAGCATTTGCTCTTATCTTTTAGTCTAAAGTCACAATTATGTTGATTTTATTCGGTCGGATTAGCAGAGTTTTTCTGCTAAATAATGATGTATTTTAAATACTAACATTTTGTTTTGTCTTGGTTTTTATGGATTTTCTTTATAGATAATAGCTATAGCAAAAAATAAAATAACTATTGGCATAAAAGCCGTATTTTTCCCATTCTAAAACTGTTTATTCCTATGCTCGCTCTGAGAAAGGTAATCCTGACGGATTATCGGCCTGATCATGTCCATATTTTCTGTCCATCTTAGATCTCAGCATAAGCCTAATTTTTGCAGTTTAAGGAAACATTGATGTCGAATTCTGCTGTTGTTGAATCAGTTGCACAAGCCCTTCGTAGCGCTGAATTATCACAAACTGCGATCGCGCCGATTCGCCCAGAACTGGGTGGTGAAAGTGCTGACGTAGATATTGCCTATGCCGTTCAAGAAGTGAATACCGAGCGCGCTTTGTCTGAAGGTCGCCGTCTGGTCGGCCGTAAAATTGGTTTAACCTCTAAAGTGGTTCAAGCGCAACTCGGCGTAGATCAGCCTGACTTCGGTATGTTGTTTGCTGACATGGCCTATGGCGATGGTGAAGTAATTCCTGCAGGTCTGCTGATTCAACCTAAGGTTGAAGCGGAAATCGCATTGGTGATTAACCAGGATTTGACCAAAGAAAAACATACCTATGCTGACATCATCAGCGCGACTGAGTATGCCCTGCCTGCAGTTGAAGTGGTCGATAGCCGGATCGAAAACTGGAAAATCAGTTTAATTGATACAGTTGCAGATAATGCATCTTCCGCAGCATTCGTTTTAGGTTCTCAACCTGTAAAACTTGAAAACCTTGATCTGGTGAACTGCAAAATGGTCATGACGCGTGGTGACGAAGTTGTGTCTCAAGGTGTGGGTAAAGCATGTCTGGCCAATCCACTCAATGCTGCAGTTTGGCTGGCAGATGAAATGGTACGCCGTGGTCGTCCATTACTTGCAGGCGACATTATCTTAACAGGTGCCTTAGGGCCTATGGTTGTGGCTCAACCAGGCGATGAATTCAAAGTTGAAATTGAAGGCTTCGGTTCTGTTACAGCTGCATTTGCTGCTGAATAATCGAGATTCCAAGAGAGTACATTCATGAAAAAGATTAAATGTGCAATGATCGGTCCAGGTAATATCGGTACTGATTTGCTTTACAAGTTACAACGCAGCGAATGGTTAGAGCCAGTGTGGATGGTGGGGATTGACCCAACTTCTGAAGGTCTGGCACGTGCTGCAAAAATGGGTTTAAAAACCACCGCTGAAGGTGTGGATGGTCTTCTGCCTCACGTGATTGCAGATGATATTAAAATTGCATTCGATGCAACGTCTGCTTATGTACATGCTGAAAACAGTCGCAAGCTCAATGAACTTGGTGTACTGATGATTGACTTGACGCCTGCTGCGATCGGTCCATTCTGCGTACCACCGGTCAACCTGGAAGCATTGCTTGCGGGTGGCGAAGTGCCAAACGTAAACATGGTCACCTGTGGCGGTCAGGCAACGATTCCAATGGTAGCTGCAGTTTCTCGCGTTCAGCCGGTTGAATATGGTGAGATCATCGCAACGGTATCGACTAAATCAGTAGGTCCAGGTACACGTAAAAACATTGATGAATTTACCCGTACCACTGCCGGTGCCATTGAGAAAGTGGGCGGCGCGAAACAGGGTAAAGCGATTATCATCATCAACCCGGCTGAGCCACCACTGATGATGCGTGACACGGTTCACTGTCTGGTAGAAGGTGAACCGGATCAAGCAGCGATCACTGAATCTGTACATGCAATGATCAAAGAAGTTCAAAAATATGTACCGGGTTACAAGCTTGTCAATGGTCCAGTTTTTGATGGCAACCGCGTGTCAATTTACTTAGAAGTTGAAGGGCTTGGTGATTTCCTGCCGAAATATGCCGGTAATCTTGACATCATGACTGCTGCTGCAGCACGTACTGCAGAGATGTTTGCAGAACACGTATTCAATAAAGACGCTTAAGGAGCAACCACATGTCTAAGATTATTGTTCATGATATGACGTTACGTGATGGTATGCATCCACAGCGCCATCAAACCACTGTTGAGCAAATGATTGCGATTTCAACAGCACTTGATGATGCAGGCGTACCTTTAATTGAAGTCACGCATGGTGACGGCCTTGGCGGTTCATCCGTCAACTACGGTTTTGCTGCTGCGACTGACGAAGAATATTTAACAGCTGTTGTACCACGTATGAAGAATGCAAAAATTTCTGCATTACTTCTACCTGGGATCGGTACGGTTGACCATTTAAAAATGGCGCATGAAATTGGTGTTTCTACTATTCGTGTTGCAACGCACTGTACAGAAGCGGATTGCTCAGAACAGCACATCACTGCTGCGCGTAAGTTAGACATGGACACAGTGGGCTTCCTAATGCTTGCTCACATGGCATCTCCTGAAAAACTGCTTGAAGAAGCGAATAAGATGGTGTCTTACGGTGCAAACTGTATCTATGTCACTGACTCAGCAGGTTATATGCTTCCTCAAGATGTCATCGATCGTGTTGGTCATTTACGTCAACACTTGGACCCAAGCATTGAGCTCGGTTTCCACGGTCACCATAACTTGGGTATGGGTGTATCGAATACGGTTGCTGCGGTACAAGCCGGTGCAGTACGTGTTGACTTGGCATCTGCAGGTTTGGGTGCGGGTGCGGGTAATACACCACTTGAGTTGTTCATTGCGGTTGCAAACCGTATGGGCATGGACACTGGCGTTGACTTGTTCAAAGTACAAGACGTTGCTGAAGATCTGGTCATTCCAATGATGCACAACCCGATCCGCGCGGATCGTGATGCAGCAACTTTGGGTTATGCGGGTGTGTATTCTTCATTCCTGTTGTTTGCTAAACGCGCTGAAGCAAAATATGGCGTTTCTGCACGTGAAATCCTGATGGAGCTTGGTCGTCGTGGTACGGTCGGTGGTCAGGAAGACATGATTGAAGATTTAGCATTAACCATGTCTAAAGCGCGTGAGTTACAAGCTTAACTTTTAATCGCTCAGTATTAAAATAAGTTTGATAAAAAAGCATCCAAATTGGGTGCTTTTTTATTTTAAATGAGACTGATTAATATATTAAAACTCTGGGGTGAGATGTTTTAGTGATAATATTGTAGGGCGATTATTTTGGCTTTATATTTTCCTTAAACATAAAAACGATAAATAAAAAATGGCTGCTGAAAGATTTTAAAAAATTTACTCTTATTAATAGAAGAAACAAAAGTTTGAATTAAATATCTGGTCAATTTTTTATTTTAATTAATCGTTTTAAAATCTAAGCGATTGGTTGCTTGAGGAGAGGTCTGAAATATCGGCCGATGAAAGCAGAAAATCTTAATACTGTGGTCGGATTTTTTATTTAAATCGACTTGCGCATGATGGCGACATAGATTTTATCTGTTAAATGGGGAACTCATGATGCGTCGTCAAAACTTATGGATAGCAATGTTTGCTGCGATAGCAACTTTAGGAACAACTGCAGCGAATGCAGATTTTATTGACGACAGTAATGTGCAATTAAAATTTAAAAATTTCTATTTAGATCGCCAGTATCAAGATGATGCTTCATCACGTAACTGGGGTTCTTGGTCACAAGGGGTGACTCTGGATGCCAAGTCGGGTTATCACGATATTGGCGGTGGGATAAAGGTCGGTGCTGATGTGCTAGTTCAACATGCAGTTAAACTCAAAGGTCGTGATAAGAATCCGGATTGGGTTTTACCGCATGATGGCAAGCAATCAAAAGACCATTTCGGTAAAGTCGGTGCAACCTTAAAAGCCAAGGTTTCAGAAACCGAATTAAAAGTTGGTGAATTACGCCCAGTGTCGCCAGTTTTAGTGTTTGATCCATCGCGTCAGTTGTTAACAACTTATAGCGGTGCATGGTTAGAGTCGAAAGAGCTTAAAGATACTAAGCTTACACTGGCTTATATTGACGGGATTAACAACCGTTATGACAACCAGTTCCGTGATTTAACCAAATTTAATCCACCACAATTTGATAATGGTGCAGAAGCGGATGGGATGTGGATTGCCGGTATAGATCACCAGCTGACAAAAGAGTTGGGTGCAAGTTATTGGTATGCCGATGTTCAAGACATTTACCAGCAGCATTATCTGGGTGTGAGTTACAAAATCGGGTTAGGTGAAAAAACCAAATTAGATAGTCATGTGCGTTATTTCAATAACTCCGAATCTGGCGATAAATTATATGGTGAGATCGACAACCAGGCATTATCGGTAGCTGCAAAAATCAATCATGGTACGCATACGGTCGGTGTGGGTTATCAGCAAATGTTTGGTGACAGTGCATTCCCGACATTGGGAGGCTGGGTGCCACAGCCTTATTTGGCAAACTGGGGAGTCGCAACTTTCACAGCGCCGGAAGAAAAGTCATGGCATGTGTCTTATGGTTATGACTTTTCTGAAGTCGGCTTGAAGGGACTAAATGCAACAGCGATTTATTTCAAAGGCTATGATCAGCAAGGTACCGGAGTATATCAAAGTCAAAACTTCAATACGGATGAAGTGAATGCAATCGTCAATTACACTGTGCCAGAAGGTAAATTAAAAGGTTTAGGCGTACAGGGCATGTATATTGATGTGAATTTTGCAAATCCAGCAAAACCAGACCTTCAGGAATACCGTGTAGCAACCACTTATACCTATAAATTCTAATTCTGCTGCCTTGATCAAGAGCGCTATCCGGTGTAGCGCTGTTTTTCTATCTGCACATAAACTAAATCCTGAAAATAAATAAGGGTTTTGATATTGAAATAACCATATAAAACATAAACTTAAATTATATTTATTTTGTAGTGTGCAATCGTAATTTTGTATCAGTTGACCCGTCTTGAGCGGTTAAGATAAGGATGTAAAAAAAGTCATTTTAATGAGTCAACTTGACGTCGAATTCTTGAAAAGAGAGGGACACGCAAGCGAAAGACTGTAAGAGGAAGTAATATGAGCACTGTTCAAATCCCTGACTATCAAACAGATCCGTTCTTTGGCTTGGAAGACAAATGGATTGAAACTGCTGAAGGTGAGTTGACCCATTACCACGAAATTGGTGAAGGTACGCCTATTCTATTTTTACACGGTTCAGGCACAGGTGTATCTGCTGCGGCAAACTGGTGGTTAAACCTGCCACAAATTGGTGAGCAAGCACGTTGCATCGCGATTGATACCATTGGTTATGGCCAAACTGTGGTTGCGCCAAACACTGAATATGGTATTCGTGCCTGGGTGGACCATGCGATCCGTACGCTAGATGCTTTGGGTATCGAAAAAACCTGGTTAGTGGGTAACTCTTTAGGTGGCTGGTTGGCATTCCAGTTGGCACTGGATTATCCAGAGCGTGTTTTGGGTATCGTGTCTATGGGGACAGGCGGTGCGAAACAAACTGCTGCACTCAAAGCGCATGCAAACCCGGTGTTGACTGAAGAAGGCATCAAGAAAACCTTGTCAATGTTTGTGGTAAATAAAGACTTGATCACGGATGAACTGGTTAAAGTTCGCTTTGCTTCTGCTGCAAATGACTATGCATCAAATCGTTTGATGGATGTAGTTGGCGCACGTGACCGTGACCGTTTCGAATTCCCGCTTGATTTCGAAAAAATGAAAGATATTACTGTGCCAGTGTTATTGATTCATGGTACGCAAGACGTGGTCATTCCAGTATCACGTACTTGGGACATCCTGAATGTGGTTCCAAATGCTGATGCGCACATCTTCAGCCAATGTGGTCACTGGTCTCAAGTTGAGAAAGCAGACGAATTCAATACTGTGATCAAAAACTATCTTGCTGTTCACGGCGTAAAATAATTTTACCGTGTTTTAAAAAGGGATGGCTTCGGTCATCCTTTTTTTGTGGGCAAAATATTGAACAGAATGTATTTAAGTGCATATGATTCTCATTTGTATAGGTTGATGTAAAAATCTAATTATTTTTAGCAAGTTATTAAATTTAAGCCGAGAAAAAACTGACTTAACTTTTATTAGACTTAAGTTGTAAATGAAGGGAGTTTAGGGTGAAAAACAGGCAGTATTAGCCCAGATCAGGCGACCAATTAAGGAGCTACAGATTGATCCTTTATCAAAAAATAGAATTTAAAATAAATTTTTTAGCAAAAAATGATAAAACAAAAAAGCACATGCCACTCAAAAGTTGAATGGCATATGCTTGATCGGAGATGGAGCGGGATTAGTCCTGTTCTTCGCGGTTAATATCTAGATAAAACACCCGGGTTAATAGCTCAAGAAATTTGGTTACCGCATAGGATTTGTTGTTTTTGTGGTAACTGACATACAGATCCAGATATGGCAGTTCCACGTCCAGAGGGCGAATTACGGTATTGTCCATGGTCAGCGGTACAATATAGCCCGGTAATATGGTGCAGCCCAAGCCGATACCAATCGAGTTGATATTGAACAGGATATTATCCGCTTTCTGTACGATGTTGAGCTCAACGTTATTGGCTTTGGCAAAGTCCAGAATGGCATGATGCAAAGTATGTGACTGCTCTGCTGATGGAATAATAAAATCAATACCATTCAATGCTTTAACTGGAATTCTCTCGTATTTTGCCAATGGGTGATCTTTAGGTAATATAAAAATCAAAGGCTCACGAATCACAAACTGGCTTTCAATTTCATCACTATTGAAGTTATGACGGGTAAAAGTCAGATCCAGATCGCCTTTTTTCAACAGACGCATTTGTTCATTATTGTTCAGGCTGAGCAATTCAATTTTTAAATCCGGATTTTGCACACGCAGATTTGGCAAGATATACGGGAAGATTTTCATCTCGGCCACCGGAACAAAACCAATCCGTAGCATTTGCTGCTTGGCTTGTGACACCTGACGTGCCATGGCAACGGCCTTGTCTGCTTGTGCCAGGGTCAGACGCGCCTGTTCCAGAAATACGGCACCTTCTTCGGTCAGCTCCACTTTACGTTTGGTCCGGTTGAGTAGCTTGACGCCGACATCTTCTTCCAGGTCTTTGATTTGCTGGCTAAGTGAGGGTTGAGCCGTATAAAGTTTAAGTGCTGCCTTACTAAAGTTCAGTTCTTCAGCAACGGTGATAAAGTAGCGAAGGTGTCGTAATTCCATGTCATCAGCCCGAAGAGTAATCCAAAAAATGTCTTACTATAATTTCATAGAAGTATAATCTATAAACAACTATGTCGTGAAGGTTATTTTGATATTTAGAAAGTAAATACTCTTGAGATATTTATTAATGTTTTAATATCAGAACAAGCACGTGGAATAATTGCTTAAAGCTATTAATTGAAACAAAAAAAATATTTCCCCAAAATCAATCCAAAATCCATTATCCATTCGAATTGAGTCTATTTACTTTGTGCCTTGATGGGTCACAGGAGAGCTTTTCATGAGTGGAAAAATTGATGTGCGTGAAATCGACGCTTTAGTCGATGCACAAAATGGGCGTATCACTCCATCTATCTATACAGATCCAGATATTTACGAATTAGAACTTGAACGCGTTTTTGGCCGTACTTGGTTGTTCCTTTGTCATGAAAGCCAGATTCCAAAGGCGGGTGACTTCTTCAATACCTATATGGGTGAAGATCCGATCATCGTGGCACGTCAAAAAGATGGCTCAATCAAAGCATTCTTAAACCAGTGCCGTCACCGTTCTATGCGTGTGAGTTTCGCAGACTGTGGTAATACCCGTGCATTCACTTGCCCATACCACGGCTGGTCTTATGGCATTGACGGTTCTTTAAAAGACATTCCGCTTGAAGAACGTGCTTACCCACAAGGTGCATGTAAAGAGCAATGGGGCTTGGTCGAAGTGAATCGTGTCAAGTCTTACAAAGGCCTGGTATTTGCTTGTTGGGATGAAACCACACCTGATCTTGAAGAATACATGGGCGATATCGCCTGGTATCTAGATGGTGTACTTGACCGTCGTCCAGGTGGTACAGAAATTATCGGTGGTGTACACAAATGGGAAATCGAGTGTAACTGGAAATTTGCAGCGGAACAGTTTGCATCTGACCAGTATCATGCCTTGTTCTCTCATGCATCTGCGATCCAAGTCCTTGGCGCAAAACCAGATGATGAAGCATCGAAAAAACTTGGTGCTGCACAAACGGCTCGTCCAGTTTGGGAAACGGCTAAAGATGCACTTCAGTACGGTTCACGTGGTCACGGTTCAGGTTTCTTCTTTACAGAGAAACCAGATGCAAACGTATGGGTCGACGGTGAAGTAGCCAACTACTTCCGCGAAACTTATGAAGAAGTAAAAGAGCGTTTAGGTGAAGTCCGTGCCCTGCGTCTTGCAGGTCATAACACCATGTTCCCGACCTTGTCTTGGTTGAACGGTACGGCAACGCTTCGTGTATGGCACCCACGTGGTCCAAACAAAACTGAAGTATGGGCATTCTGTATTGCGGATGCTGAAGCATCGCAAGAAGTCAAAGAAGCATTTGAACGTTCTGCAACGCGTGCTTTCGGTCCTGCTGGTTTCCTAGAGCAAGATGACTCTGAAAACTGGATCGAAATCCAGAAAGTTTTACGTGGTTATAAAGCCCGTCAAAACAAACTCATTATGGAAATGGGTAAAGGCAACGAGAAAATCCGTGAAGACGGTATTCCGGGGATCACCAACTATATTTTCTCTGAAACTGCAGCACGTGGCATGTACCGCCGCTGGGCAGATTTATTGATCCATGAAAAATGGGAAGACGTTGAAGCAGCAGCTGACGCATACGAGAAGGAGCTTATGAAATGAGTCAAGTGAGTTTAGAACTTCATCATCAAATCAGTCAGTTCCTGTATCGCGAAGCAAAATTGCTGGACGACTGGAAATTCCGCGATTGGTTGGATACCTTGGCTGAAGATATTTCTTATACGCTACGTACCACACCAAACGCGCAAACCCGTGACCGTCGCCGTTCAGTTGAGCCACCGACGACTTGGGTATTCAACGATACCAAAGACCTTTTAGAGCGTCGTGTCGCACGTCTTGAAACCGGTATGGCTTGGGCTGAAGAGCCTCCATCACGTACCACTCACATGGTGAGCAACGTGATCGTAGAGCCAGCTGAAGTTGAAGGCGAATACGACGTATATGTAACCTATTTGCTATATCGTACGCAAAAAGAGAAAGACATTGTCATTTACTGCGGTAAACGCCATGACAAGATCCGTAAAGTTGAAGACGGCCTCGGCTTCCAGATCTTCAACCGTAAGATCATGCTGGATCAAGCGACCTATAGCTCACATAACCTGAGTGTATTCTTCTAATGAATAAGATTTTTGTTTGCCAAGTTGACGAATTAGACGAAGGCGAAGCGCTAAAAGTAGATTGCGGCGTGAATGGTATTGATGCATTGGCAGTATTCAATAACGGTGGTGAGTTCTTCGCAATGAACGACCGCTGTTCACACGGCAATGCGTCTATGTCTGAAGGTTATCTGGAAGACGACGGTACAGTGGAATGTCCACTTCATGCTGCACGTTTCTGTTTGAAAACAGGTGAGGCACTTTGCTTGCCAGCAACTGATCCAATTCAAACATTCCCGGTAGTGGTTGAAGACGGCGCATTATATGTAGAGATGGCAGGAGAGTAATCATGGGTTGGCTACAAGGCGAAGTTGCACTTATTACCGGTGGTGGTTCAGGCTTAGGCTGGGCGCTAGTGGAACGTTTCCTGGAAGAAGGTGCACAAGTTGCCGTTCTTCAACGTTCAAAAGCAAAAGTGGAGGCATTAAACGAACACTTTGGCGGTAAAGTTCTTGCGATTGAAGGCGATGTAGCCAGCTATGCAGACAACGTTCGTGCAGTGAATGCCACTGTAGAGCGTTTCGGCAAACTCGACTGTTTCGTTGGTAATGCCGGGATCTGGGATCATTATGCCGATATCGTCAATACCTCTGGTGAGCAGCTGGAAAAAGCCTTTGACGAGATTATGGGGATTAATACCAAATCGCTCATTCTCGGCGCGAAGGCTGCACTGGATGCATTGATCGCTTCTGAAGGTTCTATCATATTTACTTTGTCTAATTCGGCACTGTACTCCGCTGGCGGAGGCCCTGTATATACTGCATCTAAGCATGCAGGGGTGGGTATTATGAAAGAATTGGCCTATGAGCTTGCGCCTAAAGTACGAGTGAATGCGGTTGCACCGTCAGGTATGAATGTGAATATCAAAGGCGCAGCGTCGCTCGGTCAGGAAAATGTTGGCCTGCTCGATGCACGTGATCCTGAGAAAATTGCACGTGGTATGCCACTGAATTTCTTGCCTGAACCGGAAGATATGACAGGTTCATACGTACTCTTGGCATCTCGTCAAAATAACCGTCCTTTGACTGGCGTTCTGATCAATGCAGAATGCGGTCTGGGAATTCGTGGCTTACGTCAGCCCCGTGCCGGTTTCTTTGACGAATAAAAATCTGCTTTTAAAAATCTCCCCTTACCCCTCTTTATAAAAGAGGGGGAAAATCTCCCTCCTTTTTAAAGGAAGGATGGGGAGGATTTAAGTCTTCCTTTTTGGAGTCTCTCATGGCCGTTAAACTTATTTGTGCATCGCACAGTCCGTTAATGGAATTTGCTTCACCACAGGAAAAGCGTAAAGAACAAGCCGTTCGTGATGCTTTTGAAAAACTCTCTGCTGAAGTAAAAGCTTACGACCCAACCCTGATCATCACCTTTGGTCCTGACCATTTTAATGGTTTCTTCTATGACCTGATGCCAAGTTTCTGTGTCGGTATTCGTGCCAAAGCTGCGGGTGACTGGGATTATGGTAAAGACAATGATCACATTGATGTACCTGAAGACAAAGCATTAGGTTTGGTTCGACGTGTACTCGATGAAGGTGTCGACGTTGCATATTCTTACCGTATGCAGGCGGATCATGGGGTGACTCAGCCATTGCACTTCCTGTGTGACGGCAAACTCGATCGTTATCCAACGATTCCAATTTTTATTAATGGCGCTGCAGCACCGATGCCAACCCCCAAGCGTACCATTGCTTTGGGCCGTGCTGTAGGTCAGTTTATTAAATCTTTAAACCTTGAAAATGAGCGTGTCCTTGTTTTAGGTACAGGTGGTCTGTCGCATGATCCACCCACACCGCAAATGGGTTCGGTTCCACCACAAGTAGAAGAATTCCTGATTGCAGGTCGTAATCCAACGCCTGAAGCACGTGAAGCACGTCAGGGCAAAGTCATTGCAGTCGGTCAGAAACTGGCAGCAGGCGATACTTCGGTTGCAGTTCCTTTAAATGCTGAATGGGATCGTGCACTGCTTGAAACCTTCAAGAACGCTGATTTTGCGACCTTAGAAGCCATGACAGAAGATGAAATTCGTCGTGACGGCGGTCGTGGTGGTCAGGAAGTCCGTTCCTGGATGGCCGCATTTGCAGCCTTAAGCGAAATGGGCGAATACGACATGACAACACACTGCTATGAAGATATCAGTGAATGGATTGCGGGCTTCGGCATCGTATCTGCAGAGTTAAAAGGTTAATTGACATGAGCAACATCGAAACCATCGTAATTGTAGGGGCTGGCCAGGCAGGTGCAAGCGCGATTTTAGAACTTCGTGGCAACAAGTACGCAGGTAAAATCATTCTGATTGGTGATGAAACGCATCTTCCTTATGAGCGTCCGCCACTGTCGAAAGACGTGATTCTAAAACCTGAGGACACCAAGATTGAAATTCTGTCAGCAGAAAAACTGGCTGATCTTGGCGTGACCACCATTCGTGGCAATGGCGTGACTCAAATCAACGCGACCGCGAAAACGGTTGAACTTCAAAATGGTGATGTTGTTGCTTATGACAAATTGCTTCTCGCAACAGGTGGTGCCGCGCGCCGTTTGCCTAATTTCGATGCTTTGGGCAAACACGTCTATACCTTGCGTAACCTTGAAGACTCACAGGCATTGGTTCCTGTATTGCAAGCAGGTCAACGTATTCTGCTGATCGGTGGCGGTGTGATCGGTCTTGAACTGGCATCCTCTGCGCGTTACAAAGACTGTCAGGTGACTGTGCTTGAGCAGGGACCAATGGTAATGGGGCGTTGTTCACCGCGTATTTTAAGTGAATTTCTGCTTGAACAACACCGTCTGGCAGGCGTAGATGTTCGCTTAAATACTCAAGTTGCAGCTTGCCGTTTAGATGGTGAAGAAATTGTGGTGACTTTAGCTGATGGCGAAGAGTTACGTGCTGATGCTGTGGTTTATGGAATCGGAATTGTGCCAAACGCACAGCTTGCCATTGCAGCCGGTTTAGATGCTGATCTTGCGATCAAGGTCAATGAAAATTGCCAGACTTCAAATGCCGATATTTATGCAGCAGGCGATGTCGCGACACAACTTCGTGAAGACGGCGAATTCCGCCGTGTCGAGACTTGGGAAAATGCCAATCTTCAGGCAGGCATTTTTGCGCGTCATGTCATGGGTGTCGAACATCCAAAAGCCAATCCGGCCTGGTTCTGGACCGATCAGCTCAATATCAACTTCCAGTTTGTCGGTGATATGGCAGCGACCCAATGGCTGGTTCGTGGTGACATGGATGCAGCCAAAGGCGCAGACAATTCATTTGTGATGTATGGTGTGACAGATGGTCAAATCGTTGCCGGTATTACCGTCAATGCGGCCAAAGAAATGCGTCATCTGAAAAAAATGATCAGCAAGAATACGGCTTTTGAAGCTGAAAAACATTTGGATCTGGCACAAGACTTACGCAAAATTGCTTAAGTTGTATTGAGATATCTTGGAACAGACCTATGTTTTGCATAGGTCTGTTTTTTTATATTGATCGAATACTCTCTATATGATCACTACCTCAAGTTTCAGTTTTGGTTTGTATTACTTTGCGTAGGTAATGCCTCACTTTTGAGAGATGAGCCATACATGGCGCAAGGTGACAAAAATCTTTTTCTAAACTGAGGATATGTCCATATATCCCAGTTTAGCGGCGGCATCCATGCCGCAATCAGTATTGTCGATTGTGGATTTGAACGAGAAGTTAGTTCAACTCTTTCTGATTAACTTTAATTGAGTCTTTTATGAATTCAAATTCATCTCCCATGCTGGTGACGGCAAGTATTTATGCTTTACTGGTGCTGATTTGGGCCGCAACGCCTTTGGCGATTGTCTGGAGCGTGGCCGAGATTCACCCGATGTGGGTACTGATCATTCGCTATTTTGGCGCATCGATTATTGCGCTATTCCTGCTAAAAATCATGCGTGATCCTTTGCCTTTTGACAGCACCTCAATGAAAAGCTATCTGGCCGGCAGTCTGAATTTAATCGGTGCACAGCTGTTTATTTATCTGGCAGCCAATTATCTGACCTCAGGTCTGATGGCCCTGATTTTTGGTTTTTCGCCGCTGATTGCCGGTCTGATCGGGCATGTGATCTTAAAAACTCATCAGTTAGTGTGGCTGCAATGGTCGGGTATGGCTGTTGCCATTGCCGGACTGAGTTTTGTATTTTTAGATTCGGCAGACAGCAAGGTGAATCCTTGGGGTGTGGTGCTGATGCTGATCAGTATGGTGTCCTATATCAGTTCAATCTTCTGGGTCAAACAGATCAACGCACCTTTAAGCCCAATGTCACAAGCGACAGGTTCATTGCTGCTATCAGCAGCCGGTTCACTGCTCTTGATTCCATTTATCTGGCAGCATATGCCGACCCAGTTGCCTGGCACACAGGCGCTGATCGGGTTTGTATTTACCATGATCATGTCCTCGATTGTGGCGATGCTGTGTTATTTCTGGCTGATTCGGCGTTTAAATGCTTCAACAGTATCTTTGAGTAATGTCATGACGCCAGTCATCGCACTGGTACTTGGTGCGACTCTGAATCATGAAATCATCAGCAGTCATGCCTTTGCAGGAATTGCCGTGGTGATGTTCGGCATCATTATGTACTTTTGGAAAGAGTGGCGTGAGCAATACTTTTCCAAGCGCTAAATCTGTAGCAAATCAAAAGGGCGAAAGCCCTTTTTTATGCTTTAAATTTTTTAGATGAAAGAAGTCTATGGCTACATCCGTTCACAAGAGTTTAAGCAAGTTTATTTAGCAGATTGGCCAAATGTTAAAAATAGTAGATGTCATCGTCCGCACTCTCAATCGTTGCATAACTCAGGCATGCACGATCAAATCAGCACATTATGAGGATAAAATTTTGGCTGAAATCAGCAGAGTAGGGCTTGGTATGATTTTGTATTTTTTAAAAAACTGCATGCATCATGTCTTTCTCGATAGTACCCCTAGTCCGGCCAGCCAGCAGGCTATCAGAGCGCTATTTTTTTGCTAAAATAACAAAAACATACATGATTGTCTGTGATGGATTTCATACTATACTCAAGTGCGCCTGTTTTTAGTTTGTATGCTCATTAAAAGATGCGTCGCCTGACCATTTCAAGCGGTTGCTGTCTTGCATATAGCGAATAATAAATAGTGGATGTTTATGCAAGATCTTCTCAAAACTAAAAAATTTCAGTTAACCACGGAGTCCAGCTGGAAACATCTCTGGTCTAAGCCGGTATTTGAGTATCTGCATTCAGATCATTTCAATGGACAACAGTTTCGTAATCTCGAGCATCCTGCTCGGGCGCACAGTCGTTTTGACTTATATAAATGGCTCATTACCCGAAAATCCAAAAACTGGAATATCAATCTCGATGCAGAACGTGCCGAGTTTTTTGCGCGACCGCGTGCATTGCCACAGCAGCGTCCCGATGCGCCTTTAGATGACTGGCAAATCTGGTTTATTGGTCACGCCACTGTGCTCATTCAAATCGGGCCTTATAATTTCCTGACCGATCCGGTCTGGGCTGAATATGCCAGTCCTTCTGCATCCACTGGCCCGCAGCGGGTCATTCCTGCCGGTATTGCGCTAGATGAACTGCCACATATTGATGCTGTGTTGCTCAGCCATAACCACTATGATCATATGGATCTGGCCACACTGGAATGGTTGCATAGCACATTTGAAATGCCAATTTATACCGGACTGGGCAATGCCTGGTATTTGCCAAAGCACTATACCGTGCATGAGATGGACTGGTGGGAAAATGCATTTTTTGAAGAAATCCGCATTGTCTATACGCCGGCACAGCATGCCTCGGGGCGCGGTATGCGTGATCAGAATTGTGCTTTGTGGGGTGGCTTTTCCTTATTGCATGGTCAGGAACATTGTTTCTTTGCCGGAGATAGTGGTTATGCCTCGCATTTTAAAGAGGTTCGCAAGCGTCTGGGTGCGCCCCGAATTGCCTTGCTGCCCATCGGTGCCTATGAGCCGCGTGCACTGATGCGTGCGATTCATATGAATCCGGAAGATGCATTTCATGCACATCAGGACTTGCAGGCCAAATGCTCACTGGCGATTCATTACCGTACTTTCCAGCTCACTGATGAAGATCGGGATGCACCAGAGCATGAATTGCATGAAATTATCAAACATTCTTCCAAGCTGATTAATCCGTTTTACTGCGTACATGAAGGCAAACGGATTATTGTCTAATGGCTTCACGCTGTTCTTGCTTGATGAGTTGAATGGCAAGCACAGAAAGCATCAGCCAAACAGCATTTCACCTATGCCAGAAAATCCAACCAAGACTTTGGCCAGTACCCGCTCAAAGCCCAGGTTTTGCCAGATTGTGATTTCAGCAGGGGACTGAAACAGTATTTTTGGAATCAGTCCTTGATAGAATCAGCGCATTGCCAAGCTTAGCTGAATGTTGCGAAGTGTTTGGGTGAAAACAGGCTCAGAATTCACGAATAGCATTTTCCAGAAAATGGTGTTTATTTTCGCTAGATGGAATCAGGCAATAATCAGTTTTACCAAATAGTTGGTAGCGCTTTAAAGCAACGCCACGATACAGAAAGTCGCGGATAAAACGCGGCACTAAATAGCCTGTACTCATTAAATTCAACGGAAAACCGAGATGCTGCATGACTTTTAACAGGGCAGTGGATTCGGTATAAAGTGTGCCAGCTTGGATGACGAGCATCGTGCTGTAATGTGCAGTGGACATTTGATAATGCTCGAGCAGGGCAACACCTAAAGGGGATTGGGCAGAGACCAGTTTAAACTGTATCTTGTTATCGTATTTAATCAAGAAACGTGCCCAGCCATTACAGATCACACAAACAGCATCAAATAAAATGATGTCGTGTTGTTGAATGATGTCTTCAATATCGTTGCTCATCGTTATATTTTTTCTAGTGACGTATTATTTGTATACTGCTTGATATCACACTAAAAAACCACCCGAGGGTGGTTTTTTATATATCGCTAAGGCAGCTTAAAGCAAGCTGGCTAAGCCTTTGGCTGGATCGGTTTCACGAGCAGCCTGTGCATCTGCCACTGTCATGCCGAGTGCTTGTGCTACGCCTTCGCCATAGGCCGGATCGCAACTATAACAATTGCGGATGTGACGGTATTTAATGAAATCTAGTGCATCACCCATCGCGCCAGCCGTGTTATTAAACAAGGCCTGCTTTTGTTCATCATTCATCAGGTTGAACAGGGCACGTGGCTGGCTGAAGTAATCGTTATCATCTTCACGGAAATCCCAGAAATCGGCAGCACCGGTGATTTTTAGTGGTGGCTCTCTGAATTCCGGTTGCTCCTGCCATTGGCTGAAACTGTTCGGCTCATAATGTGGCAAGGAACCGTAGTTGCCATCCATACGACCCTGACCATCACGACGGTTAGAATTGACCGGACAGCGTGCAGCATTGACCGGAACCTGTGAGTGATTCACGCCGACACGGTAACGCGCGGCATCGGCATAGTTAAATAAACGTGCTTGTAACATCCGGTCCGGCGAGTAGCTGATGCCCGGTACCAGATTGCTGGGTGCAAAAGCCGCCTGTTCCACATCCTGGAAATAGTTTTCCGGATTGCGGTTCAGTTCGAACTCACCGACTTCAATCAGTGGATAATCACCTTTCGGCCAGACTTTGGTCAGGTCAAATGGATGATAAGGAACGGTTTCAGCTTCCAGTTCCGGCATCACCTGGACATACATTTTCCATTTTGGATAATCACCACGTTCGATGGCATCAAACAGGTCAGTCTGGCTGCTTTCACGGTCTTTAGCGATTAATGCTTCAGCTTCAGCATCGGTGAGGTTCTGGATGCCTTGCTGGGTGCGCATATGGAATTTCACCCAGAAGCGTTCATTATTGGCATTGATAAAGCTAAAGGTATGGCTGCCAAAACCATGCATGTGACGATAACCGTCTGGAATACCACGATCCGACATGACAATCGTAACCTGATGCAAGGCTTCAGGCAATAATGTCCAGAAATCCCAGTTATTGGTGGCACTGCGCTTGTTGGTTTTCGGGTCGCGCTTAACGGCTTTGTTCAGATCTGGAAACTTGCGCGCATCCCGCAGGAAAAATACCGGGGTGTTATTGCCGACCAGATCCCAGTTGCCTTCTTCAGTATAGAATTTTAGGGCAAAACCACGGATATCACGTTCTGCATCGGCCGCACCACGTTCACCTGCGACGGTCGAGAAACGCGCAAACATGTCTGTTTTCTTGCCCACTTCCGAGAAGATTTTCGCGCGGGTATATTGGGTAATATCGTTGGTCACGGTAAAGGTTCCAAAAGCACCTGAACCTTTGGCGTGCATACGACGCTCTGGAATCACTTCACGGACAAAGTTGGCCAGTTTTTCATTCAGCCATAAATCCTGAGCGAGTAAAGGTCCACGCGCACCTGCCGTCATACTGTTCTGGTTGTCGACCACAGGCGCACCCGCTTCAGTGGTCAGGTGGGTAACAGGGCATTTTTTAAAATCTTGGCTCATTTTTCCTCTCCAAGTTTTGAATATCTTGTAGCGTTTATCCAGTATTTATAAAATATTGAGTTATCTGCGAAGGGCATCAGGTTTTACTCTATTTTCAATATCTTGATATAAATGCTGTTAGCGCACAAAGTGGAATTCACAGGATATAATTGAGTGATGTTACTCAAAAAATATTTTTGAAGTTAATAAAGTCTAAAATATTGAAAATTAAATGGTTACTTTTTAAAAATAGCCGGTTTTCTACTCTTTGACAATATCAAATTCTCTATATTTTAGATAACTCAAATAATGAATCGGATTAAACGAAAATAACAATCTTCAAGTCCCTCATCTGTTTTTATCAAAGGATCAAACTAATAGATGAATCGTGCTGTTTAAAATAAATCTTATAACTGATTTATTTTAAATGCTTTTTTTGATCAGGTTTTGTCTGTGTGAAAAACATCATGAAATGCTGAATGTAATCAGCATGTTTTCCGGCTATAGTGCTCATTTTTGTATACAGAATATCCTGCTTAAATGGTCTTTATTTTTAAAAAAAGCATTGGCAAATATGCTTGAAAATTGTCCAAAATGGCGTATCATTATTTTCCCACTCGCGTGGAAACTCACTAAAATCTAGTTAAAAGGCGAAAGTACAACATGGCCAAGAAGAAAACAGTCGAGCATGTGGTGATCCATAATTTTGTGGCAAAATACATGCATGAAGTCAACAAAAGTCAGGTTTTTGTAGACCGAAAGAAAAATGCAAAACGTGGCTACAACAAGCACAGACAAGGGCGATATTCCATGGAAGATCGCCCTTTTTTAATGGCAGCTTAAGATCTGTAAGGTGGTTGAGGATGACGCGTTGGCTGTTTGGAGTTGGTTCCAAGTGGAGAGAGCGGGGCAACGGGGCGGTTGCTACGATTTTGTGTATTTTGAGTGGAGCGCCGCGATGAATTTGTTGGCTCATCTCGTATAAAATCATTAAATAATTTATTCAGTCTTCCCTGATTTGGCTGTCCATAATGTGCAGGGTGAGGTTCAGTTCTGGCATGCTGAAAACTGGCAAATTGATCTTTTTGCTGACGATAGAGTTTGGCCGCTATCACAGAGGGATCATTTCGGCCTAAACGCCGTCGCTGGGATGCTGAAATTTCGATGCCCAATAGAGGGGACATTTTAGGCCGATCGGCATAGCCGCTGGCAGGACGTGTATAAGATGAACCGGAATAATCCGCATTTTTCCGGGCCCGCAAGGCAGGTGCAATAATAACAATATAGAACACCGCAATGAGCATGAACAGGATAACCAGAAATTCCATAACCACCTCTACACTCGTCGAGGGACTGGAAAAGTCCCGGATTAGGCACTCACCATACGCGTGGCTGATTTCACCATATCACCCAAACCATGGGTTCTGAAATAATATTCCAGCCAGCTTTTTACCATCAGTGGATTGTCCATTTTTAACACATGCTGTAGCAATTCCTGTGCATCACTCATCGGCACGTGACAAATGGTTTTACGTACCTTCAGGATATTACTCGAACTCATTGACAGGGTATTAAAGCCCATGGCCATGAGCAAAACCGCAGACAGCGGATCACCTGCCATTTCACCGCAGATACTGACCGGTTTTTCATTACGATGACAGTCCTGCACCAGACGGGTCAGGGCACGCAGTACGGCAGGATGTAAATGTGAATAGACATTGGCAACCCGCGGATTATTGCGATCGACTGCCAAAAGATATTGAGTCAAATCGTTAGAGCCAACCGAGAAGAAATCGACCAGTTCGGAAAACTCATCAATCTGATGCAGCACACTCGGCACTTCCACCATGATGCCGAGTTTTGGCTTGTTCACTTTGACCTGTTCTTCTTCCTGAATCGCCGCATGATCACGTTCCAGTAAATAGAGGGCTTCTTCAACCTCACTGACACTGGTCACCATCGGCAACAGAATATGCAGGTTATTCAGTCCGATACTGGCTTTAAGCATGGCGCGAATTTGTGAAGAAAAAATTTCTGGATGGTCCAGGGTAAAACGAATGCCACGCCAGCCCAGTGCCGAATTTTCTTCTTCAATTGAAAAATACGGCAGGTCTTTGTCTGCCCCAATGTCCAGGGTACGCATCACTACCGGTTTATTGGCAAAGTGAGTGAGTTGCTGGCGATAAATCGCGCGCTGTTCTTCTTCGCCCGGGAAGCGGTCGCGTAGCATAAATGGAATTTCAGAACGGTATAAACCAACGCCTTTGGCACCACGTTGCACGCCACGGACCACATCGATCATCAGGCCGGTGTTGACGTATAGTTTTACCGCTACCCCATCTGGGGTAATCGCATCTTTGGTTTCGTACTGACGCAGATCTTTGGCGATCTGTTCTTCTTCTTTTTGAATTTCTTTATAGCGACTGCGCAAACGCCGTGGCGGATTGATGAAGACCCGGCCTTGATGCGCATCAACGATCATTTCTACATCATCCAGGGTATTAATTGGCAGTTCAGTCACACCGACCACAGTCGGAATGCCGAGGGCACGTGCCACAATTACCATATGCGAGTTCATGGCACCTTCAGTGGTGACAATCGCAGCAATTTTATCCACTGGCAGTTCAACCAGAGCTGCAGTGGAAATCTCTTCCCCTATCAGAATACTCTCATCGGTCAGCTCACGATGACTGGCATCAGCTTCCTGTAAACGCGCCAGAATACGGCGGCCCAAGTCTTTTAAGTCTGCCACCCGTTCACGTAAATAATCATCCTGCATCTGGGCAAACTGTGCCACATGACTATCAATCACGATGCGCACTGCACCCTGTGCCCAATGGCCTTCGCGAATGAGCGCCTTGATTTCTGCCGGCAGGGCATTTTCATCCAGCATCCGCAAGAATACGCTAAAGAGGGCGCGTTCTTCGGCCATCAGCGCATCCTGCATCTTGTCATCGAGCGACTGGATTTCTTCACGGACGGAGTTGAGGGCGCTGTCTAATAATTGTAGTTCTTCGCTGATGTCATCGGCTTCACGATCGGGAACGGCGGCCAGATCTGCTGGCGGGTAGAGAATCACGGCACGACCCAGGGCAATCCCGCCTGAACCGGACACACCCTGAAAGGTTTTATAGGCAGGCAGGTTATTTGGCTTGCGGAAGACATCAATATTGCCCACCGCATGGGCATGGGCAATCACGCCAGAGAGCTGCGCGCACAGTGTGACCAGAAATGATTCGGCGGCTTCAGAGAAATCCTGAGATTCTTTATTCTGAACCACCAGCACACCCATGACCTTACGGCGGTACATCACCGGGACGCCCAGAAAAGAGTTATACAGCTCCTCACCGGTTTCAGGCAGGAACAGGAAGCGTTCATGTTTGGGTGCATTGTCCAGATTGACAATTTCTTCACGCTGGCCGACCAGACCCACCAAACCTTCGCCAGTCTGTAACGATACGTGACCTACAGACTCAGCCTTCAGGCCCTTGGAAGCCATCAGCAGATAACGCTGGTTACGTTCATCCAGAAGGTAAATAGAGCAGACATCGACATGCATGGCGTCCGCGACATGCTTGACCATGATATCGAGGGATTCATGCAAACTGGCAGATGCATTGATCTCTTGAACAATACGTCTCAACGTGTCCAGTTGCATATTCGACATAAGGTCTGCTCCGTCTATTCAGAATTTCAGTGATACGTTTATTTATAACAATAGCCGACCAAAAAATCTGCATGATTTATGCGATTTTTTAAGGTTTTTGCTGGGGTAGCTGCTGACACAACTCCACCAGGGCTTTGCGATAAACATCACGTTTGAAATTCACGACTTGACCTAATGGATACCAGTAACTGACCCATTGCCATTGATCAAATTCCGGCGGATCAGACAGATTCAACTGAATATGCTGAACGGGGGCCGTGAGTTTGAGTAAAAACCACTTTTGTTTTTGACCGATGCACACCGGATCGGAGTCCGGTCGTATGTATCGATGCGGCAAACGATAGCGCAACCAGCCTTTGGTTTGCGCGATGATCTGGACGTGTTCGGGCAATAAGCCAACTTCTTCTCTCAGCTCACGATAGAGTGCCTGCTCAGGGGTTTCTCCATATTGGATACCTCCTTGTGGAAATTGCCATGCATTATGACCAATGCGTTTTGCCCATAAAACTTGTCCAGCATCGTTTGCCAAAATGATCCCGACATTTGGTCGGAAACCCTCAGAGTCGATCATTTGGCTACCTAAAAATTGTTTAATTTATACCTTTGCCATCGGGGAGCGTTATTTCTTTATCCAACTCGAAAAAAGCAAAGTTTAAAAATGTTAAAATTGCTATGATCTTAACGAATTTCTATCGACTAGCGGAGATAGATTTACAATTTTTTTCTTAAATTTCAGTTTTTACGAGTATTTTCATGAAATTGGCGCTATTTGATCTCGATCACACCTTGTTAAACACGGATTCGGATCATTCTTGGGGAGAGTTTCTGGTCAGCGAGGGCCTGGTCGATCCGGTGCAGCATCGTGCCATGAATGACAAGTTCTATGACGACTATAAAAAAGGTCAGTTAGACCCCTATGCCTATAATGAATTTGTGTTCCAGTTTCTGACCCAACATGAGCATGCTTATTTAACCGAGTTGCACCAGCTGTTTATGCAAAAGGTGATTCGCCCGCAAATGCGTCCAGAAGGTTTTAAGGCCATTCAACGGCATAAAGACGCCGGTCATGCTCTGGTCGGAATTACCGCGACTTCGGATTTTATTACTGCACCAATTTTTCGTGAATTCGGCATTACTGAAATTATTGCCACCAATGCTGAAGTACTCGATGGCAAATATACCGGAAAAGTGATCAATACCGCGTGTTATCAACAAGGCAAGCTGGTGCGTCTGGAACAGTGGCTGCAAGGTCGCGATGTGACCGAGTCTTGGGCCTATTCAGATTCGATTAATGACCGTTTCTTGCTGGAATATGCCGATCATGCCATTGCGGTGAATCCGGATGACCGCCTTGAAGTTTTAGCCAAAGCGCAGGGCTGGAACATACAGGACTGGTCGATTTAACTGATTGCCTTTTATCCATCTGATTGATCCAGCACAACTTCGGTTGTGCTTTTTTATCTGCCCGAATTCAATGTAAGTGTTAATGTTTTTTCACAGTCCGCTTGCCTCGGACATGTTATGCTCAAAAAACAGGACATGAAAATAATGGAAAAGTTTGAGGTGTAATGCTATGACTCACGTTCGACCGCGTATGACACATCTGTTTCAGCAGCTTGGCTTGGATGCCACTCAGGAAGGCATTGAAAAGTTTATTCACGAACATCAACTGCATAAAGATCTGACTTTACTCGATGCACCGTACTGGTCAGAAGCACAACGTCAGTTTCTAACCGAAAAAATTGCATCTGATGGTTCATGGGCCATTGTGGTGGATCAACTCAATGAATCCCTGCATGAAAACTCAACCAGTGAAGGATGAAATAAAAGCCAATCGAATGATTGGCTTTTTTAGCTTGAAGGCTTTAGTGAGTGCGTCGCCAGATGCTGACTTGCGACAAGCTATGTTGATATTTTCTGGCGGTTTCACGAATAACAAAAGGCACATCCTGAGGCTGGGTCACCAGCTCAAAATGAGCCTTTAATATTTCCGAGATACCCTCTAGCGTAGTGACCTCTCTGTCTGCCTGCTTGAACCCGCCCAGCCATTCATCACGTGCAGTATGTTCTTCCAGCCAGGTATAAGGCGAACTGAGCAGTAGAATTCCACCCATATTTATCCGTTGATGGATCTGCATCAAAAAGTCTTTGGGATGATGCAGCCGGTCAATTAGATTGGCCGCCAGAATAAAATCATAGCCACTAAAATGTGCTTTCAGATTACAGGCATCGGCCTGAAAAAATTCCACTTTAGAGGCAAGCCGATCCAAAGCGAAATCCTTAAGCGAGCAGATTTTCTCTTCGCTTAATTCACCTTCTACGGGGAGCTGATAACGGATTCGGTGACCTTGGGCCAGAAAGACGGCTTGCTGAATAAAGCGTGCAGAAAAATCCAGACCGGTGACCTGATCAAAATAGTGTGTCAGTTCAAAGCTGGCGCGGCCAGTAGCACAGCCAATATCCAGAGCACTTTTACATGCAGTTTCCCGGAAATACGGCTGTGCCAGCTGCACCAATGTTTTGGCAAAATTGGCGATGCCAAAGTATTCGGCGCCGTACTGAAACTCCAGATATTGGGAGACCAACTGGTCACTTTCATACTGTGAAGGAAACTGTTGCAAGGCTTGATCAGAGGCGACATAGCGGAAGCCAGCGTGTTGAAAGAAATGCCGTCTAAAAGCATAACGTGAACTGTGCAGGGCTTCATTGCCTGCTGAAATCCAGGAGCCACCTTTAATAATATTATGCCGTCCATCAAAGGTCGGGGTGCTAAAATCATCATAAAGAGGATGCACCTGAAAGCCATGAAACGGATAGATTGGCGTTTCAGTCCATTGCCAGACATTGCCCTGAATATCATAGAAATCGCCCTGCTGAAAATGATCGACCGGGCAGGAACTGGTGCCATATTTCAATTCGATATTGGCCTGTTCAGGACTGGGTAAATCTGGATCCAGGTCTGAAACCGCATACAGGCGATACCATTCATCTTCGGTGGGCAGGCGGATGGTTTTTTCAAGCTGTTGCGATTTCCACTGACAAAAGGCTTTGGCTTCATGATAATTTACTTCTACCGGCCAATCCCAGGGCATGGGGACTTCTTCCAGCATCAGGCGCAGTGACCAGCCGAGTTCAGTCTTGCACCAAAAACACGGATGAGTCGCTTGTGAAAATTGTAGCCAGCCTAAGCCTTCTTCACTCCAGTAGTGTCCGGTCTGGTAGCCATCTGCTTCGACAAAGGCCAGAAACTCCTGATTGGACACCAGATATTTGGAAGCTGCAAAGGCTGCAACTTCGGCTTCATGCTGGCCGTATTCATTGTCCCAGCCATAAAAAGGATGGTTAAAATCTTTCTGTAGATGTATCTGGCCTTCAGGCACAGCAATCAAACTATTTTCCGGGGCAATGCCGGTAATGATATTGGCACGCCACTGCGGATGCTGGTGTACATGTTCTAAAGCATGCTGACGAATCAGCACCGATGACGTTTCCAGATGAATCCGTTCATGCTCGATGCCCATAATCAGCGTCCACCACGGATTGTGCCAGTTTAAGGGCAGAGTCAATGGGGCATGTTCAAGAATGTTTAAGATCAGGGCACGCACCTGATGACGATAATTGCGGACTTCCTGCACACTGGGCCAGTCATAATGTACTTCATCCAGATCGTCCCAGCTCATCTCATCTACACCGATTGCAAAGATACTTTCAAAATGTGGATTCAGGCGTTCGCTAATCAGCTTGCTGAGCAGCAGTTTGTTGACAAAAAAAGTGGCAGTATGCGCAAAATAAAAAATCAGCGGATGACGCAAATTAATTGGCTTGATAAAAAAAGCATCTTCATGCTTGAGGCATTCAAATAACTGCTCATAGGTATCAAAGGTATTCAGGAAGTAATCACGTAGGCTGTGTCGCGCTGTCTGTTCGTCGGCAAAATCAAGCGCAGGTGTAGGCAACAGCATCGGTTTGGCCGAAAGCCATAGGCTGCTGGCATTTGTTTTATCTTGAGAGAGGGGTTTTAGGGGAGAATCGAGCTGCATCCGTCAGGCTCCATCGAATAATTTTAAGTATTCCTCTGCATCGCAAAAGAATAGATTTATCTTAAAAATACGCGAAAGAAATCCCCAGATGGGTGTATTTAGGTAACAAAATGCTGCACTGTTTTGAATGCAGCATTTTTAGAAATGAATTAAAGAGGCAGGGAACTACTTTGCATAAGTTGAACCAGAGCTTGCGCCGCTTTGGACTGAGTACGACCCGGATGCCAGACCATGCCCAAACGGCGGTTCATTTCCAGATTGATATCCAGCTGATGCAGATCGTGATTGACCAGAGTTTTTGGCAGCACAGACCAGCCGAGACCAATGGATACCAGCATGCGGATTGATTCCAGCGGATTATTGCTCATACTGACTTTTGGTTTAATGCCCTGTTTTTCAAACTCGGCTAAAGTAATCTGCGAAGTGTAGGTTTGTGAAGACGGCAGCAGGCTCGGGTAATTCAGCAAATCTTCCAGGCACAGATTTTTTTGCTGGGCCAGTGGATGAAAGGGTGCAACTACAAAGACCAGAGGATCATTCCAGATGGTGACATAATTCAGACGTGCATCGCCCCGTGGCGGCAAGGTTAAAAATGCCAGTTCCAGATCGCCGGCAATGACTTGTTCGTGCGCCTGCTCGGAATCGACAAAATGTACATCCAGCCTTACATCCGGATATTCTTGTACATAGCGGCGCAAATGACTTGGAAGATGATGCAGGCCAATATGATGGCTGGTGCCGATTTTCAATTTTCCCTGTACCTGACCCTGTTCATGGCTCAAGGTATAATGAATATCACCGAGTTCATTCAGCCAGTTTTTCACTTTAGGCAATAGCGAATGCGCGGCATGGGTGGCTTGTACACCACGTCCGGCGGATTCAAACAGTTTGACCCCAAAATATTCTTCCAGACTGTGAATACGTTTGGTGACGGCAGGCTGGGTAATAAAAAGCTGATCTGCGGCCAGAGAAATCGAACCAGTTTCCATGACTTTTACGAAGGCTTCAAAAGCTGCGAGATTCATCTTAATCACCTATAAAGAATTTTTATGTGTAATTATATTATTGTTATTTTTTAAGAATAAATCAAAGCATAATTCGCTTGTTTGTATTGCATTGCTGCATTACTAAACATTTTCAAAGCCTTGGGATTTAAATAGCGTCAAAAAAAGACCCTCTTGGATGAGATGGTCTTTGGTCAGGAACATCGACAGAAAAGATCAGGCGGTGATGTCCTCATTCTGCTGTTCGATATTGCGCTCCCAAATTTTTTCGTGGAAGAAGAACGCAACTGCCTGTACTGTGGGTTCCAATAAACTTAAGGCAATTGCCATGGCCAAACTGCCAGTCACCAAATAACCGACAATCATCGCCACCGTGATGTGCATAATGTAATAGCTGAAGGTCTTTTTAAACATACGCTGATTATTGTCTACAAAACGTTGGATATGTGCCATGTCGAAGTTCCTCAAAATATAAATCTCTGTCTATGCAGGAATAATAATAATTCTCATTTAATTTGTAAAAACGAATATTTTTAATAAATTGATCGGAAAAGTAGATTTGTGGGAATGCAGCGAAATCATGATTTTATTCAGCTTTTGAAAGATTCCAAAAAGTTTTTTAACTAATAAAAATGATAAATTAGATTTATGTGACAGCAGCGATATAATCAAAATCAGAGCAAGAATTTACCCAGTCCAGTGGAGTACATCGACATGGCAGGCGCAACCCAAACAGCAAAAACATTATATGATAAATTGTGGGATGACCATTTAGTAACACAACGTGATGATGGTTCTGCCTTACTGTACATCGACCGTCACTTATTACATGAAGTAACGTCGCCACAGGCATTTGAAGGTTTACAATTGGCCGGGCGCAAGCCATGGCGTTTAAGCGCAAACATTGCTACACCAGATCATAACGTACCCACCTCGAAAAAAGAGCGTGAACAGGGTGTTGCCGGCATTGAAGATGAAACTTCGCGCATTCAGGTACAAACCTTGGACGACAACTGCAAGACCTTTAATATTGTTGAATTTGATATTAATGATATCCGTCAGGGGATTGCGCATGTGGTTGGGCCTGAGCAAGGTTTAACCTTGCCGGGCATGACCGTGGTCTGTGGTGACTCACATACTGCGACCCATGGTGCTTTCGGTTGTTTGGCGCATGGTATCGGTACTTCAGAAGTTGAACATGTATTGGCGACCCAATGCCTGGTTCAAAAGAAGATGAAAAACATGTTGGTACGCGTTGACGGTCAGTTGGGTCAGGGCGTGACACCGAAAGATGTGGTCTTGGCGATTATCGGCAAGATTGGTACAGCAGGGGGTACTGGTCACGCGATTGAATTTGGCGGTCAGGTGTTCCGTGACATGTCGATCGAAGGTCGTATGACCGTTTGTAATATGGCAATCGAAGCCGGTGCACGCGTAGGTATGGTCGCCGTCGATGACAAAACCATCGAATATGTTAAAGGCCGTCCTTATGCACCGACTGCAGAACAGTGGGATCAGGCTGTTGCTTACTGGAATACTTTACATTCAGATGATGACGCATACTTTGACACGGTTGTTGTATTGCAAGGTGAAGAGATCGAGCCGCAAGTGTCTTGGGGAACCTCTCCTGAAATGGTGATTCCAGTGTCTCAGGCAGTACCGACTTTGCAACAAGCCAAAGACGAGGTACAACGCAATGACTGGAACCGTGCTTATCAATATATGGGTTTAAATGCCGGTCAGGCCTTGGCTGAAATTCAATTAGACCGTGTCTTTATTGGCTCATGCACCAACTCGCGTATTGAAGATATTCGTGCTGCGGCTGAAGTGATCAAAGGTCGTAAAGTTGCGGCAAGCATCAAGCAGGCGATGGTGGTTCCAGGTTCGGGTCTGGTCAAGGCCCAGGCAGAAGCTGAAGGCCTGGATAAAGTGTTTGTAGAAGCCGGCTTTGAATGGCGTGAACCAGGTTGTTCAATGTGTCTGGCAATGAATGCTGACAAGTTACAACCGGGCGAGCATTGTGCATCGACGTCTAACCGTAACTTTGAAGGTCGTCAGGGCAATGGCGGTCGTACGCATCTGGTCAGTCCTGCAATGGCAGCCGCCGCGGCAATTGCCGGTCACTTTGTTGACGTGCGTAGTTTCTAAAAATCCCCCTCAGTCCCCCTTTTAGAAAAGGGGGAAGTTCCCCTCTTTAATAAAGAGGGGGTTAGGGGAGATTTAAAGTGATGACATTCTTTAGGAATAAAGACAATGAAAAAATATACCGTTGAACAAGGTATCGTTGCACCATTAGACCGGGCCAATGTCGATACCGATTTAATTATTCCAAAACAGTTTTTGAAATCGATCAAACGTAGTGGTTTCGGTGCGAATTTATTTGATGAATTGCGTTATCTGGATGAAGGCTATTTGGGTCAAGACAACTCAAAACGACCTTTAAACAAGGATTTTGCATTAAACCAACCTCGTTATCAAGGCGCGAGCATTTTGATTTCACGTGCCAACTTTGGTTGTGGTTCTAGCCGTGAACATGCGCCATGGGCATTGGAGGAATATGGTTTCCGTACCGTGATAGCACCAAGCTATGCCGACATTTTCTATAACAACAGCTTTAAGAATGGCATGTTGCCTGTGATTTTGTCTGAAGAGATTGTTGATCAGTTATTCAAAGAATGCCTTGCAACTGAAGGTTATCAACTCACCATCGATTTGGACGCACAAGAAGTACGCACACCAAATGGTGAAAGCTTTCAATTTGAAGTCGATCCATTTCGTAAGCATTGCCTGTTAAATGGTCTGGATGATATTGGTTTAACTTTACAAGCTGCGGATGACATTCGTGCTTATGAGGAAAAAACCAAACAATCACGTCCATGGGTATTTGCCGAAATTCAGGGCTAAATCAGCGAAAATTGTCATAGCATGACTGCGATGCCCTTGCTAATATCGGAAGATTATTGGGTTTTTTGATTGGGTAAGACAGACATTATGGCGAATTATTGGAAACAGTGGCTTGCTTTAAGTACGGTGTCGGTGCTGATGACTGCATGTCAAAGCATCGATACCATGAAGCTCAAACATGCCAAAGAAAATGCCGAAAGCAAAAACAATGCGTTGATTTACTGTAAAGGAACATCGGATTGCCAGTTCGAGCGCTTAAACCAGACCATCATTGTCAATAACGACAATGGCCGCCTCAGTAATGAGGCGCGAAAGCAAAAACTGGTACGTTTGCAGGCTAAGAATTTGAATCAGGCCAATCCGATTTACTTGTCAGTACCCGCAGGACAGCATGAATTAGTCGTCCGTTTTTATCCAATCAGTAAGGATAAAGCGGAAATTTTACATGTGTTTCATCGCTTTCAGGCCAACAAAACTTATATCTTGAAAATGTTCCGCGACCGTAGTGCGCGTAGCAGCAGTTTATTAAATGCCTCTGCACCTGATCCGCTTTGCGTGGATTTGTTGCAAGAGCAAAAAACCATTCGTCGTTTTTGCAAACCTTATAATGTGGTCAACGGCATTGCAGAGTTTGTAGAAAAGAAAATTTAACCTTTGTCAGGTCTGAATCTGACGCTTTAAACGGAAAATCTCATGTCTAAACAAATTTTGATTTTAGCTGGTGATGGCATCGGTCCTGAAATTGTCAAAGCGGCAGAGCAGGTACTGGATCGTGTAAATGAAAAATTTAATCTCGATTTGACATGGGAACAGGGTTTACTCGGTGGTGCGGCAATTGATGCCCACGGTTCACCATATCCTGAAGTGACCTCAGAACAGGCCAAAAAAGCCGATGCAATTTTATTGGGCGCCGTCGGCGGGCCAAAATGGGATACGATCGAGCGCTCAATCCGTCCGGAACGCGGTTTATTAAAATTACGTAGCGAACTGAACCTGTTTGCCAACTTGCGCCCAGCGATTCTCTATCCACAATTGGCTGATGCTTCAAGCCTGAAACCTGAAATCGTGGCAGGTCTGGATATCCTGATCGTGCGTGAATTGACGGGCGGTATTTATTTCGGTCAGCCACGTGGGATCCGTGAATTGGAAAATGGCGAGAAGCAAGGTTATAACACGGATGTGTATTCAGAATCTGAAATCAAACGCATTGCCAAAGTTGCCTTTGAAATGGCGAAGCTGCGCGGTGCCAAGGTCTGTTCAGTGGATAAAGCCAACGTACTTGAAGTCACTGAGTTGTGGAAACAAACCGTTACTGCGTTGAAAGAAGAACAGTATCCAGAAATTAACTTGTCACATATGTATGTCGACAATGCTGCGATGCAACTGGTGCGCGCGCCAAAACAGTTTGACGTGATTGTCACCTCTAACCTGTTCGGTGATATCTTGTCTGACGAAGCAGCGATGCTTACCGGTTCAATCGGCATGTTGCCATCGGCATCTCTGGATGAAAATGGCAAGGGCATGTATGAGCCTTGTCATGGTTCTGCACCAGATATCGCCGGTCAAAACCTGGCAAATCCATTAGCAACGATTCTTTCAGTAGCGATGATGCTGCGTTATACTTTCCGTGAAGAAGCCGCTGCTAAAGCGATTGAAGATGCAGTAGGCCAGGTCTTGGATCAAGGCTTGCGTACGGCGGATATCATGTCTGAAGGCATGCAAAAAGTCGGTACGGTGGAAATGGGTCAAGCAGTCGTTGCTGCATTGAACTAAGCCTGTTTCTATCATAAAAAAACGCAGCCTTGAGCTGCGTTTTTTTATGATAGAAATTTCAAAGCTTAAACGGCTTAACAGGTTCGGCCTGTGGTGCGTACCGCGGTGGCAATATTATCTTTGAGTAAGAAGGTGATTTTACATTGCAATTTGACGTCATAGCCGCCGGTAGGGCTTACTGACACTGGAATAGGTACAGTGCCTGTCCCTGTGGCAGGAAACTGCGCTACAGGCAAAGGAATGCTAATGGGGCGTTGTACCACATAGCTTAATTGCTTGGCGCTGCGTTCAGGCCCACTGATCTGCTGGTAACCTAAACGTTTTAGATCCAGAGTTTGGTCGATCAGTTGGCTGCTTTGCCCAATGAACTGTTGTAAATAGGTATCACGCTGTGCAGCAGTCGTTGAGGAGGTGGTGCTGCATGCACTAAGCAAACTCAATGCTGTACAGTATACTAAAATCAGTGTGAACTTCATGAGCTGTCCTCACACCAAATAAAATGAGTGTAAGCGCATTCCATGCAAAAATACTGTTGTGATTTGATACACGGTAGAAGTTTAGCGTATTGAGATTGATCCCTGATTTAATCCGATCCAGGCTTTGAACTCGATGAGTACAGCTTAACAAGCTCTACCGATAAAGCGAATCGCCTGAACAATTTCAGCTTTCAAGTCAAACCAGATTTGGCATTTCATCTCAATGTTATAATCACCATTTGGGGGCATCGGCATTGGTGCACCGATCGAGATGCTCTGACTAATATTCGGTGTGCCCATCGGAATATTCATGTCCCGAAAAATAGTGTAGCTGAGAAATTCTGTGGTTTGAATCGGTTGCTGGGAGGTCTTGAATCCCATGGCACGAAGATCCAGCTGGCTACGAACCTGTGCGGCAGTTTGACCCACATAAGGTTGTAGAGACTGATGCAGATACTGATTGCCGCCGGTAGCGTATGCAACGAGAAACCAGCTGGAAAGTAGGTACAAGCATTTCATATTCATTGTTTTTATACATATTGTTTTTAATTCAATGAATAGTCGTGAATTTATAGACCTGTGTCAAATTATTTTACTGATTGATAAATAATTCAAGTAATAAAAAAGCCACTAAAAGTGGCTCTTGCTTGCGCTAAAACTTAGCGTGCACGATATGTGATACGACCTTTAGTCAAATCATAAGGTGTCATTTCAACCTTCACACTGTCGCCCGTTAAAATACGGATATAGTGTTTACGCATTTTACCAGAGATGTGGGCAATCACTTCGTGACCGTTCTCTAAACGTACACGGAACATAGTATTAGGAAGCGTCTCGGTGACAACGCCTTCGAACTCGATGAGTTCCTCTTTATTGGCCATAGCCTACCTGAATGAATAAATTGGAAAGGCGCAAATTATAGTCAATTTTTTTGCAAAATACAAGACGAAACGGGCGTTAGACTGATCATCTGCCAGTAAAATAGGCGAACTGTCACGATAATTTTTTTAACTAAAAAGACACCTGTTTCTGTTGTCAGTTTGGTCAATCACAGTTAATCTAAAATTAATCTTTTTAAGTATAAATGAAGTACATACAAGGAAGGCTTTTGAGTGAGTCAGCTAACGGATGCATCAGTCGTATTGCGTTTAGGCTATCAGGCGATTCGTCGTGCGGGGTTGCCAACAGAAGAACTTTTGACCAAAGCAGGAGTGGCTTTAAATCAGGTAGAAGCCAATGACCGTACTCCGCTGAGTGCCCAGTATGCCTTTTGGGTGGCGGCAGAGGAAGTCAGCAAGGATCCGGATATTGGATTGCATCTGGGTGAACACCTGCCACTTTATCGTGGTCAGGTCATTGAACACCTGTTTGTTTCATCTGAAAATTTTGGTGAGGGACTGAAACGTGCTTTGGCTTATCAGCGACTGATCAGTGATGCATTTGCTGCCAAATTGGTGATTGAAGATGATCGCTGCTATTTAACCAATGGTGAACAGCCTTTTGCTGAGAGTCTGGTCAATCGTCATTTTACTGAATGTGCCATGTCAGGCGTCCTACGCTTCTTTAAATTTATTACCGAAGGGCGTTTTGAGCCAATTTATATCGATTTTAATTTTTCCAAAGGGGCACCTGACGAGGAATATTTCCGGGTTTATGAGTGTCCGGTCAGTCTAGGTCAGAAAGAAACCCGGTTGTATTTCGATCCGACTATTCTGGAATTTCCGCTGTGGCAGGCTGAACCTGAGCTGTTGCAGTTGCATGAGCAACTGGCGATTGAAAAGCTACAGGAACTAGCAAGATATGATCTGGTCGGTGAAGTACGTCGTGCGATCGGCTCTACTTTGGAGAGTGGCGAAACCACGCTAGAAACGGTAGCAGCCCAACTGAATATCACGCCACGGCGTTTGAGAACACAACTGAGTGAGGCACATACCAGTTTTCAGCAGATTCTCTCGGATTATCGCTGTCGTTTGGCCAAGCGTTTGCTGGCGAGTACCAGTGAGAGCGTCGAGCGGATTGTCTATCTGACCGGCTTTTCCGAGCCAAGTACCTTCTACCGGGCTTTTAAGCGCTGGACCAATGAAACGCCGGTAGAATATCGGAAGCGGAAGCAGCGTTAAACGACCTCCCTAAGTCCCTCCTAAAAGGAGGGATTTTTCATTACCGTATTTTCGTAGGGTTGTAGTTCCTCCCTTTAGCAAAGGGAGGTTAGGAGGGATTTAAAAATTAAGCTTTTAATTCGGCATATTCAGCCAATGCGGCCCTAAGGGGAATTCCGGTAATTCAAACTGCGCCGGATAGTCGGCATGAATAAAATACAAACCATCTGCTGGCGCAGTTACGCCTGCGGCTTTACGATCTTCGGCAGCGAAAATACTATCAATATGGTCGGCAGCATACATGCCCTGACCAATTTCCAGTAAACAGCCCATAATATTTCGCACCATATGATGCAGGAAGCCATCGGCTTGAATATCGAGTACCAGATATTGACCATGCGGGATCAGACGGCAATGACTGACATGACGAATGGGTTGATTGGACTGACAGGCTGCAGCGCGGAAGCTTTCAAAATTATGCGTGCCTTCAAACTTTTTTGCAGCCAGCATCATCTGTTCAACATCAAGTGGTGCATAGACATGGGTGACCTGTTTATACAGCAATGCCGGGCGCACAGGATGGTTGTAGACCACATAGCGGTAGCGGCGCGCCTGCGCCTTAAAACGGGCATGAAAGCTGTGATCCATTTCTTTGATCCACTGGATCGAGATATCTTTAGGTAGCTGGCTATTGCAGCCCATTAGCCAGCCACGTTCAGAACGCACGGCATCAGTATCAAAATGTGCCACCATATTGGTTGCATGTACCCCGGCATCGGTACGGCCGGCACCATGCAGGCTAATCGGTTGATCGGCAACTTTGCTCAGAACCTTCTCAATGGTTTCCTGTACGCTTGCAACTCCCGGCTGTTGAGTCTGCCATCCCCGATAATGCATCCCACAAAACTCAATTCCCACCGCAAAACGCTGCATAATGACCTCAAAACCTTATTGATCGTACCAATGACGATGCCATTGCTCTACAGTGTCGTATTGTAAATACATTTTCAGGGCTTTTGCATACAGATCCGCATGTCCATAACTTTCATTCAGCAAAATTTTGCAGTGATTCACCCATTCAGCAATGGCATAGCGCTGATCCGTCGCACCAAAAGGCACTTGGGTGGTCAAGACGGAAATACAGCCCTGCTCATACAGTTGATCAATGAATGCAATCATGGCGTCATTGACCGCCAGGTTGCCAGTGCCAAAACCTTGCAGAAATAAAAAATGTGGTGGTCGAGCCAATAGGTTGTTCAGGTTGTTCAGCTGCTGGGTCAGATCAACCGGCTGCATCATGATGCTCATGCAGCTGAATTCAGCCGCTTTCGCAATATCTTCAGCTTCGATCTGATAACACGCTTGACTGGTTTGGATTGCGATATTGGCATCAAGACCTGAAAAGGCATTTAACTCGGTAGTATGCTGTTTCAGTGCAGTCTGCGCATGTAGCAGCTGATGATGGAATGCTAGATACACCCCGGCGTTAGATTCGCTGACGGAATCTAGTGCAAATTTCAGGTTATCCAGGGCATCACTAAATTCACGCTGTTCATTGCCTTGAGCATTCAGCAGGGGATATTGGCTACCGGTCAGCACCACATGCGCCGAGTTTCCAATAAAATGTGCCAGTACTGCACTGGCATAACTCAGCGTATCTGTACCGTGAATAATCACAAAATGCTGAATCTGTTGCGATTGCAATTGCTGAATAAATTGCACCAGTTGCAACCAGTCGGTTGCTGTGCAGGCACTGCTGTCCTTAATGGCGGGTGCATGGTGGCATTCGACGAAATATTGCTCTGCAAGTATCTGTTCGAGCTTGGGAATAAATAAATCCGCAGACATCGGGGCAAGTGGGTCTCCCACGCAGCCGAATGTGCCACCCATATAAATTAATGCAATATTTTTCATCATAAAAAAAGCAGCCAACCCTTGACTGCTTTAGTGTAAATCGAAATGCATCAAGATGCGATTTGATTCAGTAATTGCTCTGCGCGTTGCTGTTGCTCGGCCGTATATTCAGCTTCTCGCTCTGCAATGATCTCACGTGCGGCAACATAGGCACCGAGCTGAATATATTGCTGCGCAAGATCCAGATTCAGACTGGCCTCATTGATGTCCAGTAATTCCGGGAAAGATTGTACCAGTGGATCATGCTGGTCTGTGGCTGTTTGAACTGATGTAGCAGGAATGTCGAAAGTAACACCTGTTGCAGCAGGTTTAGCTTCTGCATGATCTAATTTAAAGTCTAGGCCTGATGAAAGGTCTGTCTGTGTCGCAGATTCACTCACAGGTGCAGCAGCAGAAAGACTAGACAGATCAAACTCAATTGCTGGTTCTGAGGTTTTTTCGGCGACAGGCGCTGGAGTTTCTATAGAAAATGAGAAATCCAGAGGTGTAATTTCTTCAGTGGTGGTTGGTAACTGTTCATTATTGACCTCTAATTTGAGATCGAAATTAGGAATTTGGCTCTTGCCAATCTGGGTATTAAAATCTGTTTCTGGACTATTCGGTGTGATAGAAGAAACAACCTCTGGTGTTGCTGTCTCAACTTTAAGAGATTCAAAGTCAAACTGAACTTCATTGCTAGCTTTTGATGCTGGCTCAGTAGGGGTGTCTTTAGTAAAGCTACTCGTAGAATTGAAATCAAAGCTATTGCTCTCTTCGAGACTCGTCTTTTTCTCTATTGGAGATGCAAATCGAGTGCCAGGTGTAAAATTGAACTCAAGAGGCGCCTGTTCTTCTTTTACCGGTGTAATTTCTTGCTGTAACTGCTCAAAGATCAAATCAGATTTTGTATCTTCAGAGCGTACAGACTGTGTCAGAGCATCAAAATCAGTTGTATCAGATGTAGGGGTTGCAGGTAGAGAGGCTTGCTTGGTCTCAGTCTCTTTTATCTTTTCGTAAACAGTTCTCTTCTCTTCAGCCTGAGCGAGTATATCGTCAATACTCAGCGCCCGAATATGATTGATCAGCTGTGTAATGGCAAAATCATCTTTTTGTAAGATATGAATATCTAATAGCAAAAGATAGAGCTCATGCTGGGAATTGTCGCGATTCAGTGCCTGGTTAATCTGGGCCTCAGCCGCGAAGAAATTGCTTTCCTGAATCAGGCCTTCAATTTTTTTGCGAGTTTCAGGAGACAGTGGAACTACAGCTTTGTTTTCAACACCGCTTGATTGAACCACTTTGGTCTTTTGCGGGGTAACTTTGGTAGCCGTGCTTGGTTTTTGGGACTTCAGCGTTTTAGTTTTTGCTTTATCTGATTCTTGAGCATCCTGTCGTTTTTTGACGACAATTAATACGATGATCAATATCACTAATGGAATCACATAAATCAGCATGTTTTACCCCTTGAGGATAGAGTGTATTCAATGTTCACTCATCCCAATAAATCGTCATGTGTAACTTTTAATTAACTGGCTTCTTATCTGCTTGTTGGGCTTTAAGCTGTTGTTGCAGCTGGGCCAGACGCGCATTTAATAATTGAATTCTGTGATCCTTCTGATTGAGTGCCAATTCTAATTCAGTTACGTTTCTCTGTAATTTAACGGTTTTTTCTCGGGCTGTCATAACTTTTAATGACAATTCCTTTGATGTTTGATTGCGTTCTGTGTTCTGGTTTGCAGAAACTTGCCCGGAATCGCGCTGGTTCTCAGCCACTAGGCTCATTTCTGCCTGATTCAGGCGGTATTTAGTCTTGCCAGTAGGCTTAGACGGTAGCTCGGTTTGCTTTGCCGCAGTGACTTTAATAGGCGCAGGTGTAGGATGAGTCGTATTTAAGTTCAATGCAGCACCTTTACGTAGACGATTGGCATTTCCTCCAATAAAAGCATGCTCATTGTCTTTTTTAATTTGTTGCATGACTTCATTGACCGGGCGCTGCTGCTGTTGAGCAATTCGTGAGGCAATTCCCCACAGTGACTCATTGGATTGAACTACATAAGTAGGTTGAGTCTGATTCGGAGTTGCTTTGACTGGTGAAGCTTTTGTATTAACTGGAGCTGGAGTTTTCACCGGATTAGTTGATCCAGTTGATTTTCTGGCTTGTTCCTCAGCAAATTTTTTCACCAATGGATCACTGGAAGCAGTTTGATGATCAGAATGGGACTCTACAGCTTTCTGCATATTTGCTTTATTTGGTGCTGATGCACTTTGATTTGCTGGTATCGTACTGGTTGGTTTGTTTGTAGTCGAGGCTGCTGCAGGAGCTGGCGATGCAAGAGTTGCTTGTGAGGTCTTTACTGAATCTGAAAGCACCGCTGCAGTTTTAACTGGGGCTTGAGTATCGGGCGCAGTTACAGATTCACTTTTCAGTACAGGAGCGATCGCTTGCGTCTGAATCGCTGGACTTGATGTCATTACAGCTGGCGCAAATGCAGTTTTAGGAATGGAAGTGTTCGATAATGTAGGTGGTGCTGTGTGTTGCAATGCCAACGGCTTTTCTAAAACCGCTGGCTTGTTTAAGGCTGCGGAAGCTGCTGTACTGTAATGGCTACTTACGGGTAAGTTAAGTGCAATATCTTTTTCACTGACGACGACAACTGGTGCAAGCGGGCGTTCATTCTGTTTGAGACTGGCTTTTAATAAATCGGTTTTAGCTTGTAAGGGCGTACGGATATGTTGCAGACGTGCAGCACTGCCTTCCTTGATTTTGACAATAATATTCAGCTCGCGTTCTGTCATGGGGCGAGAAGAAGTAATAGTAATGACCCCGGTGCCGTTATTGCTGCGCCGGGTAAAAAAGTTCAGATGACCAGGTGGCTGATGCGATGCACCAATTGACATTAAATCTTCAGGTGAAGCCAGACTGACTTCAATCGGCAAATTGATATCAGACTGCCGAAAAGTCATTTCTGCGTAGAGTAATTCCCCAGGGGCAGACTGAATCTGAACCGGATCTACATTAATCGCATAAATATTTTGTGAAGCGACAATGGCTAAAATGGCAAGCTTTAATTTGTTATATACAGTCATCTTAATCGTGAGCTCAGTCATTATCGCATAGCGAAAATTATAGATTAACGGGATGTTTCTTTTTTGTAAAATACTTACGCAATAGTTACATAAAAAAGCCGATCAATAAAGATCGGCTTTTTGTTTTATATCCATCTCGGGATATTAAACGTTTTTCTCGGGATATTAAACGTTTTTATAATCAATCAGGATGCGCAGCATACGGCGTAATGGTTCAGCAGCGCCCCAAAGCAATTGGTCACCGACAGTGAATGCCCCCAGGTATTCTTTACCCATGTTGAGCTTGCGCAGACGACCCACTGGAACCGATAAGGTACCTGTCACTGCAACTGGAGTCAGGTCAGTCATCGAGGCTTCACGGGTATTCGGAACCACTTTAGACCAGTCATTGGCACGTGCAATGATGTCTTCGATTTCATCCAGAGGTACGTCTTTACGCAGTTTTAGCGTCAATGCCTGAGAGTGACAACGCATGGCACCAATACGCACACAGTGACCATCAATCGGCACGATCTGCTGGTTGCCCAGAATCTTGTTGGTTTCAACCTGACCTTTCCATTCTTCTTTCGACTGGCCGCTTTCCAGTTGCTTGTCGATATAAGGAATCAGTGAACCAGCCAAAGGCACACCGAAGTTACTAGATGGGAAGCCTTCACCGCGTTGTAATTCAGCAATTCTCGAATCGATATCCAGAATTGGAGAGCGTGGATCATCGAGTAATTCTTTGGTGTTATTGTATAAATAACCCATACCGCTGATCAGTTCACGCATGTTTTGCGCACCCGCACCAGACGCTGCCTGATAGGTCATAGACGTTGCCCATTCCACCAGATTGTTCTGGAACAGACCACCTAGACCCATCAACATCAAGGAAACCGTACAGTTACCGCCAACAAAAGTTTTGGTGCCTTTTACCAAACCGTCTTTAATCACATGCATATTGACCGGATCAAGTACGATGATGGCTTCATCATCCATACGTAAGGTCGATGCTGCATCAATCCAGTAACCATTCCAGCCTTCAGCTTTCAGTTTCGGGAAAACCTCAGAGGTATAGTCGCCACCTTGACAGGTAATAATGACATCCATCTGCTTCAGACTGTTAATATCTGATGCATCCATAAGTGCTGGGGCAGTCTTACCACCAAATGCTGGCGCTTCACCGCCTGCATTACTGGTAGAGAAATAAAATGGCTCAAAATGAGCAAAATCATTCTCTTCAACCATACGTTGCATTAGGACGGAACCGACCATCCCGCGCCAACCGACCAGACCTACTCTCATGTCACTTTGCCTCGGTGCGTTAAAAATTCTAAAGGGATTCGAGTGTATCAAAAAGGGACTCAACTGCAAGTGCTACACAATCAAAACATCAATATTCTTGAGCGAAATATCTGCTTTATGATACATACAAAATTGATAACGTCATTTTTCTTTCAGAAAAAATAATAACTTAATTAAGAGCACGCTTTATGATATGGGTTATCCAAATTGTGGCAATCATTGTCATTTGGTTAAGTTTCTGGTCACTGATCCCACGCGATGAATGGTGGATTCGAGGTGCGGATTTTCCACGCTTACAAATTCTGGTCTTGGGCTTTATTGCCTTTGTGCTGTTTTTGGTGGTGGAGCATCCCTGGACTGTCTTGAATCAGCTGATTTTTGTGGCCCTGATTGCGGCTTTGGCTTATCAGCTAAAAATGGTATTGCCCTATACCTTTATCTGGAAAAAACAGGTCAAGCAGGTCAAACAGGATCAACTGGATCCGCAGCGGCAAATCTCCCTGATTGTTTCGAACGTACTGACCACCAATACTCAATATCATCGACTGATTGAACAGATCCAGACCCATCAGCCAGACTTGGTGTTAACGCTGGAAACGGATCAAACCTGGCAAAATGAACTGTCGGTGATTGAAGCAGATTATCCTTATCGTGTGCCTGTGCCTTTGGATAACCTGTATGGCATGCACCTGTATAGTAAACTGGAACTTCGCAATACCCAGGTCAAGTTTATTTTAAGCGACGAGATTCCGTCCATTCATACCACAGTGATTTTAGGCTCAGGACAGCCGGTGCAGCTGTACTGCCTGCACCCGAAACCACCGAGCCCAACTGAAGCCAAGGATTCTACTTTACGTGATGCGGAATTGTTAATTGTCGGGGATCAGATCAAAGATTTAGATGAAAGTTGCATCGTCATGGGGGATCTGAATGATGTGGCCTGGTCTCGTACTACGCGGCTGTTTCAGCGCATTAGCGGACTGCTGGATCCACGCGTCGGACGTCATTATGTAAACACCTTTCATGCAGATTATCCTTTTTTTCGCTGGTCGCTCGATCACGTATTTCACAGTACCGATTTTGCTCTGGTCCATATGGAGCGTCTGCCCCATATCGGTTCTGATCATTTTCCGGTTTTTCTGGTTTTACAAACCGGTCGGGTCTTTGAGCATATTCAGGAAGAATTGGAGCAAACCGATGAAGATGAGCAGGAAGCACAAGAGGCCATAGAAGAGGGGATTCAGAAAGCAGAGAAAGAGGAAAAAATAGTGACCGATGAAATTGCCATGGCTTATAAAGATGGCGGCAAAATCTCTTAACTTTTTAAGAGAAAAGTGTAAGAGATTGCTTACATCAGTTTGCGCTTCTTGCGGATGGGCAATCATGAGCAATCCAGGTATTCTAGGTTTATCAGCACAGGGAGTCGAGAAAGGATATTCTCATAAGGAAGACGAAGCTGAATGAAAACATCATGGATATGATGCTGAAAGGGAAATCACAAAAAATAGAACCAATTATAATAGATGAAAGCACAACCTCATTAACCCGGGTTTTACAGGATGTAGAACCCGGGTTAAATTATTTTCAGAGTGAATTTTTTTAAATATTTAATTGATTATTAAAGATAATTTTAGGTTTAAAGCTATATTTTTACAGTGCAGAATGGAAAATGTTATTGCCAGTGATGACTCAGTGAATGGATCAGAAATACTTCAGCTCTATCGTGCCAATCCATGGTCTGGTCACTGCACGTATAAATGGTCAGCTGGTCGGACTGGCGAATGCGATTTCAGATGGCTCTCTGGGGGTGTATTTCCCACACTTATTGATTGATCCGGACTGGCAACGACAAGGCATTGGTCGGCGGATCATGTAAAAATATGTGGTAATGTTATTCAGGATTTCATCAGCAGATTTTAGTGGCCGATCAGCAGACAATAGGATTTTATCAGGTCTTAGGCTTCATGCGTGCGGGACTAACGAAAGCTATGTAGATCTATCAAGGTACAGATCATCAACAGGATTTTAAACTATAGGAGCTGTAGCGATTTAAAGTCTAGGATCAAACAGATTTAGTAAATTTCCTTATAACCTTCAGGGCGAGTTTTAAAACGGCGGTGGAACCACATATATTGGGTCGGTGCGATGCGTAGCTGCTGTTCAATTATCAGATTCACGCGAGTAGCATCCTCGACTTCATTCTCACTAGGGAAATTCTCCAGTGCCGGTTCAATCAGTACATGGTAGCGTGGATTTTTGATATCGCCATGACGATAGAAATATAAAGGAATCGCAGCAGCTTTGGTCATTTTCAGTAAACGACGGTGCGCGGTGACGGTTGCCGCCGGTACACCAAAGAAAGGTGCCATCACCCCTTGTTTTAAACCATAATCCTGATCCGGACTGTACCAGATTGCATGGCCTTTTTTTAGATTGCGCACCAGACCACGCATATCATCATGATCAATTTGATGGGCATAAATCGTGGCGCGACAACGGTAAATCAGCATGTCCAAAAGTGGATTATTCTGTGGGCGATACACCACATCCGGTTCAAAATATTGTGCACACAGATATCCACCAGCATCCAGTAAGGTCGAATGCGTGCCTAGTAACAGCATACCCCGGCCTTCGGCTTGAGCATTCTGAATATGTTCCAGTCCTTCAATACTGACGCGATCCTGAAACCATTTCGGACTGTACCAGGCATTTAAGGTCTCAAAAACCCCCAGCATTTGATCGATAAAAACCTGACGCGCATTGTCCTGTATCTGCTCGGCAGACCATTCAGGAAAACAGACTTCCAGATTGCGCAGTGTGGTGTCGCGACGTGAGGGCAGATACTTAAAAGACAGATGGCCCAGCAGATAGGCCAGACGATACTGAATGGCCCACGGTAAAATCGCCAAAACCATCAGGAAAATAATACCCAGCCAATTGCCCCAGTATCGAGGTAACAGGAATGACCATTGAAATTCGCCGGGTTGATATGCAGGCTGGGTACTCATAGAACAATATAGGGCTAAAAGATTAAGTGCAGTCTAACAGAGAAGATTCTTGAAATAAAAAAAAGCATCTGTACGAATACAGATGCTTGAGCAAATACTCGTGGAATATTTAACCGTTGCTAAGATTATCCAGCTCTTCCCAACGTTCCAATTTTTCCAGTAACAATTCATCAATTTCTGATAAACGCTGAGACAGTTGCATGGCTTTATCGGAATCACTGACAAATAAAGAGCCATCAGCCAGTTGTGTATTGATCTCGGCTTGCTCTTTTTCCAGCGCTTCCATTTCAGCCGGAAGTTGCTCGAGCGCGCGTTGATCTTTGTAGCTGAGTTTGACTTTTTTGGCAGCAACGGGTGCGGCTTCAGCTTTGGCCATGGCTTTTTTCACGGCACTTTTTTGATCGACCACGGTTTGATCCGGACGCTGTTCAAGATAATCCTGATAACCACCGACATATTCGTCGATATTGCCTTTACCATCAAAGACCCAAGTTGAGGTCACCACGTTGTCCATAAAGGCACGGTCATGCGAGATCAATAACAAGGTGCCTTTGTAGCCACCGAGCATTTCTTCCAGTAACTCTAGGGTCACCATATCCAGATCGTTGGTTGGTTCATCCATCACAATCAGATTCGATGGTTTCAGCAACAGTTTCGCCAGCAAGATACGGTTGCGTTCACCACCAGACAACGCTTTGACTGGGGTACGTGCACGTTCTGGCGAGAACAGGAAGTCTTGTAAATAGCTATAGATATGACGACGGTTACCATTCACATCCACGTGGTCAGAGCCTTCAGAAACGTTATCTTTGACCGACTTTTCCAGATCCAGTGCATTACGTAGTTGGTCGAAATAGGCTACTTCCAGCTGTGTACCGGTTTTCACCGTGCCGCCATGCTCAAGCTCGCCCAGAATGGCTTTAATCAGTGTGGTTTTACCGACACCGTTATCACCGACCAGACCGATACGGTCACCGCGTAAAACCAGTGCCGAGAAGTTGTTAATGATCGGTGCATTGTCACCGAATTTCACACTCAGGTTCTCAATCTCAAAGACCAGTTTGCCGGAACGGTTGGCATCCTGAGTCGCCATCGCCACTTTACCTTGTTGCGAACGGCGCGCTTTGGATTCTTCACGCAGTGCTTTTAGAGCGCGAACACGACCTTCGTTACGGGTACGGCGTGCTTTGATGCCCTGACGGATCCAGACTTCTTCTTCCGCCAGCTTTTTATCAAACAGCGCATTCTGCTTTTCTTCAGCTTCCATTTGCATGGCTTTGAGTTCTAAGTAACGTGAATAGTTACCTTCATAACTGCGCAATTGACCACGATCCAGTTCCACAATACGGGTGGCGATGCTATCGACAAAGGCACGGTCATGCGAAATGAATAACAGAGTTAAATTGTTTTGATCGAGCAGGAATTTTTCCAGCCACTCGATACTTTCAACATCTAAATGGTTGGTCGGTTCATCCAGTAATAAGACATCTGGCTGAGTCAGCAAGGCACGTGCCAATAGGACACGACGCTTACGACCACCCGACAAATCGGCAAGATCTGCATCTGGGTCCAGCCCCATTTTGCTTAAAATCGAATTGACCTTGGTTTCCAGCGCCCAGCCATCGAGCTGGTCCATTTTGTGTTGCAGATTGCCCATGCGGTCACAAGCGTCCATATCGCCCAGCACACAGGCTTCACTGGCTGCATGGTAGGCACGCAAAACTTCCGACGCTTCACCGGCACCGTCAGCCACGATATCCGCCACTCGGCCTGAGTCCATCGGTACATCTTGCGCCAGCATCGAAATCGTGATGCCATTTTGTAATGAAACTTCGCCGCTATCCGGCAGTAAACTTCCTTCAATCAGCTTAAGTAAGGTAGACTTACCCTCACCATTACGGCCAATCAAACACACTCGTTCGCCGCGCTCCAAGTTAAAATTCGCGCCGTTGAGCAGGGCGGGTCCACCAAACGCAAGTTGGACATCCCTAAGGGTAATATAGGCCATAATGTTTCCTGAAATCCCCAATGAGGACTTTAAATGACTAAACAACAAAATCTAAATGATCAGGCGTCATTTTCCGCACCCATTGAAGATTTGCAAGTGCGAATTGCATTTTTAGACGATTTAGTTGAACAGTTGAATGATCAGGTGGCTAAACAGACTCTGGAAATTGCCGATCTGAAAAAGCAAATGAGCCTGTTATATCAACGTGTTGAGTCCTCAGACCGCTCTGAAGGAATTGCGGATTTTGATCCAGTTGCTGATCGTCCGCCACATTATTAATTTGCAAGCAATCATTTAATAAAACCCTTATATTTGATAAGGGTTTTTTATTGCAGCTGCTATTTCACCGATGATTCGATTCATTTAATCAGCTCTCAGCCTGGAATCTAGCGATTTCTGACCTGCTTGCAGCAAGATCAAATATGTAATCTTCCACTCGGTTGGAATCTGGTAAATCCGCTGCAACCCGAATATTCACCATGAAATTATTTGACCTTTCACTCACTTCCTACTCTAATACTGGCTTTCAGGTACATTTCAGAAGCTTGTCCCATGCATCCAAAAGTTGTTCTACTCGACCTCGAAAATAATTTTCCGACGGCCAAGTTACTGCGTGAAATTGTGACGCATTATTCCAGCCTGTATCTGTTTAATTGTGCCGGAACATTTGAATTTTCATTAGAAGATTTAACCGAGCTGGCCGGCTGGATTGCGAGTGGACAGATCATCATTCTGGATACACCTGAATCGCCCCAGAAAGAATATGAATATGCGGTCATTGTCGGTCAGCTGATGGCGCTGTTGGAGCCGGAAACCGAAGTCGAGTTGATCTCGGCGATGGACAGCAGCGAGATGTTGCAGCAGATGCTGCAAGTCTCTGATATTAAATGTAGCCTGATTCAGATTCAGCCCGATGAAGTCTCTATTCCAGCAGAGCATGTTAAAAATTACCTGCCTAGTCTGGAGGCGATCCGCAACAAACCGGCCTTGCAACTGGTGAAAAAGTACTGTGATGCTCTAGGGAAAATGAGTGGTAAGCCAAATACCTTGGAAACCTTAAAAAATTCAGTTGCCAATATTCTGCACGTCATGCCCGTGAAGGCCCAGCATGTGGTCGGCATGCTGATTAACCTGAAAATCGTCAAACGCTATGATGAGCAGATCAGCTTCCGTAAAAAAGTCCTGAAACAGTGGCTACAGCTCAATCTGGATGAACAAGATCCGCTTGAAAATCCAAAACTGGATCAGGTCATGTCCCGGCTCAAAGTTGATGATGCTCCAGTTGAGGCATTGCAAACTCCAATTCAGTCAGCCCAGCAAGACCTGTTTAAAAACTTTAACCGGATTGATCCAGTGCAACTGGAAGTCGCACGTAAACTGCGCGAACTTCAGGGCGACAAACCCAAGGATATTTATGAATTACGTGATTTGCTAGAGCAGCTCTTTCCTCAATCGGATATCCGTCTGCTGCTGAAAGAGCTAATTGAGAAGGGTTATATTTACTGGAATGGTCACGAAGTTTTATATAGTCATGAAATGTTCTTGAATTAATTTTATCGTGCAAACTTGCGTTTTATATTGTGCTTATGCAACTCTAATAATAGAACATAAAGGTTGAACTATGGAAAACACTGGAATTTGGGTAGCGGTGATCATCATCATTTTTGTCATGGGGTCAATTTTTGGCTTACGTGTCAGCCCAAGAGAAAAAGCGCTTGGCATCATGCGTGACAAAGCCCGCAAAATGGGTCTGCATCCACGTTTGGTGGTTGCACCCGACTGGACCAAAATTCCAAAGGCCACTGAAAGTCGTGCCAGTATGGTTGCGTACTACAGCGTACTCATGCCAGATGCGCGTTTACCCTTGATGCGTGCCCGTGTTGTCGATAATAAACTCGAAATTGTGCAGGGTGATGAGAAATTTAAAGATTTTCCCATTGCATTAAAAGGCATTTATGCTATTGATATGCAGGCCAACTGTGTCGGATTGTATTGGGATGAACATGCTGATTTAAGAGCAGCCCAACTCGACGATATCAAAGCACTATTACACGCTTTGGCTGAACTTTAATTTAGAAATAAACAGGATTAACGGTTAATTATGGCGAACGCTCCTCGGTCCACATCAAAAAGCAGCACAGCAAAGTCTCCCGACGCTGGAAGTAAGCGTGCCTTAGTGATTGTGGAGTCGCCTGCAAAAGCGAAAACAATCAATAAGTACCTTGGTCCAAACTACATCGTAAAATCATCAGTCGGTCATGTCCGTGACTTGCCAACAGGCGGCTCTGCCAAATCGACAGAGAAAAAGCCGGCGACACGCACCAAACTGACAGATGAACAGAAAGCTGAAAAATCACAGAATGCGTTGATTAACCGCATGGGTGTCGATCCGGAACATGACTGGAAAGCCAAATACGAAGTGCTTCCTGGCAAAGAACATGTGGTTGCCGAACTGAAAAAACTGGCAGCGCAAGTCGATGAAGTCTATCTGGCAACGGATATGGACAGGGAAGGGGAAGCGATTGCCTGGCATTTAAAAGAAGTGATTGGCGGCGATGAGTCACGTTATCAACGTGTGGTCTTCAACGAAATTACCAAAAATGCCATTCAGGAAGCCTTTAAGCATCCTTCACGTCTGGACACCAATAAAGTCAATGCCCAGCAGGCACGCCGTTTCCTGGACCGCGTGGTCGGCTTCATGATTTCACCACTCTTGTGGGAAAAGATTGCCCGTGGCCTGTCAGCCGGTCGTGTACAGTCGGTTGCGGTGAAACTGGTGGTTGAACGCGAACGTGAAATTCGGGCCTTTATTCCTGAAGAATACTGGCAGGTGTTTGCCGATACCAAATCGAAAAAAGATGACATCCGTCTGGAAGCAGTCAAGCAAAATGGCAAGACTTTAAAGCTTCGTAATAAAGACGAAACGGATGCACTGTTAAACCTGATTAAAGATGCGGATTATACCGTTTCTGCCCGTGAAGATAAGCCAACCAAAGTCAATCCAAGCGCGCCCTATATCACGTCAACGTTGCAACAGGCGGCCAGTACCCGTCTCGGTTTTTCTGTGAAGAAAACCATGATGCTGGCACAGCGCCTGTATGAAGCCGGTTTCATTACCTATATGCGTACCGACTCGACCTTCCTGAGTGATGATGCGGTAAGCATGGTCCGTGGCCATATCGAATCAGAATTTGGTGAGAAGTACCTGCCGGCCAAACCCAACCGCTATGGCAATAAAGCCGGCGCGCAAGAAGCGCATGAGGCAATCCGTCCATCTACTGTGAGTCTCAAAGGTGACAGTCTGGTCGGTGTGGAGCGTGATGCACAGCGTCTCTATGACTTGATCTGGCGCCAGTTTGTGGCCTGTCAGATGACACCGGCTGAATACCTGTCTTCAACCATTTTAGTCAATGCCAATGGCGTAGAACTGAAAGCCAAAGGCCGGACGCTGGTCTTTGATGGTTTTACCCGGGTGCGTGGTGCCAACAAAGCGGATGACGATATTCTATTACCGGCAGTGAAAGTCGGTGAAGTGCTGAAACTTCAGAAGCTTGATCCATCTCAACATTTCACCAAGCCACCAGCTCGTTTTACTGAAGCCTCACTGGTCAAAGAACTCGAGAAAAAAGGCATTGGCCGTCCATCGACCTATGCTGCAATTATCTCGACCATTCAGGATCGTGGTTATGTGAAGCTCGATAACCGTCGTCTCTTTGCCGAGAAGATGGGTGAGATCGTCACCGACCGTCTGGATGAAAACTTCAATAACCTGATGAACTACGCCTTTACCGCAGATCTTGAAGGTCAGCTAGATAAGGTGGCAGATGGTGAGCGTAACTGGAAAGAGCTGTTAGACAGCTTCTACGGCGATTTCAAGCAGCGTTTGACTACGGCACAAGGCGAGAACGGTATGCGCCGTAATCAGCCAGTGGAAGTGGACGCGGTACATTGTAAAGAATGTGAGCGTCCAATGCAGATTCGTACCGGAACCACAGGCGTTTTCCTGGGCTGTTCTGGTTATAACCTGCCACCGAAAGAACGTTGCAAGGGAACCTTGAACCTGACCCCAGTCGAGTCTCTGGCTGCACTGTCTGATGATGATGCGGCCGAAACCGCTGACCTGATGTCGAAGAAACGTTGTCCGGTGTGTGAAACGGCAATGGACAGCTATGTGATTGATGGCGGTCGTAAACTGCATGTCTGTGGCAATAACCCGGACTGTGATGGTTATGAACTCGAAGAAGGAGAGTTCAAGATCAAAGGTTATGATGGCCCAACCATTCCATGCGACAAATGTGATGGCGAAATGCAGCTTAAAACGGGTCGTTTTGGGCCATACTTCGCCTGCAACAGTTGTGACAATACCCGTAAAGTATTAAAGAGTGGTCAGCCGGCACCTCCGCGTGTCGATCCGATCAAGATGGAACATTTACGCTCGACCAAGCACGATGACTTCTTTGTGCTGCGTGATGGTGCGGCCGGCCTGTTTCTGGCGGCCAGCAAATTCCCGAAAGTGCGTGAAACACGGGCACCGAAAGTTGCCGAGATTCGCTCTGTGGCTGAACAGCTGGATCCGAAATATCAGTTTATCTTGCAAGCGCCTGATGCAGATCCGGAAGGTAACCCGACTTTGGTGAAATTCAGTCGCAAGAACCAATCGCAATATATTGGCTCTGAAAATGCGGAAGGCAAGCAAACCAAATGGTCTCTGGTTTACCAGAATGGAAAATGGGTTGAAGCCTAAATAAAGTTTAAACTTAAAAAAATGCTGACGAAAGTCGGCATTTTTTATTTATGATGTGTCGATATTTTAAAAAAAATAAATAAGGTTGCTTGGGGATATGTGGAAAAAGATTCGGATTCTGATTTTATTAAGTATTTTATTGATCGTTGCAGTCAATGCCTATCGTGATCAAAATCAGAACTGGTCAAAGCCGGTCATGGTTCTGTTGCATCCGATTAATGCAGATGGATTACCGACCACACAGCAATACATCCAGCAACTGTCAGTTCAGGATCTAGAAACGGCAAGAGACTTTCTACAAAAATCAGCACAGCAATATCGTAATCAACCCACTTATTTTTATTTTAATTTGGGTCGTGAGCTTAAAGTTTTACCGCCTAAAGTCCCTGAGCAGGCCTCAATTTTCGATACTGTTGTATGGAGTTTAAAGTTTCGATTTTATGCCTGGAAACAGCAACAGAGTTCGGACCCTTCTGCCAGTCTGACCCTGTTTTTAAATTATTATGATCCGGCACAAACCCGGCAATTAAAGCATTCAACTGCCTTGCAGAAAGGCCGGATTGGATCAGTGAATTTATTTGCCTCTCAAAAGCAGTCTGAACAAAATAAAATTGTTTTGGTACATGAGTTACTGCATGCCTTTGGTGCCAGTGATAAATATGATCTGGCCACAGGTCAGCCGATTTATCCAATAGGTTATGCATTTCCAGATCAGCAACCTGTGTTCCCACAAGCCAAGGCAGAACTGATGGCAGGACATATCCCGCTGTCCGAAACCACGAGTAAAATGCCGGGATCTCTGGATCAGACCCTGATTAATGAGATCACAGCAATTGAGTTGGGCTGGAAATAAAGACTTGTAGATTCTCTTGGATTTATCCAGAATCTAGACTTTATTGATAGATAAAAATAACCATATGCTGCTTACTTTTGTTCTTGCTCCAGATTCCTTTAAAGAAAGTATGCGTGCTGAACAAGCCTGTCAGGCCATGCAGCGTGGCATTCAAAACGTGTTGCCTGATGCTTTGTGCATTCATGTTCCTATGGCGGATGGAGGGGAAGGCACGGTCGATACACTGATCTCAAGTTCAAAAGGACAGCGCATTCCCTGTGAAGTGACAGGGCCATTGCCTGATCAGCGCATCCAGACGTATTTTGGCGTAATTGATGCAGGAAAAACCGCAATCATTGAAATGGCCAAAGCCAATGGCATAGATCTGCTGGAAGCTGCAAGGCGTAATCCTCTGCTGACCTCAACCTGTGGCACAGGAGAAATGATCAAGTCTGCGCTCGATTTAGAGGCCAGTAAAATCATCATTGGCTTAGGTGGCAGTGTGACGAACGATGCCGGTGCGGGAATGATACAGGCCTTAGGCGCTCGGTTTTTAGATGCCCAAGGATTAGAAATACAGGTTTGCGGTGGAAACCTAGATCAAATCATAGCAATTGATTTATCCGAACTGGATTCACGGCTGGCGGATATTGAAATTATCATTGCATCGGATGTGAATAATCCGCTGTGTGGACCCAATGGTGCTTCAGCGATCTTTGGCCCACAAAAAGGTGCGACACCGGAAATGGTCAAGCAACTGGATCAAAACCTCAGTCATTTTGCCGATCTGGTTGCTCGGCACATTGGACGTGATCATCGTCATGTTGCAGGTGCGGGTGCGGCAGGTGGACTCGGTTTTGGCTTAATGGCATTCACAGCTGCTTCTATTCGATCAGGCGTGGAACTCATCATTCAGCAGACAGATTTAGCCAATAAAATAGCTCAAGCCGATTATGTTCTGACCGGTGAAGGCAAGCTTGATCATCAAACTAAATTAGGCAAAACCCCGTTTGGCGTGGCACAAGTAGCACAAAAATTCAATAAACCGGTGCTTGCATTTGCTGGACTGGTGGGTGATGGGATTGAGTCACTATATGAGTCTGGATTTAGTCAGATTATCGGGATTAATCCACCAGATTTTAGCCTGGAAGAAGCCTTAAAAAATGCGGAAGTGAATCTGGAAAAAGCAGTGTCCAAAACAATTAAAAATATTGAGGAACAGCGTATTTAGTTTTCTTTTACAAGATCGTCATTGCTGCACAAGCTTTACGTAATGGCAGATAATAATGCATAAGCAGATCTTGCTTTGCATGAATGAGAAGCACTGCTTCGCAAGGTAACAAAAATCCTTTGCTGGATTGAGGGTATGTTCCTATATCTCAATCCAGCAGACGGCATCTATGCTGTCGACCCTATAGCAAACAAATCAAGAGATAAAATTTGCTGCTGTTTCAGGGCGGATGAAAAGCCATAATTATAAGAGCGATCTGCTAAACTACAGCCATCCACAAAAAGATGAGTGAAAATGAGTTTAGCCAACCTGATTGATGAATTAAATCCCCAACAAAAGCAAGCAGCGACCACAGAAACAAAACATAGTCTGGTGCTGGCCGGGGCAGGTTGTGGCAAAACCAAGACCATCGTGGCACGTGCAGCTTACCTGATTGAGCAGGGTGTACCCGCCAACCAGATTCAGATTCTGACCTTTACCCGCCGTGCAGCCAGTGAAATTGTAGCGCGGGTGGAATTAGCCTTGGGGGATCAAGCCAAAGGTCTGCGTGCCTCGACTTTTCATACTTTCTGTATGTATCTGTTGCGCCGTATTCCGAAGGCCTTTGGTCTGGAACAGTTCTCGATTATTGATCGTGATGATCAGTTGATGATGTTCCGTCTGATTCGTGGCCGTGATGACAAAAAAAATCCTAATCATTTGCCCAAGCCACAAGAACTCTGCGATTTATATTCCTTTGCACGTAATACCCGGCAGAAGCTCAGTCTGGCGCTGGAAAAGCAGATGCCGGAATATCTGGCCTTAAAAGACCAGATTGCCGAGATCATGAAGGAATATGAAGCATGCAAACAGGCGCGCAGTTTTCTGGATTATGACGATATTCTGGCGGTGGTGGCGACAGCTTTGGCACAATCAGAAGGTTTGGTCGATTATGTGGCGTCAATCTGTCGACATATGCTGGTCGATGAAATGCAGGATACCAATCCATTGCAATGGGCTTTGTTGGAGCCACTGAAAGACCGGATCAGCCTGTTTTGTGTCGGCGATGATGCCCAGTCGATTTATGGTTTCCGTGGCGCAGACTTTGAAAATATTCATCATTTCAAAGAACGGGTACCAGATGCGCAGATTTTTAAACTGGAAAAAAACTACCGCTCGACCCAGGAAATTCTGGATCTGTCCAACTGGCTGCTGGATCAGTCTGAAATCAAATATGACAAACGTCTGGAAGCTTATCGTGGCGAGGGTGTAAAGCCGCGCATGCATATATTTCCGAATGAGTTTGATGAAGCCAAATGGATCGCGATTGATATTAAAGAGCGTCATTATTTACAGGGCAGCAAATGGGGCGAACATATGGTACTGGTGCGTTCCAGTTTTGCTGCGCGGCATATTGAAGCGGCCTGTATCGCGGCCAATGTACCGTATCGATTTATTGGCGGTATGAAGCTGCTGGAAACGGCACATGTCAAAGATTTACTCAGCATGCTGCGTGTGGTCGCCAATCCGCTGGATGATATCGCCTGGATGCGTTTCTTGACCCTGTGGAATGGTGTCGGTGATGTCGGTGCAAGCAAGTTGGCGCAACACATTTTGCTGGAACCTGAAATCGATAAAATCTCCGATAAACTGGAGAAATTTGGCAAGATACCTCTAAATGCGATTCTGATCATGAAGCAGATGAGCGCGCTGAAAGGCGAAGTGCAGGCCTGTGTCAGTCTTGCGATTCAGGCAATTGAAACACAACTGGCAGAGAACTATAAAAAAGACTGGCCACGTCGTCAGGGTGATTTTGAACTGGTGAAACAACTGGCCTCCAAGCATTCACAACTAAGTGAATTTTTAGAGGAATATGTGCTCGATCCAGTGTCGATTTCGGAAATTGAACGCCAGTCCGATCATGATGTGGTGACCCTGATTACCATTCATTCAGCAAAAGGCACCGAACAGAATGTCTGTTATGTGGCCAATGTCACGCCGGGAAATTATCCGCATGCACGCGCCCAAGGCGACTTTGATGATGTTGAAGAAGAACGTCGTGTGCTGTATGTGGCGCTGACCCGAGCCAAAAATGAATTGATTCTAACCAAACAAAATCTGAATCACTGGGCGCGGGAAACGGTCGATGCGCAGGGACGTAAAGTCGCAAGTTATTTCTTGAATGATCTCACCCGGCATTTATGCACCACGGAAACCCATTACAAAACCCGGCAGCAGACCGTGAAAAGTGCCTTAATTGAACGTCAATCGATTAATTTAGATTTTGGCATTGATCTCGATTAAACTATAGCAAAGTTGTTGCATACAAAAAGTAGAGTAGGCGCGTGCTTTTTGATATTTTTTGCCTATCTTCTTAAGGTTATCAGATGAAAATTTTAGTTCGTAATTTAGAACGTACGGTCACAGAAGCCGAGTTGCTGAAGTTGTTCCAGGAATATGGCACAGTGAATACTTGTACTTTGGTGCTCGATGCGGCAACCGGGAAATCAAAAGGTTTTGCCTTTGTAGAAATGCCGCATGCACGTGAAGCCATCAAAGCCATTAAAGGCCTGAATACTTTGCGCTTGCACGGACATGGAATCCGGGTAAAACAAGCAGAAGATAAGCCCGAGGCTTAAACTGGAAAAGGAGCACTTGATATGCTCCTTTTTTATGGCTGAAATTTAACCTTGTTGTGCTCATGGTTGTACTCGTGCAGGCAGTTAGATTTTCTGGATTTCAGTACTGGATGGATTCAGTTTAAACATGTTTTGATTGCGAAATGAAAGCGAACCTTTTACTTTATAAAAGCCAAAATTTGTTTAAAACCTTAGGAAATATCAATGACCCGTGTTGCTCGCTATCATGCGGACCGTACCAATCAAAAACTGTATTTTGCCCGTCTTGCCTGCCAGCAGGCAGAGCAAACCGAGCATGTGCAACAGGCTCAGGCACAACGTGAGGCGACTGTATTTCATTTACATGGTGCTTTATTGGCATTTTTGCAGGAACTGGTGCGTTACTATCGCCTGAATGATGCCAATCCGACGCTGAAATCGATCGAAGAACTAATGGCAGCCAAAGGCCAGATTTCACCCGAAGTAGCCGTATTACAACACTTATCCAAGAGCGGTTTCATTGCTGAACTGAAACGTGCCTATCGTCTGTGCCAGTATGCGCCTGAACCGAGTACACCGGAACCCGAAGACGAAACCTCCTCAAATCTCATCATTAAAGTCACACAGTCTCCACAAGCATGGTTACCTGATCCTGCTATATTAAGAGAATGGCATCGTGACATGACACAACTCATCGATGGTTTTCGCAATGAGATGATTGAATTTTAATCGGATCGACCGTACTTGAAATTAGAATTTTTAACCCTATATTAATTACTCTAATGATGCAAAGTGCACCCGGCTCTTTGCCACCATGTTGAACATGGAGGATATATGTCTATAGAACAGTTGAAAGACTTATTTGGTAATCAAGACGCGATTTTAGAACTCGTTCAACTTGAAGGTGGTGCCTTGGCTTTACGCAATGCAGGTTCGCATAAACAGCCTTTGGTCATGATTCAGTTTAATGACGAGGTGAAGGCTCTACTCGGAGAGCAGACGCCTGTGATTGCGCAACAGATGATTCAGGCGGCCCTGTATGGCTTGCTGGAACAGCAGGTCAATGAATGGCAGGCAGAAGTGGTAGATGAAGAGCCGAAGTATATGAGTTAAGATTACAATGTATTCAAAAGCACACTATCGGTGTGCTTTTTGATTTTAAAGGGTTGGGGGTGAGTTAGATTTTAGGTACGAGCTCAAGGTTAATTTCAAGAAATGAAAACCTCGTTTCTTTGATTTAAATCCTGATGATTTGAAGTCAGCTTATTACAAAAAATCTTGTGATTATGCATAAAAAGTTGCCACATTGGGCAACTTTTTTTATGCAAAGAAATTTAATGAGAAGGGGTATGCTGATGCGCAATCTCGATCTGGTTTAAAATATGATTACTCATATTTTTCGCCATTTCTTCTTTGGCATAATACACCGCGCCGATATTATCACGACGGATCGCTTCAGCTTCTTCCTTGCTTTCGGCACAGACCAATACCTGAATTTTCGGATTCAAGGTCTTGGCAATATCTACAATTCTATGAATATCGATGATATCCATAGGGGAAATGACCAGTAAGCGCGCATGTTGAATATGTGCCTGGATCAAAACACCAGCTTCAGTCGCAGCGCCTGAAACCGCGGCAATGCCTTTTTCACGCAGATTTTCGACAATATCGCGGTTTTCTTCTGCAATAACCACCTTGATATTTTCTTCCATTAATGAGCGGGTAATACGACGCCCCACTTCACCATGACCAATCAGCACCACCTGATCACGCAAGTAATCCTGTGAAACTTCATCGGGTAACATCGCCAAGGGATCACCACTGCGTTCCAGTAAACGTGCCAGGGTCGAGCGTTCCCGAATCCATTTTTGTACCGGTTCAATCGCGGAGAAGATAAAGGAGTTGAGAGTGATCGAGACCAATGCGCCCGCCAGAATCAGGTTTTGACCTTCTAGTGAAAGCAGATTCAGTGACACCCCAAGTGCTGCCAAAATAAATGAAAATTCACCAATCTGTGCCAGCGAAGCGCCAACAGTCAACGCGGTATTGATTGGATAGCGGAAGAACAATACCAGTGCCATTGCCGCCAGAGTTTTACCAATCAGAATAATGCCGACGACTGTCAGCACATGGAGTGGCTGTTCCAGTAAAATACGCGGATCAAACAGCATGCCGACAGAAACAAAGAATAAGATTGAGAAGATTTCACGCAGCGGCAAGGTTTCTTGTTCCGCGCGATGACTGAAATCTGACTCTTTCACCACCATCCCGGCAAAGAAAGCCCCCAGCGCCATAGATACCCCAAAAACCTTATAGGCCCCAAAGGCAATCGAGATGGCCGCAGCGACCACAGTCAGGGTAAACAGCTCACGAGAACCCAGACGTGCCACGACTTGGATGATCATCGGCACCAGACGTTTACCAATAATCAGCATAAAGGCAATAAAGCCTGCGACTTTCAGCAGGGTAATGCCTAAAGTGGCCCAGATATTTTCATCGCTCGCACCTTCAAGTGCTTGTCCGCCTAGAAGTAAGGCAGTGGCCGGCAATAATACCAAGGCCAAGACCATGACCAGATCTTCGACCAAAAGCCAACCGACGGCAATCCGGCCATTAATTGAATCGAGCAGACCACGATCACCGAGTGCTTTGAGTAGAACCACCGTACTGGCACAGGATAGGCTTAAACCGAATACGAGCGCAGAGCCAAAGCTCCAGCCCCATAACATCGAGACTCCCACTCCGAGCAGAGTGGCGACTGCAATTTGCAAAATTGCACCGGGCAATGCAATCCGCCGCACCTGCATCAGATCACTTAGCGAGAAATGCATCCCGACCCCGAACATCAGGAACATGACACCTAATTCTGCCAGCTGGTTGGCCAGATGAATATCGCCGACCACACCGGGTGTATTGGGACTAATCAGAATGCCGGCCACCAGATAGCCGATAAGTGGAGGGAGGCGCAGACGTGCAGCGATATAGCCAAAAACTAGGGCTAAGCCAAAACCAACAGCCAATAATATAATGAGTTCTACGTCATGTGGCACTAAATACTCCTTTAGTTAGGTTTGCTGGGAAATAAGCACAAAAAGTGCCAAAACATGTAGAAAGTTTATCAAGTGGGGTAAAAAAAATGCAAAAAAAAACGACCTGAAAGGGTCGTTTTTTTTAAAAAGCCAAAATTATTTGATTTTAGCTTCTTTGAAGATTACGTGTTGACGGATTTTTGGATCAAATTTTTTGATTTCCATTTTTTCCGGCATAGTACGTTTGTTCTTAGTCGTGGTATAGAAATAACCTGTACCAGCTGAAGAAACTAAGCGAATTTTATCACGCATGGTTCAGACTCCTTAGATCTTTTGACCTTGAGCACGTAGGTCAGCAACAACCTTTTCAATGCCCAATTTGTCGATAATACGCATACCTTTAGTGGTTAAACGAAGACGTACAAAACGTTTTTCGCTTTCTAACCAGAAACGGTGGTGGTGCAGGTTCGGCTCGAACCGGCGTTTAGTTTTGTTGTTGGCGTGTGAGACGTTGTTACCAACGACTGGACGCTTGCCGGTAACTTGGCAAACCTTAGACATGGTGTAACTCCATTGATTTAGCCAACAGCAAATCTGTATGGCCAGTCAAAAATAAACGGATTGAAATCATTCAAGGGGCGTTTTATATCAAAAATGCGCTTAAAAGACAAGCGATTTTCGTCAAAACGCAGCACGAGCTATATCGATAGCTCATGCCTTGATCATTTAACGGAGAAGTGTCTTCGAAATCAGCTTGTGAATCGGTTTATTGAACGGCGGCAGAATGTATTTCAAGCTATACAGCTTGGGATTCGACATTACCGAGCGTTCATGCGACAAACTGAAGAAGCCTTCTGGACCGTGATATTTCCCCATACCTGATGCACCGACACCCCCAAATGGTAGATCGTCTTGTGCAACATGGGTTAATACCGTATTTTGCCCGAAATGCCCTGAATGGGTACGCTGTGCGACATAATCGGCACGCGCTTGATCAAAGTCGAAGTAGTATAAAGCAAGTGGGCGTGGACGGCTATTAATAAAGTCGATAACTTCATCAATTTGATCATATTCCATGATTGGCAGCAGTGGACCAAAGATTTCATGCTGCATGATCTGCATGCTTGGTGTGACATTGGTCACAATGGTGGGGGCAATTTTACGCAGATCAGCGGAATTTTCATGGCGCGGATTGATTTCAATAACATGAGCACCCTGTTCACGTGCATCATCCAGATAGCCTTGCAGACGGTTGTACTGTTTGTCATTCACAATCGAGGTGTAATCCTGATTATGGGTGATATCCGGATACATACTTTCTACGCAGGCTTTAAAATGATCAATAAATTCTGCCGTCTTGCCACGAGGCAGGAACATATAGTCCGGTGCGACACAGGTTTGACCGGCATTCCAGAGTTTGCCCACCGCAATCCGCTGTGCGACATCACGCAGATCAATTGATGGATGTACCAGGACTGGAGACTTGCCCCCGAGTTCCAGAATCACCGGAACCAGATTTTCTGCTGCGGCTGCCATCACGGTTTTACCCACAGCAGTCGAGCCGGTAAAAATCATTTTGTCGAAGGCTAGACGACAGAAGGCATCTGAGATCACACCGCCACCATTAACCACTGCGACCAGTTCTTTCGGAAAGGCTTCTGCCAAGGCTTTTTCAAGCACTTCACCAAACGCAGCCGATGCGCTAGAAATCTTGATCATGGCGTGGTTGCCGGCAGCCAATGCACAAATGAGTGGGCCAATGGACAGCAACAATGGATAGTTCCACGGTGCAATAATCCCAATCACGCCCAAAGGCTGATATTGCACCCAAGCTTTGGCCGGTTGATGAATAATGCCGACATGGCGCTTGGAGGGTTTCATCCATCGGGTCAAGTTTTTGCTATAATATTTGATATGTTCCAGACAGGTGAGCAGTTCACCAATTTTGGTTTCCCCAATCGAGCGGTTACCATAATCTTGATTAATTGCCTCTGCAAATTGATCTTGATACTTAACTAAGATACGCTTAAGTCGAGCTAAACGATCGATGCGTTCCTTTGCCGTCGGCAAAGGATAGTTTAAGTAAGCATGTTTTTGTTGTGCCAAAAGCTCATTTAAGTATTGGCCATCAAAAAAATGTGGTGTCATTGATATTGTTTTTGTGTGACTGTTCATGCCGCACTACCATTATTCAAAAATCGATTAATTAATTTTTAGAGCAAATACTCTAATTAGTCAAGTGACTTTGTGTGTTAGCCTGCTAATGCACGAACTGAATGGTTATTTTAGGATGTCCCAAACCAAAACCTTAAAAACTAAAGAGCGTATCTTGCAGCTCAGTTTGCAGCTGTTCAATGAACGTGGCGAACGCTCTGTGACCACCAATCATATTGCGGCTGAACTCGGGATGAGCCCTGGTAACCTGTATTATCATTTCCGTAATAAGAATGAAATTATTAAAGAACTGATGGAGGAGTACCAGCAGCAAACTCTGGAAATGCTGGCGCTGCCGGATGATCGTGCTCTGGATGCCAATGACAAGATTCATTATTTTCAGGTACTGAGCAGTCAGCTGTGGGCTTATCGTTTCCTGCATCGCGATGTCTATCATCTGGTCGAAAATAACGAAGATTTCCGCAAGATGTATCCACGCTTTGCCGGCGAGGTGATGCAGCAAGGTCAGAAAATCTATAAGGCTTTTGTGAATGCTGGCTTGATGGACATGACCGATTCAGAAATTGAAGCACTGATCATTAACCTGTGGATTGTACTGACCAACTGGACCAACTTCCTATATATGTCAGGTCATCTGACCGATTCCAATACGCTGGAAGAAAAATGGGTCTGGCAGGCACTCCGTCAAATGGTGTTCCTGGAAGGGGCCTATTTACGCGGTGAAAGCCGTCAAACTTATGAAGGTTTGCTAAATAGCCTAGGTTCTTCGGAACTTTTTGCCAGCCTGTCATCTGCAAAAAACACAGAAGTCGAGTCGCCTATTCAGAATATCTCGGAAACGCGCTAGAATACTCGGCTTATTTTAAATTTAACTGATTAGTGACTTAAACCAACATGAATATGACGACTGCTAACACCGCACGTTTATTGATTACTTGTGAAGACAAGCCGGGCATCGTGCAGGCTGTTTCGAGCTTCTTGTATCATCAAGGTGCCAATATTACTGCGCTTGACCAATATGCGACAGCAGCGCAGGGCGGCCGTTACTTCATGCGCGTTGAATTTGAACTGGATCATCTGCAAAGCCGTAAAGAAAGCATTACCCAGACTTTTGCGGTAAATGTCGCAGAGCGTTATGGCATGCAATGGCGTCTGGCTCTGGTCAGCGATGTGAAGAAAGTCGGTATTTTGGTGTCTAAGGTCGATCATGCCTTGCTTGAGCTGTTATGGCGTCATGCCCGTGGTGGTTTGCCATGTGAAATTACCAAGGTGGTATCGAATCACGAGACTTTACGCGAAGCGGTTGAAAACTTTGGGATTCCATTTGAAGTGGTGCCGGTGACCAAAGACAACAAGCCTGAAGCCTATGCAGAAATTGACCAGTTAATGCAGGGCAATGACCTGTTGGTATTGGCGCGCTATATGCAGATTCTAGATGAAGAATTTGTAAGCAAGTGGGAAATGAAAGTGATCAATATTCACCATTCATTCCTGCCCGCATTTGTCGGTGCAAATCCGTATAAACAGGCGCATGAAAAAGGTGTCAAGCTGATCGGTGCGACTGCACACTATGTCACTGCCGATCTGGATCAGGGCCCGATCATCGAGCAGGACGTAGAACGTGTCAATCATGACTTTACCGTTGAACAGTTGCGTGAACTCGGTCAGGACGTAGAACGTAATGTACTGGCACGTGCAGTGAAATGGCATCTGGAAGACCGTATTATTGTCGATGGCAATAAAACTGTGGTGTTCCAATAAAACTTGCATCCCTATTTAAAAAGGCATACTTTTAGTGTGCCTTTTTTGTTTTGATGCAAAAAAAGTCAGTGAAAGGCATGATTAGTAGTTGCAAATGAAAACACTTCTCATTTATTATTGGCGTACTTTAATTGTGCTAACCGATGAGCTTGATTGTTTGTTTCACATCATCTCCTCAAGGTAATAGATTTAATGAGTCAAGTTGCTGCTCCCATGACACCTACACCGCCCAACAAGATGAAAAAGAAAGTCATCTCGATTCTGGCGGCCGTGTTCGTCGGACATGTGGGCCTATTGTGGGCAGTGAGCCAGATGGACGCACCGGAGCTCAAGCCTGTAGAGAAAGAGCCGCTTAAAGTGCGCTTTGTAAAATTGCAGGAAGCACCCAAACCTTTACCGCCAAAGCCGAAGGTCGAGCCACAAAAAGAGCCACCTAAGCCTAAAGAAGTCAAAATTGTCGATAAACCGCTGCCACCACCACCGAAAAAAGTAGAAAAAATCGAGCAGGTGAAAAAGGCTGAAGCGCCAAAAGTAGTCAAAGCACCACCCGTTGAAGCAAAACCAACCCCAAGTCCGGTCGTGCCGACAGTGGTCACTGAAACTAAAGTTAAACCGGCACCTGCTCCAGTCGCGCCACCTGCGCCTGTGGCACCGCCAGCACCTGCTGCGCCGCCATCCCCGAAAAGTGTATCGATTGGTGGGGGCGTATCCTGGCAGCGTTCACCAAAAGTCTCGCTCTCTGCAGGTGAATTAAAATCAGCCTGTTCACTAGTAGTAGACGTTTCAGCGAATGAGCAGGGTAAAGTGGTTTCTGCAACTGCACGGAATTCAAGTTGTAGCCCGGCAGTAACGCGCAAAGTAGAAGCCGCGGTACGTCGTGCACAACTCACCAAATATGTTGAAAATGGTGTGGCTTATCCAACCCGTGTGGAACAGCCTTTCGATTTTCAGGTTAAATAACGGCTCACCCATTAGGAGTTCGAATATGAACTTTTCAGTTTATTGGCAACACGCTGATGCAGTCAGTAAAACACTGTATTTCGTGTTATTGGCAATGTCGATTGCGACATGGACCATTTTTGTGCTGCGTTTGATGGGCACTCGCCAGCTTAAACAAGTTGCTTATACCCAGCTGTCTCAAGCATTGGAGCAACTGAAAACCAAATTGGCTCCTTTGGGCTTTGAACAGCGTAAGGCAGTGGCAGAACAGGCATTGTTACGTCAGATTTCAGCCGAAAAAGCCAATGCTGAAAAAGGGGTATCCGTCCTCGGTACGATTGCTTCGATTTCACCATTTGTCGGTTTGTTTGGTACCGTGTGGGGTATTTTCCATGCGCTGGTTGCAGTGGGTAAAAGCGGTCAGGCTGGTCTGGCACAAGTGGCAACCCCAGTCGGTGAAGCCTTGATCATGACGGGTCTAGGCTTAGCCGTCGCGATTCCTGCGGTACTGGCTTATAACATCTGTGTGCGTTTCAATCGTGGTTTGGCGCATGAGTTACAAGATCAGGCACATGGCTTGTTGATTGACACCATGTTGCAACAGGAATCTGCTGCAAAAAAGTCTGATGAAAAAGTAACACAACAGAGTTTAGTGGGAGGTCAAGCTTAATGGCTTTTCAACTGGGTGAAGACAACGATGTAGGTATGAATGAGATGAACCTCATTCCCCTCATCGACATTATGTTGGTATTGATGATCATCTTCTTGGTGACAGCGACCGTTGCGAACCCATCAATTCCATTAACCTTGCCACAAACCACTGCGGAGATTATTGATCTGCCGCCTGAAAATGTCACAATCAGCATCAATGCGGAAGGTGAGATTGCCTGGAATGGCAATGTCCTGACCCTAGACGAATTGCAGACCCGTTTTAATGAAGCAGGTCAGACCGAACGTCAGCCGACGATTGTGCTGAAAGCAGATAAAGAATCCCGTTATGACACGGTAGCTCAAGTCATGTCGCGTGCGAGTGGAGCCGGACTCAGCGATATTGCCTTTGCAACCGATAACTAAGATTCAGCTAACAAAAAAAAGCGACTGATTTCAGTCGCTTTTTTTATCCCCATTTTTTTATGCAAATTAATGGGTTTTTAACAAAGTCATAAATTTACTGCGTAATTTATTCAGTTTTGGCGGAATGGCAAAATTGCAGTAACCTTGGTTTGGATTTTTCGCAAAGAAATTTTGGTGATATTCCTCAGCAGGATAGAAGGTCGGCATCGGGCTGAGTTCAGTCACAATAGTCAGGCCTTCATTTTTTAAAGCATCCATGGCTGCTTCTGCCTGAGTTTTTTGTTCAGCATTCAGATAATAAATCACGGAACGATATTGGGTGCCGACGTCATTGCCCTGACGGTTCAAAGTGGTTGGATCATGCGTCGCAAAAAACACCTCAAGGAGCTGGGCATAGCTGATCTGGTTTTCGTCGAAATCAACCAGAATAACTTCAGCATGGCCGGTTTCACCGCCGCATACGGCCTCATAATTTGGCTCAGTGGTATGACCGCCGGCATAGCCACTCAGGACTTGCTGAACGCCCTGAATTTGTAAAAATACCGCTTCGGTACACCAAAAGCATCCACCACCAAAAAGTGCTTGTTGCATGGCTGATTCCTCATTCGATTGAACTGGGCTGATGGTTAAATCCTGGCCCATCAGTATGAAAGATAAAAAAGCCCGCCAATACAGGCTTTTTGTAGGGAAGTCTTAACGTGGCTGAACTGCACTTTCCAGCTGAATTAACACATTACCATGACGATCCAATAGTTTTAGGGTTTTACCAAATACCTGATAATGCGTCACCTTGGCTAAAGCTTCATTAAATTTTTGATCAAGCTGATCATTATGCATACAGGCCATGCGTGTTGTTGCCATCTGGCTTAAATTCAAAGTATCTTTGCCCGCCGTATAGCTGCCCATGATCCGGTTACAACCATCTGAACCGGAAACACGCTGGGTGCTGGCATCAAATTGCAGACTTGGAAGATGAGGTGCAGTAGCTGCGGTCTTGATTTCAGTATTGCCAATCTGTGTGGCAATCCAGGTGCGATTTTGCAAAAGTTGTAAATGATTCGTGGTTTGTGTGGTGGCGGTATTCGGCACGGTTTCGCAGCCCATCACAGCCAATACCGAACCCAATAGGGCGATTGCAGTTAATTTTTTTAGCATGAAAGATACTCTGATTATTGACTAGCTATTTGTATATAAACAAAAAAATGACTCAGGTTCCAGTTGATTTTGTATCTTTATTTACAGTGATAAAAACGCCAGTTAATGTGTCTGAGGTGCAGGCAGGCCTTGACGAAGTCGCTGCGAATATTCCTGGCTGGACAGATCGGCGCTCTGTTTGACTCGTGGATTCACATGCGCCCGTTGGTACCAGGTGTGCATATCCCAGGATTGATCCAGCACTTTCAGATCATAGAGATAATTCGGTAAATAGCCGGACGCTAACAGTCGATAATCTGAAGGCAATTGTTGTTGCGATACTGCCTGAACCATATCAAAGACCAGAGTGGTGCAATTACTGGTCAGGGTGTTATACCACTTGGGTTCTCTGGCCAATTCATCGGCCTGGGCCAGATATTCTTTGAATAAGGCTTTGGCCTGAGCTTGTGGCATATTTACCGGAAAGAAATACACCTGCTCCCCGCGAATATTACTACGTGTATACACAATATCTTTTTCGTCCGATGCCACCAGACTCAATTCATATTTACGGAAAAACCCACCAATTGCAGAAAACTCTTCATGTTTTTCCTTGCGGATTTCAATCGAGAAAGTGAGAGGTTTTTGATTGGCAAAATCGAAGCTGACCAGCGTGTGGGCAATTTTTGGACCCATCCAGTAGGAGGTAATGATATTCACCCCGCTAATCTGGTTCAGGTCAAAACTGCGGCTTTCCCAACGTTCGATATAACGACCATCAGCTTGCCAGTCAAAGTTCCGGATATTGTGCAGGGTGATCTGATCGCCTTGTTGTTCATAATGCAACAACTGAGCCACTTCAGGATTCCACTCCCGATCCTGACGCGCTTGCAGACTAAAATAGCCCAGCAGACAAAACAGAAAGACCAGAAGATATAGAATGCTATCGACTTTACGCGAGATCAGGTGCCGGGTGAAGTAGATCCCGAGTACCAGCAGGGAAAAGGTTAACCAAACACCAATCAGGATCAAGCTGCCAATCTTGCCGAGAGGTTGCTGAACCCAGAGCATCAGGCTGAGCCACAGACTCGACAGAATGACAAAGAGGATAAACAGGCTACCCAGCAGCCACAGAATCCAGTGCTTGGAAATATATTCGCGTCCCTGCATAGTCACTTTTTCATGAGAAATAGACTTTATTTTCTGTAGGTTGCAAACTCAAAAGCAATCCCGGTTTTGTCGTCAATATGTTGCTCGGTCGCGACTTTTTTAAATTTTGCCGGAATTTCAGGATAATAGGCATGACCTTGTACATCCAGGTTGACATGGGTCAGTTCCAGACGGTCGGCAATGTCCATGGTCTGTTTAAAGATTTCACCGCCACCAATAATGAAAATAGACGTCGGTTTTTCTGAGTTTTGCACATCAGTAACTACCTGAATAAGCGCATCTTCAATGTTATGAGCAACTTTAGTGCCTTGAAAAGACCAGTCAGGATCACGGGTAATGACCCAGTTCACGCGTTTAGGGAGCGCACGTCCCATCGATTCAAGGGTCTTGCGGCCCATGACAATCACACCGCCCTGAGTGATTTCTTTAAAATGCTTGAGATCGGCTGAGATATGCCAAGGCAGGTCATTGTCCTTACCAATACAGCGCTGCTGATCCATTGCAACGACATGAACGACTTCTAAATCCTGAAATGCCATACCTACACTCAAAAACAAATAAAAATTTGCTCCTATTAAAATGCAAAATCCCACTTTAAGCAAAGTGGGATTTTGATTTTCTTTGGTTTGGGAACATTTACACTGCAACGGGTGCCTTAATCCCCGGATGTGATTCATAACCAATAATTTCAATATCTTCAAATTTGAAGTCGAACAGGTTTTTGATTTCAGGATTCAATTTAAGTTGGCACAGGCCCAAGGGCTCACGGCTGAGTTGTAATTGCGCTTGCTCGAAGTGATTACTATACAGGTGTGTATCGCCACCGGTCCAGACAAAATCACCGACCTCCAGCTCACAGACTTGCGCGATCATATGTGTCAACAGGGCATAGCTGGCGATATTAAATGGAACACCGAGAAAAACATCGGCGCTACGCTGATACAGCTGACAAGACAATTTGCCATTGTGGACAAAGAACTGGAACAGGGTATGGCAAGGCGGTAATGCCACTTGGCCCGCTTCATTCGGATTCCAGCCAGATACAATCAGACGGCGCGAATTCGGATTGGTTTTAATTTCATTAATCAACCATTTGATCTGGTCAAAACCATCCTGATTATAGCTATTATCTGCATTTTTGCTGGCACCAAAATTACGCCACTGGTGACCGTAAACTGGCCCCAGTTCACCTTCAGGGCGGCCAAAACGTGCGGTCTGTTCGGCGGTTGCCCACTCATCCCAAATCGAAACTTTATGATCTTTTAAATATTGAACGTTGGTGTCGCCTTTTAAAAACCATAATAATTCAATCACGATAGAACGGAAATGAACTTTTTTGGTGGTAAGTAAAGGGAAACCTTGGGAAAGATCGAAGCGCAGCTGATGACCAAATACCGAACGTGTCCCTGTACCGGTACGGTCGCCTTTATCACCGCCGTTGTCGAGAATGTGTTGTAAAAGGTCAAGATATTGGCGCATAGGTCTCTCTATTTAAATCTGTTGAAAATCGCCGTTTTAACAGCAGTATAGATTATTTCAAAAATAATTTGCTGTCGAAAGGGACAATTTAAATTGCGCATATCATAGCATTTTTTGATGAGCTTTCATCGCTCAAACCAGAATAAAAAAGACCTCCTGATAGAGGTCTTTGTACAGTAAATTAAGCCGTTTTATGGCCAGTATGCACGGTGTGAATCAGATCAGACAAGTCATAACCTAAGGACTCTGCATAGCTTAAATATTCACGTTGAGTGGCTTCATCTAAAGTTGTCCCGCGATGTAGCAGCCATAAGTATTCTTTACCAGGTTCGCCCACAAGGGCCGTCTGATAATCCGGATCGATTTTTAATACCCAGTAATCGCCCTTGGTAAACGGGATCCAACGCAGGCCTTCGGGTAAAAAGCTGACTTCAAGCTTGGCATGTTCTGCATCAACGATGCTGGCTTCAGCAATGGCTTCATCGAGCTTGCCATCGCCATCCAGACAGCGGTTCTGCACCCGAACTTTACCATTTTCATTCAAGCTATATACCGCAGAAATATCAGTGCTGTCTTCGGGCTGGTGTTTCATTGGCAAACGTGCAATTTCATACCAGGTACCTAAATATTGTTCTAAATTAAAATTTGAAACAGTGGCTAAATCCTGAGTCATTTTTTCTTCTCCGTTTAGTTCAATATTTAAAAATGCCGAATTAGTTTAATACGAGATTTGCGGCTAAAAATGATGTAGTCCTGTAGTGAAATGTTATCTTGGAATAGCGCTTTGCAATGCATTAAATATGCATACCAGATTGCCGAAAAAATAGATGAAGAGGATGCTTATACAGATATGTTCAGACTTTATTCGTTGTTTGAGTCTTATTTGCTTTACAATTTTTTTATAAAGATGATTATTTTTGTAATTACAATAGAAAGAAAGGCTTAATTTAAATGCTGTAAAAATAGACAAATTTGTTTACATTTTTTATGTGAAAAATAACATTTATCCGGCTAGTATCCTTCGCTTGTTAACAATATGAAAGCCTAAGTTGCAGGCGAGGAGCGGTTGGTAAGGCATGATCTATGATCATCAGGTGAACATGAGCGAAGTTTATGCTCCTGTGCAAGCGAATATCATGGTGCGTTCCCAATCGGAGCAAAGACCTAAAAAGCCAACGCAAAAAGCCACTGTCCGTAATGCTTCAGGCGCAGGCAATGGTCAGCGTATTAATATCGAGAAATTTACCAGTTATCTGCAAGGCATTACCCGAAATACCAGTACACAGAAATGTGCGCGCAGTATTCGTGTCGGTCTGCAATCTTCGGGTGCGAAAATTGTCAATCATCCCGTGGCTGCAGCGGATTGGGGAAATACCCTGATGCAACTGGGTTATAAGAAAATTAATGCTTCTTTTGATCGGCCGAAAAAAGGCGATATCTATATTATTGACCGTACTCAGGGACATAAATATGGACATATCGCGGCTTATTCAGGTAGTGCCTGGGTATCGGATTTCAAACAGCGAGATCATGCGGTTTATCGCAATAAAAACGTGACTTATAGTTACTATCGTCTGGAAACTTACTTCTAAGAAAATACTGCGAAGTGATCAGTCCTCAAAACGCTTCGCACGGCTTTCATAGATTGAAACGATAAATAATCCAATCGCGGCAAAGCCAAGACATTGCAGACCCCAGGCAAATTTGCCCCATTGTTGGTGCTGTTCAGGCAAATAGCCAAACAGGGTAATTAAGGCAATGATGGGAATCACCCGGCTCAAGGCGCTAAAGCCATTTGCATAGGGATTGGATTTCGAAATTTTCAGGCGGAAATGGTGCAGTAAATGCACGACAATCCCAATCGCTAAACTCACCCCAACAAATACCGGATCTAACTGGGCCACAGTCGATGCTGCATAAATCAAAATACAGGTCACGATGATGACCATCAGCTTGTTTTGACGGCTACAACGTTCGGAATACCAGAACTCAAGCATGGGGTGAACCCGCATCTGATTTGTTCTGATTGAGCAGCGACAATGGTGAAAACAGGCAAATCGCCAGTGCCATAAAGGCAATACCTTGTGCACCCGGAATCAGGATTTCGCCCTGTTGCATGTTCATAAAAACTAAAGCAATCAATAAGGCAATTGGAATCCAGGTCAGTAATCTATACAGCAAACCGGTCGGGTTTTTGTTGGCAAAGTGGATTTTGCAGTAACGGCAGATCAGAAAAACAATGCCGGTACCGACAAACATCAAAATTGAATCTAAGGGCAGTGGTTCCATCCAGTACAAGCCTGCAGCTGTTGCTGCAATCACAATAAAGATCAACAGTTTTTTGAGAACAGATACCTGCGGATTAAACCAGAACTCAAGCATAATGATGAAGAAATCGAAAAGATAATCGGCACTTTAGCATATTTTGGCTATAAAAAAGCGAGGCCTGTGCCTCGCTCAATTAAGCTGGTTTTAACTGTTTTTCTGTGGCCCCCAGTCATAGATTTTCTTTTGGTAGGCATACCACATCATCCACAAGCCAATCAGGATCATTGGCAGGCTCAGGAATTGGCCCTTGCTCATCCAGCCAATAAACAGCTGACCATTGTCCGGTTCACGGAAGAATTCAACCACAAAACGTGCCAGACCATAGCCAATCAGGAACAGCGCAGATACGGCCATACGCGGACGCGGCTTGGAGCTGAACCACCATAGTACAATAAATAGAATTAAACCTTCACACAGCGCCTGATACAGTTGTGAGGGATGACGTACCAGTTGCAGCGGATCGGTCGGGAAGATCATGCCCCAGGCAAAGTTTGGATCGCTGACCTGACGGCCATACAGTTCGCCGCCAATAAAGTTACCAATCCGGCCAAACATCAGACCTGTGGGTACGCAAGGCGCGACAAAATCCAGGGTCTGGAACCAAGTCATCTTGTATTTCTTGCACCACCATAACATGGCCAGAATGACCCCGAGGAAACCGCCGTGGAAACTCATGCCACCAGTCCAGATCTGGAATAGCCATAGAGGATCGGCCAGGAACTGGGAAAAACCGTAAAAGAAGACATAACCGACACGGCCACCGATGATCACACCGAGTGCGCCGAAGAAGATCAGGTCAGAGACCATATCTGGTGTCCAGCCACGCTGTTTGGCGCGAAACGTCGCCAATCCCCAGGCAAATAAAAATGCCAGTAAGTACATCAGTCCATACCAGTGGACTTGTAAGGGCCCGAGCGAAATCGCGACGGGATCAATATTGGGATAGGTGAGCATTCCTGTTCCTTGTGATTCTGTTTTGCACAGATTTTAGCTGAAAGCAAAGAAAAATGTTGTACATTCAATGTGTAAAGATCGAGAGCGTAAATTATGTGTATCGTGGCATTGGCGTGGCGGGTGCTGGATCAGACCCCATTATGTCTGATTTCAAACCGGGATGAGTTCTATCAGCGGCCTACACAGGCGCTGTATGAATGGGAAAATAGTCCGATTATTGCCGGACAGGATCTACAGTCAGGCGGTACCTGGATGGGAGTGACGGCTGCAGGAAGATGGGCGGTGATTACCAATTTCCGGGATGGACAGGACAAAGGGCATTATCCGACTTCACGTGGACATATTATTCAGGACTTTTTAAATTCTGACTTAACGCCTATTCGCTTTGCTCAAAATCTGGAGCAGCGGCAATGTGATTATGCCGGTTTTAACCTGTTTGTCGGAGATCAGCAGCAGGCGGTATATATGAGTAATCGTGGTGAAGCACCTCAAGTCTTGGCGCAAGGAGTCTATGTGGTTTCCAATGGGCTGATGACTGAAGACTGGTACAAGACCCGACATTTGCGCAAACGCTTTACCCAGGAATTTTTACCGATGCTGCAACAACCAGCCATGCCAGAAACTGATCTGTGTCATGCGGTTTGGGATATTCTGGAAGATGAACGCAAGGTGATTCCTGAACTGCTGCCGGAAACAGGGATCTCGGTTGAAATGGAACATCTGCTGTCCTCGACTTTTATTCAAAGCCCGACTTACGGCACCCGTTGCTCGAATTTTCTAAGAATGCAGCGAGGACAATGGCACTGGATCGAGAAGTCACAACAAGGTGTGACTGCAGGGCAATTGGTCGAGAAAATCATGATGCTACAACAATAATCCCAGATAAAAAATGCCGACATCTGCCGGCATTTTTGAGTCACTGATTTTTATGCTGTCGCTTGTTCCAAGGCTTCACCGGCAATCGCACCACCGTCTTTACGGGTAATGACCACAGTAGCAGAGCGAGGCACTTTGCCTAAACGGCTATAACGCTCGCTTTGATTGGCTGGCCATGCACCGCCTGGATGCTGCACATTGACGAAAATTGCTTTGTAGTCCGGCGTAATCGTCACACCGGTAATTTCACAGCCCGATGGACCTGTGAGGAAGCGGCGAACCCGATCATTATTCAGCTTGGCGCCGACAAAGGTTTCCTGTCCTTCAGCTTTGGTACTGGCTGCCAATGCTTTTCTGCCATCACCGACTGTACCTGGCAGGGCTGCCAGCATCATGCAGTTGGTTTCATCGGTGTACTGACCATCATCCGTCTGGATCCACAAAATTCCACGTGGATCGAACCACATCCCGTCCGGGCTAGAGAAGTCATTTAAATCATCCAGACCTGACAGGTTGATGTTAGAGGCAGCTCGTGCTTCTGCACCGAACAGGAAGATATCCCAGGCAAATGTCGTTGCTTTGACATTATTCTCATTTTCACTAAAACGGATAATGTGACCATTCATATTGCCTGAATTACTGGCATTTGAATCTTTGAAGTCGATATAGCTACGTGGGTTTGCTGCATCGGTCGGGTAGGCGCGTCCGCGGTTACCGTTATTGGTGAGAGTGACATAGACTTCACCATTTTCCGGATTGATGGCAACCCATTCCGGACGATCCATTTTGGTCGCACCGACATGATCGGCAGCAAGACGGAGATTAATGACGATATCGTCTTGGCCTGCAAATGGATAAATTTCGTTGGCAGCAGTTAAACCATTTTTACCATAGCTAAGTTCTAACCATTCACCAGTACCATCATCATTGAATTTAGCGACATATAATGTGCCTTTATCCATGTATTTATCACCAGCGGTATAACCTCCATTGACATCTTTCGGATCCCAGACTGCATCAGAAACAAATTTATAGATATATTCGCCTGTTGCATCATCCCCCATATAGAACGCTAATGGCTGACCCGGAATAGGGTTACTACAGCGGCAATCTTCGTGTGCAAAACGACCCAGTGCAGTACGTTTAACTGGACGTGTAGTCGCGCTAAATGGATCAATCTCTACAATGAAGCCACACGTATTCATGACATTACGATAATCTGCTAAAGCACTTGCACCTTTAACTGAAATATCCCAACGATCATACAGTCCTTTATCACCGGTTAATTCAGCAACAGGAGTATTCCAGCGGTATTGAGACGAACGGGCATCGGTACCACCACGACCATAACGAGATAATGAAATTTCTTCTTTTGCAATAGCGCGGGTGTCGTTGGCTTGACGAGCGAAATAACCACTCCAGTTTTCTTCCGCGGTTAAGTAAGTGCCCCAAGGTGTATACCCATTACCACAGTTGGCAAAGGTGCCGCGCGTCAACGTTCCATCGGGTGAGAAAATCGTTTTCACCAAGTCAGAGCCGCGAGCGGGTCCATGAATTTCCATCTCGGTTGCTGCCGTGATACGACGGTTAAACTTAGAATTTAAGTTAATTTTAACCTCTTGTGTATTGGCATCTTTGCTAATCTCAATTACCGAAACCCCATGCGCATTCACTTCACGAAGGACCTGATCTTCTGGACGTACACCGTCGATCGTAATCGGGCCTTCTGGCGTATGGAGTTGAGCTTGTTGCAGGTATTCGTGATTTAAAACTAGTAAACCTTGGGTGGACTCTTTGGCCGCATAGTTTTTGTTGCTTGGATGCATACCGAAAAAGCTCATGCCGTCATGGTTATCGCCTGCACGGAACTGATAAGAAGCACCTGAAGCTAATGTTACATCTGTCTTTTCTGAATATGCAGGGTTAATTGGATCACCGACCGCATATAGCACTTTCAGTTCATAGCCTTCAGGCACGCTAAAGAAGTTTTGCGTATTTTTGCGAACCGGCTCAAAGGTCAATTTATTCGGGCGCGCTTTCAGGTCACTCCATGCATGTTGATCTGGGTTCGTGGTGTCTGGTGGTGTGGTGGGGTTAGTGTCAGGCGTGCCAGAATCATTATCATCATCTGAACAACCACTTACTGTTGCTGCAAAGGCTAAGGCCATTGCCCCACTGGTGGTTTTTGCAATAAAACTACGGCGACTGGTGTATTGATCCAGAATTGTTTGAAAGTGGCTATTGTTTGAATTATTACTGTCTTCAACCAGATCCTGGCAAGGTATCATGTCTTCGTTTTTCATTTTAAAGTCTCAAGTAAAAATAAGTGCTTGGTGGTGTAGAAGTTTTCAATACCTTAAGTCTGGGATGTGACACTAATCTTAAGGAAATGTGACATTAAGATTAAATAAATCAGTATCTTAATAATATTTTGAAAATAAAAAGACAGCCGGAGCTGCCTGAGTTAAAGCATGATTTTTGTTTTGGCTGATTGTTCTTATTGCGCTTTTAAACGCCGTTTTTCGATCAGTTTTCCGGCCAGCAAACCCAGTTCAAACAGCAACCACATCGGTACAGCTAACATGATCATCGACAGTGCATCTGGCGGTGTCACGAACATCGCGACAAAGAAACAGCCGACAATAATAAAGCGCCGTTTCTCCACCAGGGTTTGTGTTGAAACTGCCCCAATCAGGATTAAAACCAAGGTAATAATCGGGATTTCAAAGGTAAAACCAAAGACCAGAAACAGCTTTAAACAGAAGCTAAGATAACTGTTAATGTCGGTCATCGGTGCCACAGTTTCCGGCGAGACACTGATAAAAAAATGCAGGATCGAAGGTAAGGCCACAAAGTAGGCAAAGCTGATCCCGGTATAAAACAGCACAATACTGCCGATCAAAAGCGGCAGTGCCAGACTCTTTTCTTTGGCATATAACGCCGGTTTAACAAATGTCCAGAGCTGATACAGAATAAACGGCATTGTGATCATCAGCGCCACAAAGAAATTCAGCTTGAACGGAGCCATGAATGTTGCCGTCACATCCGTGGCAATCATGGTCGAGCTGGCAGGCAATTGTGCCCGTAAAGGTTCAGATAACCATTGATAGGTCTGATTGGCAAAGGGCAGCAAACAGAAAAACAGGCCAATCAGGACAGCAACCACTTTAAACAGATGTTTTCTTAACACCACCAAATGCTGGGTAATCGGCATCTCTTCAAGGTTCAGCGCTGCAGCATCATTTGAGGCAGGTGTGGTCGGTAAAGACGTCATACGGCCACCTTCATTTCTGTATAGCGTTGTTGGGAAATCACTGCTTGAGTTTGTGCAGGCTGAGGTAAATACACCGCTGATACGGGCTGTACCACAGGCTGATAGCGAAGCACGGGCTGGGCAGCCTGAGGCTTTATTTTTAATTCATCAGTTGCAATCGGCTGCTGCAAATCTGCCATTTGTGCCTGCATCTTGGCTTCCAGTTGCTGGATCCGCTGCATTTCGGCCTGCATCTGTTCTCGCAGTTCGGACAAGCGTAATTCACGATCCAGATCGTTCTGAACATTGCTGACCATGCGCTTGATCTTGCCATACCATGTTCCGACAAAACGGACTGCCTCAGGCAACTTGTCTGGCCCAAGCACCAGAAGTGCAATAATCCCGAAAATCAGCAGCTCGGTCATTCCGATATTGAGCATAGCGGACTCTTAACTCTTGATCGAGGTTTCAGGGGTTTTGACTTGTGCATCAATCGTTCGCGGTTCTTGCAGCTTGGCCATTTCTGCTTCTTCATCTTTGACTGATTTTTTAAAGTCTTTAATTGCACCGCCGACATCTTTACCCAGGTTTTTCAGCTTCGATGTACCAAACAATAAAATCACCACAATTGCAAAAATCAGCACATGCCAAATTGATAATCCTGCCATTATTTTATCCTCTATATTTCATGCCCCTATCTCAGCAGGCTTGTATGACAATGCAGTGACGCTTTAATGACAGTTTGCCGACACGGCAGCAGGGTAATGAGTAATTCATATGAAAAATCTATCATTAGATGAAAAGGATGCTGTGCTAGCATATAACCTGATATGGAAATCTCAGCAGCACTGTCATGGCCTTGATTCTTCCCCTGCTGTCTTTTTTGATTGGTTATTGGGGCGTGCAATATTTAAAGCCAATTCGACCTGTCTTGGCGGCTTTATTGGCACGTGTCCTGATTCCTGTGCTGATTATTTACAATATGGTGTTTTATAAAGCGGGCAGTCTGTGGCTGATGGGCTTTAGTATTTTTAGTTCAATTGTGCTGTTTAGCCTGTTTTATTATTTTGCCAAAGATAAATTGCGTGCGCTGTGTTTTAGCTATTTGAATGGCGTATGGCTCGGTCTGCCATTTGCCTTAGCAGTGTTTGGCACTGACGCAATGTCGACCATGATTGCACTTTATATTGGTGGCTCATTATTTGGGAATGTCAGTGCTGTCATTGCCGTGAGCCAAACTCGCCAAGATTGGACATTTATTCTGAAAAATATCCTGCAATCGCCACCGGTGATCGCACTCAGTATTGCAGGGGTTTTATCATTTTGGGACTTTAGTCATTATGAGTTTCATCCTACCCTTCAATGGGCATATGCAGCCAATAAATTTTTAGTCACTTTTGCAGGAATGTGCATTTTGGGCATGTGGCTTCGTCATGTCCGTATTCAGCTGAGGGATTTAAAGCGCAGTCTGGTGCTGATCAGCGGGCGCTTTATTTTTGCATTAGGCTTGGCTGGTATTGCCTATATATTCTTGCCGATTCCACATCAGCTCCTGACTTATAGTGTAATGATGATGTATTTCTTATTGCCACCGGCAGCGAATATCGTGGCTTTAGAAACCCATTATCAGGGCACAGGGCATTCTGCCAAATATATTGCTTCGGGGACGATTGCGAGTGCAATTTTGATTGGGATCTATGGGCTGGTGTTGCATACGGTGATGCCTACGCTATAAAGTTTCCTTTTTTGGAGAGAAGGCTAGAAAGAGTTATAAAGTCCCCCCCCCTTTGAAAAATGGGGATTTAGGGGGATTCTTGATAAGAGGTAAATTTGAATCCCTCCCGACCTCCCTTTGGAAAAGGGAGGGGTAAAACAAATTATTTCGCCAAACTGGCTTTAAACAGCTGCATGGCCTGACCACGATGACTGATTTTATTCTTTTCTTCTTTGCTCATTTCTGCACTGGAAATACCGAGTTCCGGCAACCAGAACAGCGGGTCATAACCGAAGCCATTTTCACCGCGTGCTGCTTCTAAAATTTCACCCGTCCAGATGCCCTGGAAAATTTGTGGCAGTGGATCTTCAGCATGTTGAACCAGTGCCAGTACACAGACAAACATGCCTTCAATCGCTTCGCTATCTTTACGCAATGGTTTCAAATCTGCCAGCAGTTTCTTATTGTTGGCGGCATCATTGCCATGTTCACCGGCATAACGTGCTGAGTAGATCCCAGGAGCTCCGCCAAGAACTGGCACACAAATGCCTGAGTCATCGGCAATCGCAGGTTTACCTGAGATTTTAGCCGCGTGGCGTGCCTTGATAATGGCATTTTCAACAAAGCTTAAACCATCTTCGATGGCATCTTCGATATTCAATTTACCTTGCGCCACGACTTCAACAGGTAATTGTAATTCAGCAAACATTTTCTCAAACTCGGCAATTTTACCTTTGTTATTACTTGCCAATACCAGTGTGCCTTGGGATAACCAATCTGTAGAAGCCATGTGTCACTCATTCTCTAAATATCAATCGTGCTATTTTAACTGCCATTGCGGGTTTGTAGGCAATAAAAAAGCACCCGAAGGTGCTATTTATACCATTCAGCTTTATTGTGCCTGAATCCATCTGTCGGCACGGTCACGCGCCTGACGGATCTGTTCCTGGGTCAAGTTTGCCGCCAATGCTGTTTTCTTGCCTTCAGAAAGGGTAATCACTTTATTGTCGAGCATGCCATCACGGGTAGACAGTTCATACCACTGATAAGCACCCATGTAGTTTTTCTTTTTCTCTTCCATCATGGCCAGGTTAAAGCTGGCACGGTTATCACCACGGCTGGCTGCTTTTTCAAAATACTGACGTGCCAGCGCTTCATCTTTTCGGGTGCCCATGCCATCTGCCAGCATACGGCCGACATTTAACTGCGCCACAGCTAAACCTTGATCGGCAGCAGCTTTGTACCAGGCAAAGGCCTGTCGTTCATCTTTTTGAATGTCTTTGCCATACTGGTATTTGGTGGCCAGATAAAACTGTGCACCGGCCTGACCTGCTTTAGCTGCTTTGATCAGACTGTTGATATCCATTATTGAATACTGAGCCGCTTGACTGGCAACAGAAGGACTTGGAGCAACATAGTCTGCATGGGCTTGCATGCCAAAAAGTCCAGCCAGTAGCGTCGTACCTAATAATAATTTTTTCATAGCGCGCTCACTCGATAAATTGCGACTTCACCAAATAGATTAGGGAGATGTTTGCTGAGCAAACTATCTTCTTGATTCCCGTTCACAGCGAGTCGATTAATAATTTTGATGTTATTTTCCGCACAGAGTGCTTCAAAGTCACGGAATGTACATAAGTGGATATTCGGGGTGTTATACCACATATAAGGCAAGGCTTCAGAAACCGGCATTTTTCCTTTGATCGCCAAGAAAGAACGGGTCTTCCAGTGGGCAAAGTTTGGAAACGTAATAATGGCCTGTTTCCCTACACGCACCATATCACGCAATAATACGTCAGGTGCATCTACAGCCTGCAAAGCTTGTGCCATGACCACATTGTCAAAAGACTGGTCGGCAAAGCGGCTTAAACCGAGGTTTAAGTCTTGTTGGATGATATTTAACCCGCGACTGACCGCAATTGCAATCTTTTCCTGATCAATTTCCAATCCGTATGCACGAATATCGTGTTTTTTACTCATTTGTGCCAGCAATTCACCATCGCCACAACCCAGGTCGAGCACGCTAGAACCGGGCTTAATCCACTTTTCAGCGAGTTGTTGATCGATACGCATTATACGGCCTCCTTCGGTGTGGCTTTCAGGTGTTCTTCACCACCCAGGAATGCACGCAAAGATTTTACATACAGGGGAATCGGGAACAGGAAGGAATCATGACCCTGTTCGGCATCAATATCTAAATAGCTCACCGGTTTATGGTTGCTAATTAATGCATCCACAATTTCCTGCGAGCGGGCAGGGGTAAAACGCCAGTCAGTCGTGAAGGACACCACCAAAAATTTGCACTGGGTATGGGCCATGGCTTTTTTCAGTGACTGCTCATATTCACGTGACGGATCAAAATAATCCAGTGCTTTGGTCATGATCAGATAGGTATTGGCATCAAAGTTACGGCTGAACTGTTCACCCTGATAACGCAAATAACTTTCGACCTGGAATTCGACATCAAAACCATACATAAATTTGCCAGATTTCAGATCACGGCCAAATTTCTGCTTCATGGCTTCTTCGGACAGGTAGGTAATATGACCGACCATACGCGCCAGGATCAGGCCACGTTTGGGATAGCTGTCATTTTCCAGATAACGGCCGTTGTGGAAGTCAGGATCAGACAAAATTGACTGACGTGCTACTTCATTAAAGGCAATATTCTGTGCTGAAAGTTTTGGCGCACTGGCAATAATCACACATTTTCTTAAACGGTTCGGGTAATCCACTGACCATTGCAGTGCCTGCATGCCACCGAGTGAACCACCAATGATGGCATCCCAAGTCTGAATGCCTAAACGATCGGACAATAAAGCCTGAGTTTTAACCCAGTCGCGGACCGTGACCAGCGGAAAATCTGGACCATAAGGACGGTTTTCATTTTCAGGATTTGGTGAGGTTGGACCGGTAGAGCCACTACAGCCCCCAATATTATTCAGTGAAACCACAAAGAATTTTGCAGTATCAATGGCTTTGCCGGGACCAATACAGGCGTCCCACCAGCCGGCCTTTTTATCATCTTCATGATGATAACCTGCGGCATGATGATGACCAGAAAGGGCATGACAAATCAGAATGGCATTCGACTTGTCAGCATTTAAGGTACCGTAAGTTTCAACCATCAGTTCAAAACGGGGGAGGATGCGACCGCATTCAAGCTCTAACGGCTCTTCAAATTGGAACTTTTGTGGGACAACAATGCCCACTGAGTCAGCTGGAAAAGACACGGGGAGGATTCGCCTTAAAATCTTGAGTATGAATAATAAAAGGATACCACTAGCGGATATCCTTCTAAAGTCATTTTAGTGCTATGAATTATCGCTAATTCTAATACAGCCGGTTAGACCGCAGCAGCGATTACCTGATCAGTGCTTAATACACCTTGATCAATCAGACGGTTGGTCGATGCAAGAATTGCTTCGATCGAAGAGGTCACGATGTTGTCATGCACACCCGCACCAAAGGCAGACTTGCCAGTGCCTTTGACTTGCAGTTCAATCAAGGCCAAGGCTTTGGCATGCGCACCTGAACTGATGCTGCGCTCTTCATAGTTCACCACATCAATCGGTAACTGAAGTGCATCCAAGATTGCAGAAATTGGACCATTGCCTTCACCACGAACACGACGTGACTGGCCATCAATTTCAAGATCAAGCTCAATCACCTGATTGCCATTATCATCCGACAATTTGTAGTTTTTCGCAGAATAGTGAACGTTTTTAGCATCCACATAGGTTTCCTTGAACAACTTCCAGATTTCGGTCGCGCTGATTTCAGTGCCTTGTTCATCGGTACGTTTTTGTACGATCTGAGAGAATTCAATCTGTAAACGACGCGGCAAGATCACGTTGTAGTTCGATTCTAACAAATAAGCAATGCCACCTTTACCTGACTGTGAATTGACACGGATCACTGCGTCGTAGTCACGGCCCAAATCTTTCGGGTCGATTGGCAAGTACGGCATATCCCAGATTTCTTGGTTTTTCTGGAACTCGAAACCTTTTTTGATGGCATCCTGATGCGAACCCGAGAATGCTGTGAAGACCAAATCACCAGCATATGGATGACGCGGGTGCACAGGTAAACCGGTACATTCTTCCACAGTCGCAATGATTTCATTGATGTTGGAGAAATCCAAATTCGGTGCCACGCCTTGGGTATACATGTTCAAGGCAATCGCAGCCACGTCAACGTTACCAGTGCGCTCGCCATTTCCGAAGACACAGCCTTCAACTCGGTCAGCACCGGCCATCATCGCCAATTCAGAAGCGGCAATGCCACAACCACGGTCATTGTGACAGTGAACTGAAATGATCACACCATCACGACGCTGGATGTTGCGGTGCATCCATTCGATTTGATCGGCATAGATGTGTGGACCTGAGACTTCTACCGTTGCAGGCAAGTTCAAAATGACTTTATTGGTCGGTGATGCTTCCCAGATTTCAGTCACAGCATCACAGACATCTTTTGCAACTTCTAATTCAGTCGCAGTGAAACATTCCGGGCTGTACTGGAAGACAAATTCAGTTTCAGGCTGTTTTGCGGCATATTCTTTGACTTTTTGTGCTGCATTGACGGCTAATTGTTTTGCGCCCGCTACATCTACATTTAAGACTTTCTCGCGGAAAGTCGGTGAATTGGAGTTGTAGATATGCACAATGGCACGTTTTGCACCCTGTAAAGATTCAAAGGTACGAGCAATTAAATGATCACGAGCTTGAACCAAAACTTCGATATAAACATCTTCAGGAATATGATCTTCTTCAATCAATTTACGAGTGAAATCAAAGTCAATTTGCGATGCTGAAGGGAAACCAATTTCAATATGCTTGAAACCGATTTTCACCAACATCTGGAACATCTTGAATTTTTGCTCCATGTTCATTGGCTCGAAGATCGCCTGGTTACCATCACGCAGGTCAGTACTCATCCAGATTGGCGCTTTGTTGATTTCATTGTTCGGCCATTGACGGTCTGGTAAGTCCACACGTTGATACATGCGACGGTATTTTTTACTTGGATCAGCCAACATCATGAGAGAGCTCCTTGTGTAACCTGATAGAGTCTGCGCTTGGTTGAAGCACTGGCAAAGGTTACCGAATAGATTGTGTCTATAATCGTCTACATACAGATTGGAACCAGCATTAAAACTAAAAATCTTCTGGAATATTTGGGATTTAGTTTTAATCAAAAAACCTGCATGATCAACTTATAACTTTAAGTTTAATCCAGTTAAACCGAAAAGTTTTTGCTTTTTTAATAGATTTTAGTCGTATCTTAATAAAGATTTTCTTATAAGCTTTAAGTTTTGAAAAATATTCCCATATATTTTAAGTATAGTGTTTTATATTTTCTTGATTTTGAAATAAGCCGTTATTTTTTACACCCAATCATGCCATATCAGCCTATATTTTTAGAAAAGATAGCCCTAGATGGCTAAAGGCATTTAATCCGGGCAAAATTTTAAAGCTCGGCCCATTTGCGCATGAGGTTGTGATACAAATTGGTCAGTTTCATAACTTCTGCATGCTGATCGCCCAATTGCATTCTCAAGTTTTGAATGCTTTGATCCAGATTAAACAGCATATGCCGTTCAGCATCATCACGAATCATGCTTTGTACCCAGAAAAATGAGGCAATTCGGCAACCTGAGGTGATTGGGGTGACTTCATGCAAACTGGTGGATGGATACAGAATCATATCCCCGGCAGGCAGTTTTACTTCGTGATAGCCATAGGTGTCTTCAACCACCAGTTCACCACCGGCATATTCTTCAGGTTCACTCAAAAAAACCGTACAGGATAAGTCGGTTCTGAGACGTTCATTCGTGCCACGAATACGGCGAATGGAGTTGTCGACATGAAAGCCAAAAGCTTCGTTATTTTCATAACGGTTGAACAGTGGGGGAATGATATCGAGTGGAATCGCAGCCGATAGAAATAGCGGATGTTGACCCAATGATTCAAGAATAATATGACTTAAATGATGGGTCAGGGGATGATCTTCAGGCAATTGCTGATTCTGTTTCACCGTTGCAGAGAGCGTACCAGCCGTAACCTTGCCATTCACCCACTCGATTTTATTCATCTCCTCACGGAAATATTGCACTTGTTCTTTGCTCAGTACGTTTGGAATATGATGCAGCACGAAGACTTTTCCTGAATATTTTATATTGAAAATAGCATAGCCCCCATAAGGAGGCTATGCGCTTACATTGAATTAATATTTAAAGTTGATTGCCAATACTGCGCTACGGCCTTCTGCTTCAGTGGCATAGTGAGATGCATAAGCTTTGGTAAAGTAACGTTCATCAGACAGGTTGTTGACGTTCAATTGTAAATCAACATTTTTATTTACGTTATAACGTGCCATCGCGTCGTAACGTACATAGCCCGGAACATATTTTGTATTCGCAGCATCGCCATAGACTTTATCCATTGCCACAGCACCCGCACCTAAAGTTAAAGCTGGAGTTATTGCATAAGTTGTCCACAGGGTTGCAGAGTTTTTAGGCACATTCTGCATTTGTTTACCTTTGGCAGGGTTATCCGGTGTACACACGCCTTGACGGTTACAAGATGGGCCTGGATTCACAGTTTCGCTGTCTAGATAAGTATAGCCAGCTGAAACTGCCCATTTATCGGTAATGTTACCGTTTAAGCCCAATTCGATACCATCAACTTGGGTTTCACCGCCATTAGTATATGTACTAGCATCCAGTTGAATCCGCGTATTTTGTTTTTCTGTTCGGAAAATGGCAGCAGTTAAATTCAGTTTTTCATTTAATAAGTCCCATTTTGTTCCGATTTCAAAAGTACGAGCTTCTTCAGGGTCAAGGTCTTTATTGTTGGCATTGACTGTTCCTTCAGAGCCATCACCTGCATCAATCCCTACTGGGTTTGCAGAAGTCGAATAACTCGCATAGATCGAACCATTTTCTACAGGTTTAAATGTTAAGCCTGCTTGATATGAGAAAAAGTCCGTATTGTTTTCAATTTTTACACCGGTTGCATTGGTTTTAAGTTCCGTATCGAATTTATCCCAACGTGCACCTAGATCGACTATCCATTGAGGATTGATTTCGATGCTGTCTAATAAATAGATAGATGTTGTTTCTGCAGTTGTTGTGGTGACGGCTTTATTTACAGTAATACTGCCTAACCATGGATCTCGTGAATTAGGGTTGAGAGCAGAAGTACACCAGTATTCAGATGCAGCACCTTGTCCATAACCGTAATTTGTAGAACATGCACCAGATGCAGGGTTACCTCCAATTGGGTTGGTCATTACAGGTTTACCATCTTTATCAAAGACTGGGTTGCCAGCAGCATCAACTGTTTGAACAGGTTCAACATTGCCAGAATTGTTAACTGTATAATTGCCTTTATCTGATTCTAGATAACTATATTCAGCACCGATGTTAAAGCTATGTTGTAAAGCACCTGTATTAAACTTGCCGCGTAAGCTTAGCTGATCGCTATAGCCTTCTGTGTCGGTAATACGCGTATTGGCACGGCGCCAAACTTCATCATTGGCAATATTTTTTTGACTATCGTCAGGTTGAGTCCATACATAATCATTTTTTGATCGGGTATAACTTGCAATGTTAGAAAGTGTTAAATTTTCATTTAAATCATGTTCTAACTTAAATGTACCAATTTGATTTTCTTGTTTTTGGAAGTCACGATTAAGCCATCCGTAGTAAATGCCTTGTTTTACATCAATGGGTTTACCAATAGTATCAGCAGTTCCAAGTGTCCCGTAAGGTACACCAGCATCAGGCGTATCATCAGACTTTAAGTAGTAATAGCCCAAAGTCGCGCGAGTAGGGGTGTCCAGACCAAAGCTAATACTTGGCGCAATACCGGCACGTTTATATTCCGCACCATCTTTCTGGCCAGCTTTTTCATTATGATGGCCCATTACCGCAACACGTGCTGCGATACCATTTCCGAAATCTTTATTGCCATCTAAAGTAATACGTTGATAGTTATCTGTGCCGCCAGCGACCGAGCCTTCTAAAAAGTCACCTTTCTTCGCAACTTTAGAAATCATGTTGATGCTACCACCGGTCGCTCCTGCGCCGCCCATGGCAGACGCAGAACCTTTAGTCACTTCGACCTGTTCGACAGCAAACATTTCACGGTTTTGTGAAGTGGCATTACGAACGCCGTCTACATACATGGAGCTTTCAGAGTTATAACCACGAATAAACGGACGATCGCCGTTTGGATTGCCCCCTTCACCTGCACCTAGGGTAATACCCGGCACAGTACGTAAAGCATCACTTAAAGTCGTCACTTGCGTATCTGCAATCAGCTGTTTTGAAATAACGGATACTGATTTTGGTGTGTCGAGTAAAGGAGCAACAAATTTGCTGTTTGCAGATTGATCTACTTTTAAGCTGGGTGCTTGTTCAGCTTTGACTTCTTGATGAATGGTGTCAAGTCGAACTACATTTTCTTCAGCAATTGCATGTGTTCCGACAATTGATAAAGACGAAACAATTGCAGAGGAAACGATTTTTTTACGTGTTTTAATAAAGGTCATGTTAAACCTAAGAAATGAATTTGAAAATGTATGCGAATAATAATGATTCTTGTTTTTACTTTGATCTTTCTATCATGGGAATTCATGATCTTTAAGAAAATGTTAAATGAGTTCTTAAATGTAATGATGTAACAATAGTTATTTAAGTATTTGTTTTTAATTAATATTGAAAAATAAATTGGATTGTTAAATTTTTATTGATAATAGTGATGTATATGGAAGGGCATGAATTAAAAAGGTTTCGGAAGGTGCTGGTCTAGCGACAATAAAAAACCCTGCTAGGGCAGGGTTTTTTATTGCAATTACTTTAAGTTTTAGAAGTCATAAGACAGAGATAACCAGTAGTTGCGATCAGGAATATATGTTCCTGCTAAACCACTTGTAGTTTTAGTATAAAGAAAGGCATTTTCTACATCATTATCACTGTTGATGAACGTTTTGTAGTCGCCAAAGTCTTTGTTCAATAAGTTATTCACTCGACCTGAAACCGTCACTTGGTTACTTACTTTATAAGAAGCACCTAAATTGAATAACTCATATGCTTTTAATTTATTACCAACGGCATCAATCTCGCGACTTATATTTACATCATTAAGATTAGGATTCGTGAAGCGAACACGATCAGATTTATATTCAGCTTCTAACCATGTGGTGAACTTATCATTAACATACCAAGTTCCTGTGAAGTTCAAAGCATGACGAGGTGTATTTTCAATAGGATTACCTTTGTTTTCACCTTCGGTAATTTCAGATTCTAACCACGTATAGTTTGCTTTTACATCAAAGCTTGGAGAGATATCGTATTTTGCACTTAGCTCAACACCATAGCTTTCAGCTTTATCAGCATTACCTTTAAAGCCGAAGTTTTGTTGATTATCGAAACTACCTACAGTCATACAGTCACTCGCAGGCGCTTGTCCTGCTGGGCGACCTGCCCATAAACAGTTTTCAAACACACGTGCATCGCTGACAATAATGTCTTTAAATTGAGTAAAGAATGCCGTAGTCGTTAAAGAGAAATTAGATAAGTTATCGTAAACGAAACCAAGCTCATAGTTTGTGGTTTCTTCAGGCTTAAGATCTGGATTACCCAAGGTCACGTTTCGACCTTGAGAGCTAAATCCGTTAATGCCGCTATGGAGATCATTGGCTGTTGGAACTTTATAGCCTGTGCTCACGCCACCTTTTAATGTCCATTGATCATTCGTATTCCAAACTAAGTAAGCACGAGGTGTGAAGTGGCCACCAAAAGCGCTATGGTCTTCGTAGCGACCACCGAAAGTGAGCGCAAGTGAATCAGTTAGATTCCATTCATCTTCAGCAAATATAGACCAAGAGTCTTGCTCAAATGCAACACTATTACCTGCTGAATTGTCAATGGTTTCACCATCTTTATATTCAACACCAGCAGTAACTTTATGATTGCCAAGCGTTGAAATTATACGAGAATCAACAGTTAAGTCTTTATTTTCTAAGATACGATCTTGGGTACCATCAGAGAAATAGTTGTATTCAGGAACATTACCTTTAGGTAAGCGACGACCTTCTTGTTCAGAAGTTACATAGCTTGCAAACGTTTTCCATTGACCGAAATTTAACTCAGTATCGACACCAGCAGAAATACGATCTCTTAAAAATTTGATTTCATCTTTATATGAGCCTGGGCCAGATGGTAAACCTGTCGTGCGGTTGAATTCGTAAAGTTCGCCTAAGCGAGCATCGCTATTATTGAAACGTTGTTCAGAATGATCGAAATCAACCCAAGTAGACACATTATCATTCAGGTTATAGGTCAATTTTGTACCAACAGCATAATTATTTGCTTCTACAGTACGAGGATCTCGTCCTTGACTACCTTCATCAATAGTTTTTGCAGGTGTCACAAGTCGATCTGATTCGTCACGATGGAAAAACTCACCGCGTACTTGAATGCCAAGCTTATCTTGAATCAATGGACCATTTACGACTGCGCTAGTTTTCCAGTTATTGCCAATCTCAGAATTTTCTTGAATATTTTGCTCAACAGAAACATTACCATTCCACTCAGAAGAGACCTTTTTGGTAATGATGTTGATAATACCGCCCATTGCATCTGAGCCATATAGTGTAGACATTGGACCACGAATCACTTCAATACGTTCAATAGAAGCTAAAGGTGGCATAAAACTGGTAGAGAATTCACCAAAACCGTTTGGGCCAATTGAGCCAGAGGTATTTTGACGTTGACCATCAATTAAAATAAGGGTGTAGCTTTGATTTAAACCACGCATTTGGATATTAAGGCCGCCTGTTTTACCTTGACCATTACGTACGTCAACACCAGGAACTTCTGTAAGTGCATCAGCAATGCTGGTAATGCCCTTTTTCTTTAGGTCTTCAGCAGTGACCACACTAATAGAGGCAGGTGCATTTTTTAATTCTTGTTCAAAGCCAGCCGCTGACACCACAATCGTGGAAAGTTGAGTTGTCGGAACAGATGTTGTGCTTGTTGTTTCAGCATGTGCAGCAGCTGTTGTAACCCCAAGAATAGCCACAGCTAAAGGTCGAAGATTAAAATCACGCATAACCAAAATTCCAATATGGAGAGAGTTCAGAGTTTTGTATCAAATTTGAAAGTGAATACTAGTGATAATATTTATCATTTGCAATAAAAATATACAATTCCTTCATTTCAATTTAATCGCCTGAATATTTGAAAAGATGCCAATTCAAGTAAAAAAAGGGTTTAAAAACTGGAACTCGCGCGTATTTTTTGTATATCCTTAAATGTTGTCATATAATGTGGCACATTTTTATAAACCTGTTATAACCTAATATATAGAGGAAGCCATGCAAGTAACTTCTGAAGCGGTTTCGGGCGTTGCCCGTCGTTTAAATGTTTCTGTACCGACGAGCCGTATTAATGAGCAATTTGAAGCTCGTTTAAAACGCACTGCTAAAACTGCGAAGATCAACGGCTTCCGTCCAGGTAAAGTGCCTGTAAACGTAGTTCGTCGTGAATACGGCGCGGGTATCTACCAAGAAGTGGTAAACGATATTATTCGTGACACAGTTTTCGAAGCAATCCAGCAAGAGAAAATCAATGCTGTGGGCATGCCAAACATCGAAAAAACTGAAATGAAAGACGACGCGCTGGTATATACAGCGACTGTTGAAGTTTATCCAGAAGTTGAAGTGAAATTCGAAGGTCTGGAAGTTGAACGTAAAGCAACTGAAGTCAACGATAAAGACGTTGAGAAGATGATCGAAAATCTTCAAAAACAACGTGCTGCTTGGGCTGAAACCAAAGGCATGGCTAAAAAAGACATGCAAGTGACTTTCGATTTTGAAGGTACGGTTGATGGCGAGAAATTTGAAGGCGGCGCTGCTGAAGACTTCAAACTTGTACTCGGTTCTGGCCGTATGATTCCTGGCTTCGAAGACGGCATCGTTGGTATGAAGAAAGGCGAAGAGAAAGTGATTGATGTAACTTTCCCTGAAGATTACCAAGCTGAAAACCTTGCTGGTAAACAAGCTCAATTCAAAATCACTGTGAAGCTTGTTGAAAAACAAAAACTTCCAGAAATTGATGCTGAATTCCTGGAAATCTTCGGTGTATCTGAAGAAGAAGGCGTTGAGAAGTTGAAAGCTGACGTTCGTAAAAACATGGAACGTGAAGTGAAAAACGGCCTGCGTAACCAGGTAAAAGGTGCGACTTTTGATGCGCTTGTTGCTGCAAACGAAGTTGAACTTCCAGCGGCTATGCTTGCTCAAGAAATTGACCGTCAACGTCAACAAATGATTCAGCAGTTCACTCAACAGTTCGGTGCTCAAGGTGCGCAAGCATTTGATTCAAGCATGCTTCCAGACGAATTGTTCAAAGAACAAGCTGAAAAATCTGTAAAACTTGGCGTATTGGTTAGCCGTGTTTTAGCTGATGCGAAAATCGAAGTAGATGCTGCACGTGTTGAAGCGTATATCCAAGACATGGCGTCTTCTTATGAAGATCCAAACGAAGTGATCGAATACTTCAAAAACGATGCGCAACAACGTCAACAAATCGAAGCTGTTGTACTAGAAGACCAAGTTGTTGATTACATTTTGGCTTCTGCTAAAGTAACTGATGCGACTGTAAGCTATGAAGACTTATTGAAAGAGCAGCAAGCTCGTCAACAAGCTTAATTTTAGCTTTCCATAAAAAAGGCGCTTGATGCGCCTTTTTTTCATATTGATGCCTGAAAAAAGCATTTCTGATTTTCACAAAACTAATGCAAAAAATATGATGGATTTATTGGCGAATTTTTTGCAATTTCAGTGATTATCCCTCATATTGTGATTATGGGTTAGGTCACAAAAAATTTAGGAATAAATAAACGTATGTATGTTCCAACGATTGAAAACGCTTTAGTGCCAATGGTGGTAGAACAATCCTCTCGTGGTGAGCGTTCTTTTGATATTTATTCACGCCTTTTGCGTGAACGTGTAATTTTTATGACGGGCGAAGTTGAAGACAATATGGCGAACCTTATCGTTGCGCAAATGTTGTTTTTAGAGGCTGAAAATCCAGATAAAGATATTCATTTATATATCAACTCGCCAGGTGGTTCAGTGACTGCAGGTATGGCAATTTATGACACCATGCAGTTTATCAAACCTGACGTGGTGACCTATTGTATGGGGCAGGCAGCATCTATGGGTGCCTTCCTGCTCAATGCCGGAACTAAAGGTAAGCGTTACTGCTTAGAAAATGCCCGTGTTATGATTCATCAGCCACTCGGTGGTTTCCGTGGTCAGGCTTCGGATATTGAAATTCATGCCCGTGAAATTCTATTTATTAAAGAACGTTTAAATCGTTTAATGGCTGAACACAGCGGTCAGGAATACGAGAAAGTAGCACGCGATACAGACCGTGATAACTTTATGACTGCTCAGCAAGCGAAAGAATACGGTCTTGTGGACGAAGTTTTAACTAAACGTCCATAAGTTTTAAAGATTCAGATAGTGGAGTAAATATGTCCGAACATCCTCAAGGACAAAAGCATTGTTCATTTTGCGGTAAAACGCAGTCTGAAGTCGGGAAGCTGATTGCAGGCGAGGACGCATACATTTGTAACGAATGTGTGGACGTATGCTTAGATTTGGTTCAAACCAGTCAACAGGTGGAAACCAATGACTGGGCCAATCGTCCTTTGCCGAAACCACAGGAAATCCGTGCGGCCTTGGATCAATATGTCATTGGTCAGGATATCGCAAAAAAGACCTTGTCGGTTGCAGTGTATAACCATTACAAGCGCCTGAAAGTGCAGAATAATGGCAAAAAAGCTGACGATTCAGTTGAACTTTCAAAAAGTAATATCATGCTGGTCGGCCCGACGGGCTCAGGCAAAACCTTGCTTGCACAAACGCTTGCGCGCCTTCTTGATGTACCCTTTGCCATGGCAGATGCAACCACACTGACCGAAGCAGGTTATGTGGGTGAAGATGTAGAAAATATTGTACAGAAGCTTTTGCAAAAAGCCGATTATGATGTCGAGAAAGCACAGAAGGGCATTATCTATATCGACGAGATCGACAAGATTACCCGCAAGTCTGAAAATCCATCGATTACGCGTGATGTATCGGGTGAAGGCGTACAGCAGGCTTTATTGAAAATGATCGAAGGTACGGTTGCTTCGATTCCGCCCCAAGGTGGCCGTAAGCATCCGCAGCAAGAATTCATTCAGATTGATACATCCAACATTCTGTTTATCTGTGGTGGTGCATTCTCTGGACTTGAGAAAATTGTGCAGCAGCGTCAGGAAAAAGGTGGCATCGGATTTACCGCAGAAGTGCGTAAAAAAGATGAAACCAAGAAGCTGTCTGATCTGTTCCGTCAAGTTGAAGCAACTGACCTGGTAAAATTTGGTTTGATTCCAGAATTTATTGGTCGTTTGCCGGTGATTGCTACTTTGGATGAGTTAGATGAAGAAGCATTGATGCAGATTCTGACTGAACCGAAGAATGCATTAACCCGTCAGTATCAACATTTGTTTGATATGGAAGACGTGGATCTGGTCTTTGAAGAATCCGCATTACGTGCCGTGGCAAAAAAAGCGGTTGAGCGTAATACTGGTGCGCGTGGTCTACGTTCGATCCTGGAAAATTCATTACTCGAAACTATGTATGACCTGCCAAGCCGCAGCGATGTCGGTACAGTAGTCGTCAATGAAGCGGTGATTAAAGGTGAAGCAGAGCCAGAATATCGTGCCGAGCGTCAACCGCATGAGCAGCAAGAGACAGCGACAAAAATAGATTTAAAAGTGGTGAATAGCAAATCTGCTTAACTGCTATTCATCCGAAACCTGCGAAAACTCCGTGTTTTCGCAGGTTTTTTATTTCCAAAAATAAAGCTGGATGTTAATCTGATTGACTAGGCGTGGATGCCTAAAACTTATAAAAAATAAATCGCAAAGCACTTGCATATAAAAGAATAAAGACGCAGTGAGGGATAAGCATGCGTGGAGTCGCAATTGTACTCATCAGCAGTTTGGCATTGCTGGGGTGTCATGGTAAGAAAGCCGTCGTTGAGCCTACACAGTCACTCAGCACTCTAAAAAATATTGATCTTGAAAAAAAACCGGGCTTTGTGGAACAGCATCGTATTGGTATGTTTACTATTGGTGGCTGGGTCAATCAAAAGCAGGGCAATCAGTTTCAAACGGTGAAACCACAACATGATCAAGCCGCCATCGTGTATTTATACCGTCCTGATTCCAGATGGAACCGTCAGGAAATTGTCGCTGCCAGCCTGTTTATCAATCAAGAACATATTCCAAGTCTTTTGCATAATCATTATTACTGGATTGAAGTTCCTACAGGAACATATCGTTTAAGTACCAGTCGACCGTTGGGTGCTTTGCATTTTCAGAAGCCTAAATATCTGGATTTTAGTGTGGAAGCAGGACAATCCTATTTTATTAAATATGATGAAGAAAATATCAGCACGCGGCGTAGTGTCTCGGGGCCCTTCATGCTCATGCCGGAAAAGGTCGGTCTGAATGAAATTGCTTTTACTCAGCTTAAATCTCACAGTTTTAACTTTGTGGCGCAAGATCAGGAAACTGGCCAGATTCGCAAAAAAGCCCAGAAAATTGAACCAACTGCTTATGATCCATCATTAGATGTACAGTTGAAGGCACCTTTTAAACTTTGGGATCCGCGTACTTGGTAATGGAACATTTCCCAGAATAAATATAATAAAAAAGCACCGATAGAGGGTAATGTTGATCAGTTAAGGAGTTTAGAAATAGACTCTTTAATTTTTTAGTCATTCACAGCGGAGTATTAATTTTATAAATCAAATTCTTGTAAATTATTTGTTACTTTGGTTTCGCCCAAATGAGAAGCGAAGCTTCGCAAGGAAGGCATCTTGCGGAGCAACACTCCTCATCCGCAAAACTCGTCAGCCACCATCGACTAGTAAGTTTGTCGCAGAAACAATCATTTTTAAATCTTGCGGTGCAATACACCTCATGCCTCAAACAGTTGCAGATGACTTTTCTATCTATCAGATATAATCATGAATTTCAAGAAGAAAATGCCAGTCAATTCCTTAACTGACTGGCATTACCGATAGAGGGTGCTTTGTTATTGCAGTCAAAATTAGCCTGCAGCAGCGTCCACGACTGGAATCTTGCCAATTTTAGCTTGCCAGATTTTCGGTGCAGTCGCGTGAATAGAAGTACCATTCACATCAACCGCGACAGAGACCGGCATATCTTTCACCACAAACTTGTAGATCGCTTCCATACCCAGGTCAGCAAAGGCAACCACTTCAGCTTCACGGATCGCTTTAGACACGAGGTACGCAGCGCCACCTACAGCCATTAAATAAGTCGCTTTATTGTCTTTGATTGCTTCAACGGCAGCAGGACCACGATCCGCTTTACCGATCATGCCAAACATGCCGGTCGCTTCAAGAACTTGACGTGTGAATTTGTCCATACGCGTTGCAGTGGTAGGACCTGCAGGACCAACGACTTCATCACCAACTGGATCGACTGGACCTACGTAGTAGATGAACTTGCCTTTAAGATCAACAGGAAGTTCTTCACCATTGTTCAGCATGTCCACCATGCGTTTGTGCGCAGCGTCACGGCCAGTGTAAATTGTACCGTTAAGAAGCAGCGTATCGCCTGGTTTCCAAGAGTTCATTTCTTCTTGCGTGATGTTGTCCAGATCAACGCGTTTAGACGTTGAAGAATCCCAAGTCACAGATGGGTAGTCTTCAAGTTTTGGTGCCTGAATATGTGCAACACCTGAACCATCAAGTGTGAAGTGTGCATGACGAGTCGCAGCACAGTTCGGGATCATACCGACTGGTTTACCTGCAGCATGACAAGGATAATCTTTGATTTTAATATCAAGTACAGTGGTTAAACCGCCAAGACCTTGTGCACCAATACCCAAAGCATTCACTTTTTCGAAGATTTCGATACGAAGTTCTTCAAGTTTAGATTGTGGACCACGACGAAGTAATTCGTCCATGTTGATCTCTTCCATCAATGCTTCTTTGGCAAGCATCATGGCTTTTTCAGCAGTACCACCGATCCCAATCCCTAGCATACCTGGTGGACACCAGCCTGCACCCATCGTTGGAACAGTTTTCAGTACCCAATCTACGATTGAATCAGATGGGTTCAACATTGCGAGTTTAGATTTATTTTCTGAACCGCCACCTTTGGCTGCTACAGTGATATCTACTTTATTACCAGGCACAAGTTTGTGGTAAATCACGGCAGGAGTGTTGTCTTTGGTATTCTTACGACCAAAAGCAGGATCGGCCAGAACTGATGCACGAAGCACGTTGGAGTTTTCTAAATAACCCTGACGTACGCCTTCATTGATTGCATCATCCAGGCCCATGGTTAAATCGAATTTAACATCCATGCCCACTTCAACAAATACGTTGACGATACCGGTATCTTGACAGATTGGGCGGTGGCCTTCTGCACACATGCGTGAGTTAATTAAGATTTGCGCGATCGCATCTTTAGCAGCTTTGTTCTCTTCACGATCATACGCACGGCTCATCGCTTGGATAAAGTCTTGTGGGTGATAGTAAGAAATGAACTGAAGCGCATCTTTAACCGATGTGATTAAGTCATCTTGCTTGATAATAGTTGTCATACAAATATCTCTTGAGCGGGCTGATAGCTAGCGGGCTAAATTATAAGACAAAAGAATCGGGTTGTGGGCATTTTGGGCGAGCATTGGCCGAAAGTTTATAGTTTAGGCAATTTAAAGGAGGACTTTAGCTGCTCAACGGGTCAAATATGACAGTAATTGGTCATATTTAGTGTCATATTTCAGACTAAAAATAGTCATATTTATTATTATTTTTGATTAAGTAGTTGAATTTTAATTATTTATTTAAAATTTAATAAAAAACCGGATTGTCATATAACTGTCATAAAACTTTTACATAATGCAGATATTGAAACGGGAGATCTTAACAATGGTTACAGGTATTTTAATGGCAAGTGGTTTTTGTGTATATATCGCTGCAACTTGGATGTATGGTCAGAAAGAAGATCAAGCCTAAGCTTCATCTTCTTTCTTTATTTTCAGGCATTAAATAATTAACCTTTCTTCACATCTTCACATCTTCACATCTTCACATCTTCACATCTTCACATCCAATTCATCAAGCTATAAAAATATCTGAATACTCAACTTCAAAAAGCATTTTTGTTATGTAGTGGGTTAAACCGTGCTAAGCGTTTACATTCTTAACCCTTCAAAACCCAAAGCCTGAAAACCCTTACACATGTGGCGTTTTTTATTGCTTAGACTGTTCCTCTCAACTTCTAGAAACAGGCAAATAGAATGAACAATTTTAATGCAAGTGATATTAAAGAACATGCTTCAGTCATTGCTTCATGTGGTACTCAAGTCGGGAAGGTAGACCATTTAGAAGGTCAGGATTCAATTAAATTGACAAGAAGTGATGATGAAAATAATGAGCATCATCTGATTCCCTTGAGTTGGGTAAGCGAAATCAAAGACGATAGCGTAGTGCTCAATAAAACAGCAGAAGATGTGCGTAAAGAGTGGACCACCTTATAAAAAATTAAAGTCAATGGACTGAAAAGCAGGGCTGTCTCAGCTTAATTTTTTATGTCACAGACTTTATTAGGGCGTGTCCTCATTTGAAAAATTGGTTTTAAATACTTAAAATCCTCCTTTAAGCTCTTTTGATTTCTATATTTTTTCAATGGCACGTACTCTTCTCACCGATGATATCTGGCAGCAAATTCAAG